>NZ_JAGIOH010000001.1:2107291-2408333 GCF_017876625.1 Streptomyces syringium
GCGTCGTTGACGATCGTCACGCCGTCCGCACGCTCGGTGACCTCCATCCGCCAGCGGGAGAGCTGTCCCGCCTCGGAGAGCGCGGTGGCGATCTCCTGCGCGGGCATGCCCAGCTCATGGGCGACGGCGGCGGCGGCGAGCGCGTTCGACACGTGGTGCTCACCGTACAGCCGCATGGTCACGTCCCCGCACCCGGTGGGTGTGTGAAGCGTGAAGGCGGGCTGTCCGGTCGCGGTGAGGCGGACGTTCTCGGCCCGGATGTCCGCGTCGTCGGCCTCGCCGAACAGGACGGTACGGGCCTTGGTGCGGGTGCTCATGGCCCGGACGAGGGGGTCGTCGGCGTTGAGCACGGCGATGCCGCCCTCCGCCGCGGTGGGCAGCACCTCGACCAGCTCGCCCTTGGCCACGGCGATCTGCTCGCGGCCGCCGAACTCGCCGATGTGCGCGGTGCCGACGTTCAGCACGAGGCCGATGCGCGGCGGGGTGAGCTCGGCGAGGTAGCGGATGTGGCCGACGCCGCGGGCGCCCATCTCCAGCACGAGGTGGCGGGTGCTCTCCTGCGCGCGCAGCGCGGTCAGCGGGAGGCCGATCTCGTTGTTGAAGTTGCCGGGCGGCCCCACGGTCGGGCCGAGGCGCTCCAGGAGCTGGGCGATCAGGTCCTTGGTGCTGGTCTTGCCGGCCGAGCCGGTGAGCGCGACGACGGTGGTGCCGAGCCGCTCGACGACGGCGCGGGCGAGGGCGCCGAGGGCGGCGACGACGTCCTCGACGACGATGGCGGGCACGCCGACGGGCCGGGCGGCCAGTACGGCCACCGCGCCCGCGGCGACCGCGCGCTCGGCGTAGTCGTGGCCGTCGACGTTCTCCCCGGGCAGCGCCGCGAAGAGGCTGCCGGGCCGCACGTCACGGGAGTCGATCACGACCGGGCCGTCGGCGGCGACGCCCGGGTCCGGTATGTCGTGCTGCTGCCCGCCGACGATGGCGGTGATCTCGGCGAGAGACAGAGCGATCACTGAGATTTACCTCCGGCCGTTCGGGAGGGCTTCCGTGGGGAGGGTTGTGCGCGCATGGCGGTCTGTCATCCCTGGTCGTTCCGGTGCTTGGTCGACAGGCGCAGTCGCTCGGCCTCGATGGCCTCGCGCAGCACCTGGCGGTCGTCGAAGGGGCGGACCACTCCGGCGATGTCCTGGCCCTGCTCGTGGCCCTTGCCCAGGACGAGGACGGTGTCACCCGGCTCGGCGCGGGCGACGGCGGCGGCGATGGCGTCGGCCCGCTCCTCCGCGAGGAGGACCGTGCCGCGCTCGTGGACGGGCACCTCGGCGGCGCCCGCGAGCATGGTGGCGAGGATCGCGAGGGGGTCCTCGGAGCGGGGGTTGTCGGAGGTCAGTACGGCCGTGTCGGCGAGCCGGGCCAGGGCCGCGCCCATCGGGGCGCGCTTGGTCCGGTCGCGGTCGCCGCCGCAGCCGAGGACGGCGTGGATCCGGCCCTTGCCGACCTTGCGCAGGGCGCGGAGAACCGATTCGACGGCGTCCGTCTTGTGGGCGTAGTCGACGACGGCGAGGTAGGGCTGGCCCGCGTCGACGCGCTCCAGCCGGCCGGGCACGCCGGGCACGGCCGCGACGCCGTCGGCGGCGGTCTGCGGGTCGATGCCGGCGGCGACGAGCGCGGTGATGGCGGCGAGGGCATTGGCGACGTTGAACGGGCCGGCGAGCGGCGCCCGGGCGGTGATCGACCGGCCCTCGGGGCCGAGGACGGTGAAGTCGGAGTCGAACGGGCCGACGCGGACGTCCGTGGCGCGCCAGTCGGCGTCGGGGTGCCCCTCCGCCGAGAAGGTGATGACCGGGACCTCGGAGGCGCCCTCGGCGAGGCGGCGGCCGTACTCGTCGTCGAGGTTGACGACGCCGAGGCGGCTGCGGGCCTTGGTGAAGAGCCGGGCCTTGGCCTGGAAGTAGTCCTCCATGCCGGAGTGGAACTCCATGTGCTCCGGGCTGAGGTTGTTGAAGATCGCGACGTCGAAGACGCAGCCGTCGACGCGGCCGAGCATCAGGGCGTGGCTGGAGACCTCCATGGCCACCGAGCGGACGCCGCGCTCGCGCATGACCGCGAAGAGCGCCTGGAGGTCGGTCGCCTCGGGCGTGGTGCGCTCGGACTTGATGCGCTCGTCACCGATCCGGGACTCCACCGTGCCGATGAGGCCCGTCAGGCCCCCGGACGCGCCGGCGGCGGCCTTCAGGCCGCCCTCGATGAGGTAGGCGGTGGTGGTCTTGCCGGAGGTGCCGGTGATGCCGATCTGGAGCAGGTCGCGGCCCGGCTCGCCGTAGATCGTCGCGGCGAGCGCGCCCATGCGGCCGCGCGGGTCGTCGACGGTGAGGACGGGCAGGCCGGCGGCCCGGGCGCGGTCGGTGCCGGACGGGTCGGTCAGCACCGCCACCGCGCCGAGCCCGGCGGCCTGGGCGGCGAAGTCCGCGCCGTGGAAGCGGGCGCCGGGCAGGGCGGCGTAGATGTCGCCCGGGCGCACGGCCCGCGAGTCGTGGGTGATGCCGGTGACCATGACGGTCGCGGGGGCCTCGTCGGCAGCCGCGGCGTCAGGGGTGGCGGCGATGCCCAGCTGACCGGCGAGCTCCGCGAGCGGCGCGGGGCGGACCTGGGTGGGGCGGGGCGCTCCCGGGTACATGGCGGGGGCGTCCGTGGGGCTGGTGTGGGACTGATCAGCGTGGGGCACGGCGGTGAGCGTACCGGGCGCACCCGCCCGGCCGCGAAGCGAGGGGCGCGCCGGGTCGCGGTTCCCCGGATCCACAGTGATCGTCGTCACGGCCGCCCCCGGTTCAGCGGTCGCCGTAGTTCACCGGCAGCCGCGGAGGCTGGGTGCCGGACGGCGGCACCTGGAGGGTCTTGAGCGCGAACTCCATGACCTTCTTGTAGACGGGGCCGCAGATCTGGCCGCCGAAATAGCTGCCCTCGGTGGGGTTCTGGATGGCGCAGTAGACGGTGATCCGGGGCTGGTCGGCGGGGGCGAATCCGGCGAAGGAGGCGGTGTAGCCGTGGTAGCGGCCGGTCTGCGGATCCACCCGGTTGGACGTGCCGGTCTTGCCCGCGACGCGGTAGCCGGGGATCTTCGCCTTGGTGCCGGTGCCCTCCCGGTCGTCGACGACGGATTCCAGCATGGTGGACAGGGTCTTGGCGGTCCGCTCGCTGATCACGCGGGTGCGCGGCGGGGCCGGGGCGGGGGTGAAGCGGCCGTCGGGGCCCTTGATGCCGCGGACGAGCGTGGGCTGCACCCGCTCGCCGCCGCCGGCGATGGTGGAGTAGACGGACGCGGCCTGTACGGCGTTCAGGGAGAGGCCCTGGCCGAAGGGGATCGTGTACTGCTGGGAGGCGCTCCACTTGTGCGGCGGGGCGAGGATGCCGGGCGTCTCGCCCGGGAAGCCGAGGCCGGTGGGCGCACCCATGCCGAATTTCCGCAGGTAGGAGTGGAGGACGCGGTTGGCCTGGGCCTGGTCCTTGCCGAGCTGCTCGGCGGCGAGGATCGTGCCGATGTTGCTGGACTTGGCGAGCACGCCGTTGAGGGTGAGGTGCCAGGTGGCGTGGTCGATGTCGTCGGCGAAGGCCCGGTCGGCGCGGGGCAGCCGGTTCGGCACCTCGACATGGGTGGCCGGGGTGGCCTTGCCCTCCTCCAGGACGGCGGCGATGGTCATCACCTTGCTGACGCTGCCCGGCTCGTACGCGTCCTGGAGCGCGGCGTTGCCCATGGCGTTGCCGTCGGCGTGGGCGAGGTCGTTGGGGTTGTAGCCCGGGGCGTTGGCCATGGCCAGGATCTCGCCGCTGCGGGTGTCCTGGACGACGACGTAGCCGCGGTCCGCGGCGGACTCCTTCACCTGCTCGGCGATGGCGTTCTGGGCGGCCCACTGGATGTCGCGGTCGATGGTCAGCTCGACGTCGGAGCCGGGCACGGCGGGCTGTTCCTTGAGGTCGCCGGTGGGGACCTGGCGGCCGCCGGACTGGGCGTAGACGAGCTTGCCGTCCTTGCCGGCGAGCTCCTTGTTCAGCTGGGCCTCGATGCCGCCGCCGCCGCGGCCCTCGGCGTTGACGAAGCCCAGTATCCCGGCGGCGAGGTCCCCGTTGGGGTAGACGCGCTTGCTGTGGGACTCGCGGTTGACGCCGGCGAGGACGTCGGCGCCCTGCTTGGCCTTGGCCCGGTCGGCGACGGTCTTCTTGAGCTCCTTGATCCTGTTCCAGACCTTGGGCGACTGCCGGCGGGCGAGCACGACGTACTTCGACTTGGGGTTGGCGGTGAGCTTCTGCTCCAGCTCCGCCGGCCGCTCGGCGAGCAGGGGGGCGAGCAGCTCGGCGGCCTGGCGGGCCGCGTCGGGCGTCTTGATCCGCTCGGGGGTCAGCAGGTCGGGGGCGGCGGTGATGTCGTAGGCGTCGACGGTGGTGGCGAGGTCGATGCCGGCCCGGTCGGTGATGGCGCCGCGCTCGGCGGCCAGCGTGACGGGGATGTAGCGGTTGACGTTCGCCTTGGCGGCGTAGGCACTGGCGTCCACGGCCTGCACCTGGAGCAGCCGCACGGTGAAGACCAGCAGGACGAGCGTGAGCCCGGCGCCGACCAGCCGCAGCCGGGGCCGGGGGCTGCCGAGCCGCAGCGGCCGGGCGCCGCCGCGGTAGCCCGCGGGCCGGGGGGCGGGGCGGGCGGGCCCGGGGACGCGCTTGCGGGGGTCGCGGGGCCCTTGGGGGCGGCGGGGGGCCGTCATGCCGCGCTCACCCTCCGGGGCCGCCGCGGGTGCGCGGCCGGGGGCCCGGCCGGCCCGGCGGCCGGGTGGGCCTGCGAGAAGCGCGGGGGCCGTACCCCGGGGGTTTGCGGCACTGCGTCACCTGCCGGTGGTCGGAACGGTCTTCACTGCCGTACGGGCGTCGGGGGCGGGGACCTGGGGAGCCTGGGGCACCTGGGAAGCGGGGGCCTCGGGGACGGGAACCGGGACCGGGAGCGGCGGCGGGGCGGGGGCCGCCGGGGCCGGGGGCGGGGTGGCCGCCTCCAGCGGGGTGGTGAGGGAGGCGGGGTCGGCGGCGGCCGGGGACGGGGCGCCGTGGACGGTGCCGTCCGGGTCGAGGAAGACGGGGCTGCCGCCGGGGACCATGCCGAGCTCGCGGGCGCGGCGCTCCAGGGCGTCCGGGGCGGCGAGCTGGTCGACCTCCTGCTGCAGCGCCTGCTGCTCGTCGGTCAGCTCGGTGGTCTTGCGCTGGAGCCGGCTGAGCTCGAAGGAGCCCTGGTTGAGCGAGGAGTTGAGCACCAGCAGCGAGAGCAGCCCGGAGCCGAGCAGCACCACGACCAGCAGGACGAAGGGGGTCCGCTTCGCTCCGACGGCTCCGGCGGGCAGCAGCCGGATCAGGCGCGCGCCCGGGCCGCGGGCAGCCGGTGTCACGGGGCGTCCTCGCGGATGCGCTCGGCGCCGCGCAGCCGGGCGGGGGCGGCCCGGCGGTTCTCGGCGATCTCTTCCTCGGTGGGCAGCTCGGCGCCGCGGGTGAGGAGCTTCAGGCGCGGCTGGTAGCGCTCGGGGACGACCGGCAGCCCGGGCGGCGCGGTGTTGGCGGCGCCCGCCGCGAAGACCTGCTTGACGATGCGGTCCTCCAGCGACTGGTAGGACAGCACGGCGATCCGGCCGCCGACCGCGAGGGCGGCGACGGCGTTGGGGATGGCCTGCTCGACGCTGGCCAGCTCCGCGTTGACCTCGATGCGCAGGGCCTGGAAGGTGCGCTTGGCGGGGTTGCCGCCGGTGCGCTTGGCGGCCTGCGGCAGCGCGTCACGGATCAGCTCGACGAGCCGGGCGCTGTTGGTGAAGGGCTCCTTCGCCCGCTCCTTGACGATGGCGCTGACGATCCGCTTGGCCTGCTTCTCCTCGCCGTAGGCGCGCAGGATCCGCACGAGCTCGCCGGGGGCGTAGGTGTTGAGGACCTCCGCGGCGCTGAGTCCCGTCGTCTGGTCCATCCGCATGTCCAGCGGGGCGTCCTGGGCGTAGGCGAAGCCGCGGTCGGCCTCGTCGAGCTGCATGGAGGACACGCCGAGGTCGAAGAGGACGCCCTGGACGCGCGGGATCCCCAGCTTCTCCAGCACCTCGGGGAGCTCGTGGTAGACGGCGCGCACCAGCGTGGCGCGGTCGCCGAAGGGGGCGAGCCGCTCCCCGGCGAGCGCCAGGGCGGTGGGGTCGCGGTCGAGGGCGACGAGCCGGACCTCGGGGAAGCGGGTGAGCAGCGCCTCGCTGTGGCCGCCGGCGCCGAGGGTGCAGTCGACGACGACCGCGCCGGGCTCGGCGAGAGCGGGGGCGAGCATGTCCAGGCAACGCTGGAGCATGACGGGGACGTGTCGCGCGTTGCTGCTCATGCGCCCTTCTGAGAGTCCGGGGAGGTCCGCGGGCGTACGCATCCCCGGGTCCCCGCCCGCTCGAAGGGGAAGCGGCCGGTCCGGCACCGGGGAAGTGGTGTCGGGCGACCGGGGAGCGGGAGGAGGCCGAGGGGTACGTACGCGGCGCGCACGTGCGGGTTTTTCGGTTCCAAGGGGAGCGTCAGGCCTCCCACTTCGCGCCACTTTAGTCCACTCGTCCCTTCGGTCAATCAACCGGCCAGCGCGTCCCGGCCCGGCCTGGGGCGCGGCCGGGAGAACGCGCCGGGAACGGGTCGGGGCGGGGGTGAGGACGCCGTGACCGGGCCGGGCCGGGGGCGCACTCACCCGTACGGCGGCAGGGGCGTCCGGCCTGTGGCTTACCTCACAGAAGCCGCGTTGGCGATGTTTGCCCTCCCTTATAGCGGGCCGATCAGCCGCTGGCCGACTACCTTCGTGCATATGTCGATATCCGCGTCTCAGCCCTCGCAGCCGACCTCCGACCGCGACCACTCCGACCAGACGGTCACCGACCGTCTGGTCGAGGCCAACGCAAAGTACGCCTCGGCGTTCGTCGACCCGGGCATGGACGCCCGTCCCGTGCTGAAGGTCGCCGTGGTGGCCTGCATGGACGCCCGTATCGACCTGCACGCCGCGCTCGGCCTGGAGCTCGGCGACTGCCACACCATCCGCAACGCCGGCGGTGTGGTCACCGACGACATCATCCGCTCCCTGACGATCAGCCAGCGGGCGCTCGGCACCCGCTCGGTGGTGCTGATCCACCACACCGGCTGCGGTCTGCTGAACCTGACCGAGGACTTCCGGCACGAGATCGAGGCGGAGGTCGGGCAGCGCCCGGCGTGGGCGGTGGAGGCGTTCAAGGACCTCGACAAGGATGTCCGGCAGTCCATGCAGCGGGTCCGCACCTCGCCGTTCCTGCCGCACACCGACGACGTGCGCGGGTTCGTCTTCGACGTGACGACGGGTCTGCTGCGCGAGATCGACCCGCAGCGCTGATTGTCCACAGGCGGTGACGCAACACCGCCTGAGCGGCGAGAATGCGTACGTGGCGCCCGCCCCCGCGACCGGCGGGGGCGCGGCGGACACGTTTTGGGGAGGGCCGGTCCGTACCCACGGGCCCGGCTCGGACTGGGGAATCCCCCGCTCCGTCAGGAGCGCGGGGAAGGGCCGAGGAGGGCCGGGTGACGACCTATGACGAACGAGCGAGCCTCAGCGATCTGACCACCACAGCGGAGCGGGTCCGCAGAGCGGTGGAGGGTGTGATCGAGGGCAAGCCGGAGGTCGTACGGCTCTCGCTGACCGTGCTGCTCGCCGAGGGGCACCTCTTGATCGAGGATGTGCCCGGGGTGGGCAAGACCATGCTCGCCAAGGCGCTGGCGCGGTCCATCGACTGCTCGGTGCGGCGCATCCAGTTCACGCCGGATCTGCTGCCGTCCGACATCACCGGCGTGAGCGTCTTCGACCAGCAGCGGCGGGACTTCGAGTTCAAGCCCGGTGCGATCTTCGCCCAGATCGTGATCGGCGACGAGATCAATCGCGCCTCGCCGAAGACCCAGTCGGCGCTGCTGGAGTCGATGGAGGAGCGCCAGGTCACCGTCGACGGGCACAGCTACGAGCTGCCCAGCCCGTTCATGGTGGTGGCCACGCAGAACCCGGTCGAGATGGAGGGCACCTATCCGCTGCCCGAGGCGCAGCGCGACCGCTTCATGGCGCGGGTCTCGATCGGCTATCCGCACCCGGAGGCCGAGCTGCGGATGCTGGACGTGCACGGCGGCGTCTCGCCGCTGGACGACCTCCAGCCCGTCGCGCACGCGCACGACATCGTCAAGCTCGTCGAGGCGGTCCGGGCGGTGCACGTCGCCGAGTCCGTGCGGCGGTACGCGGTGGACCTGGTGGGCGCGACCCGGCAGCACCCCGATCTGAGACTCGGGGCGTCGCCGCGGGCGACGCTGCACCTGCTGCGCGCCGCCAAGGCCGCCGCGGCGCTGGCCGGCCGGGACTTCACCCTGCCCGACGACGTCCAGGCGCTGGCCGTGCCGGTGCTCGCGCACCGGCTGCTGCCCACCGCGCAGGCGCAGCTGGGCCGGCGCACGGCCGAGCAGGTCGTCGTCGACATCCTCCAGCGGACCCCGGTGCCCGATCCGTCGGCGCAGGCGTGGCGTCAGCCGCCACCGCCCGCCCACCAGCCCCCGGGGGCGCGGAGGCTGTGATGTCATCCGGGGGAGCCCCCTCGCGAGGCCCGGCGGGGGCCGGGGCGAGGGGGGCCGCGCGCAGCGGCCTGTGGGCGGCGTTCAGCGGGCTGACCACCCGTGGCCGCTCCTTCCTGGCGGCGGGCGTCGCCGCCGCCGGGTGTTCGTATGTGCTCGGCCAGTCGGATCTGCTGCGGGTGGGCCTGCTGCTGGCCGTGCTGCCCGTGGTCTGTGTGATCGTGCTGCACCGCACCCGGCACCGGGTCACCGGCAGCAGACGGCTCTCGCCGTCGCGGGTGCCCGCGACCGCCGAGGCGCGGGTGCACCTGCGGATCGACAGCGTCTCGCGGCTCCCCACCGGGCTGCTGATGCTCCAGGACCAGGTGCCCTACGTGCTGGGGCCGCGGCCGCGCTTCGTCCTGGACCGGATCGAGCCGGGCGGCCGCCGCGAGGTGTCCTACCGGGTCCGCTCGGATCTGCGCGGGCGCTATCCGCTGGGGCCGTTGCAGCTGCGGCTGACGGACCCGTTCGGGATGTGCGAGCTGACCCGGGGTTTCAGCGCCTTCGACACCCTGACGGTCGTGCCCCGCGTGGAGCCGCTGCCGCCCGTGCGGCTCGGCGGCGAGGCGGCGGGCTACGGCGACGGCCGGCACCACTCCCTCGCGCTGGCCGGCGAGGACGACGTCATACCGCGCGGCTACCGCCACGGCGACGACCTGCGCCGGGTGCACTGGCGTTCGACCGCACGCTACGGCGAACTGATGGTGCGCCGCGAGGAGCAACCGCACCGGGCGCACTGCACGGTGCTGCTGGACACCCGCGGCACCGCCTACGAGGGCGCCGGGCCCGACTCCCCCTTCGAATGGGCGGTGTCGGGGGCGGCCTCCGCGGCGGTCCATCTGCTGGAGCGGGGTTTCTCGGTGCGGCTGCTGACCGACACCGGGAGCTCGGTGCCCGGCCCCGACGGCACCGGCGGGTACGGCGGCTCCGCGCACGACTCCGCGGACGCGGCCGGGTTGATGCTGGACACCCTCGCAGTGGTGGACCACTCCGGGGAGACCGGGCTGGCCGCCGCCCACGACACCCTGCGCGGCGGTGCCGGCGGGCTGCTGGTGGCGTTCTTCGGCGAGCTGGACGAGGAGCAGACGGTGCTGGCCGGGCGGATGCGGCAGCGCGGCGTGACGGCGGTCGCCTTCGTCCTGGACCCCGCCGCGTGGGCGTACGACCCGCCCGGCCGAGGGGGCCAGGGCCCCGGGGCGGGGTTCGACGCCGAGCGGCGGCTGCGCATGCTGCGGGAGGCCGGGTGGACGGCGCTGCCCGTCACCCCGGGCACGCCGCTGGCGGACCTGTGGCGGCTGGCGGGTTCCGCCGGCCCGGCCCCGGGCCCGCTCGACACGGCGGGCGGGACGACGGGCGGCTGGAGCGGCACAGCGGGAGGCAGGTCATGAGCGGGGGAATCCGGCTCGCGGTGTGCGCGGCGGCGGCCACGCTGGCGGCGGCGGGTGCGCTGCTGCCCCTGGTGGACCGGTCCGTGTGGATCGTGCAGGCGGCGTTCCTGCTGGCCGTCCAGACGTCGGTGGGCGTGCTCGCCCGCCGGGTACCGCTGGCCAGGGCGCTGACGGTGGCGGTGCAGGCCCTGGTGGCGCTGCTGCTGCTCACCGTGGTCTTCGCGCGGGCGCACGCGATCGGCGGGCTGCTGCCGGGCCCGGAGGTCTTCCAGGAGTTCGGACAGCTGCTGCGGGAGGGCGCGTCCGACGTCGGGCGGTACGCCATCCCGGCGCCGACGACCACGGCCATCCGGCTGCTGCTGGTCGGCGGGGTGCTGGTGATCGGCCTGGTGGTGGACGCGCTGGCGGTCACGTACCGCAGCGCCGCGCCGGCCGGGCTGCCGCTGCTCGCGCTGTACTCGGTGGCCGCCGGGCTGGCGGAGGGCACCGACTGGCTGTGGTTCCTGGCCGCGGCGGCCGGCTATCTGCTGCTGCTCCTGGCCGAGGGCCGCGACCGGCTCGCCCAGTGGGGCCGGGTCTTCGGCGGGGGCGGTGCCCGGCCGGGCCCGGCGGCGCATCCGCTGGGCCCCGGCCAGGGGTCCGCCATCGCGCCGGTCCGTACGGGCCGGCGGATCGGGGCGCTCGCGCTCGGCATCGCCCTGCTGGTGCCGGCCGTGCTGCCGACGATGGACAGCGGGCTGCTCCAGGCGCACGGCCAGAGCCCCGGCGAGGGCGGCACGGGCGGCGGGACCGGCGCGGTCAGCCCGCTGGTCGCCCTCCAGGACAGCCTCCGGCAGCCGGAGAACCGCGAGGTGCTGCGTTATCGCACCTCCACGCAGAACACCGGGGACCTGTATCTGCGCATCGTCACGCTCGACCAGTTCGACGGCTCGACCTGGCGCACCTCCCCCGGCCGCCCCGTCACGGAGGTGCCGGACCCGCTGCCCACCCCCGCCGGACTGGCCCCCGGGGTGCGCACGGGCCCGGTCAACACCTCCGTCGCGGCCTCCGGTTCGTACGCGCAGACGTATCTGCCCCTCCCCTATCCGGCCGAGCAGGTGCGGATCGGCGGCCGGTGGCGGTACGAGCCGGAGGGGCGGATGGTGGTAGGCGGCCACGCGCAGACCACCCGGGGCGCGCGCTATCAGGTGACGAGCCTGCTGGTGGAGCCGACGGCGGCCCAGCTGGCCGCCGCGCCCGCGCCCCCGCAGCGGCTGCTGCGCGAGTACACCAAGGTGCCGGGCTCGGTGCCGGCGGTGGTGGCGCGGACGGCGCGGAAGGTGACGGCCGGGGCGGCGAACCCGTACCAGCAGGCCGTGAAGCTCCAGGAGTGGTTCGCGGTCGACGGCGGCTTCCGCTACGACACGGAGGTGCGCTCGGGCAGCGGACCCGACGCGATCGCGAGGTTCCTCCAGGCCAAGGAGGGCTTCTGCGTCCACTTCTCCTTCGCCATGGCGGCCATGGCGCGGACGCTGGGCATCCCCGCGCGGGTGGCGGTCGGTTTCACCCCGGGCACCCCGCAGGCGGACGGCTCGATGTCGGTCGGCTCCAAGGACGCGCACGCCTGGCCCGAGTTGTACTTCGAGGGCGCCGGCTGGACGCGCTTCGAGCCCACGCCGAGCCGCGGCACCCCGCCGGAGTACACCGTCGCCGAGACGCCCGCCGGGTCGGACCCGGGCGCGCCCTCCGCGCGCCCCGACCGGTCCGCCGCGCCGTCGGCGCCGACCAGGCCGGATGACGAATGCACCGGGCAGTTGAAGAAGGCCGACGGCTGCCCGGCCCTCGCCCAGCAGCCGGGCGGCGGCGCGACCGACGACGGGCCGCCGGCGGGCACGGTGACGGCCGTCGTGGTGGCCGCGCTGGTGGTCCTCCTGCTGCCCGTGCTGCCGATGCTGTGGCGCCGACGGGTACGGGCCCGGCGGCTGCGCCCCGCGGACGCGAGTCGGCGTGGCCCCGGCGAAGAGGCCGAAACGGCCGGGCCGGGCGGTCGGCCGGTGAGCCCGGCGGTGCTGCCGGACGACGATCCGGCGGAGACCGTGGAGCGGACGCTGGCGGCCTGGCGGGAGCTGACCGACTCCGCCTGGGACTACGGCATCCTGCCGGACGACGCGCAGACCCCGCGGAAGGCGGCGGCGCGGATCGTACGGGCCGGCGCGCTGGACGGCCCGTCGGCCGAGTCCGCCGTCCGGGTGGCCACCGCGGTGGAGCAGGCGCTGTACGCGCCGACGCCCCGCCCGGCCGGGGCGTTGGCGGCCGAGGTCGAGACGGTACGGGCCGGGCTGCGCGCGGCGGCGGGGCGGGGGGCACGGCTGCGGGCCGTGCTGGCTCCGCGCTCGGCCGCCCGTGTGGCGTGGGCGTGTTCGCGACGCTGGTCGGCCGCGCTGGAGCGGCTGCGGAGCGGGCGGATCGTGGCGGTGTGGCGTCGGGCGGGCGGCGCGTTGCGCCTCTCGCGGCAGCGGGGCTGAACGGACAGCGGGCTGAGCTGAGCGGCTTCATCGAGCCCTTCCGGCGGGTGAGGACGCGCCGGACGGGCGCTGCCGCCGCAGGCGGCGGACGGGCAGCGGGACGACAAGCGGCAGGGGCCGGGACACGATGTCCCGGCCCCTGCCGTCTGCGAAGCGCTCCGCGCGCCCAGGAGAAATGCGGGGCTCAGTGGCCCTGTTCGTCACGGCGGCGCTGCCAGCGCTGCTCGATCCGGTCCATCACGGTACGGCGCTGTCGGGCCTGCCGCCGGGGTGCCCCGCCCATCGCGGCGGGTCCCGCCTGTGCTCCGGGCCTGGGCGCCTTGCGCCACCCCGTCACCGCGAGCACGGCACATCCCAGCATGACGAGGAACCCCACCACGCTGATCCAGATCTGTTGGGCGACCATTCCGGCCATGAGGAGCGCGATGCCCACCAGAAAACCCGCGACCGCCTGGTAGACCCGTCGCCGGGTGTACGTGCGCAGGCCGCTGCCCTCGAGCGCTGTGGCGAATTTGGGATCTTCGGCGTACAGCGCTCGCTCCATCTGCTCGAGCATGCGCTGCTCGTGCTCCGAGAGCGGCACGGAGTCCTCCTACTCGTCGGTCGCGGGGGGCGACCGGGGTGCGACCCTTTCAGGATAGGCAGGGAATCGCCCCCGTGAAACCCGCCCCTCTGCGCCAATCCGCCCACCGATGTGGTGTGGCGATCGATGACGTCGGGACGTACATTCCCTGCCCGCCGATCCGCCATGCCGGACGGTGTGCACCGATCATACGGGGCGAACGGGCTGATCGGGTGGCCTGTGACCTACCGCTTGCGGTCAGCCACGCTCGGCCAGGACGTGCAGCTGAGTGGCCACGGAGTGGAAGGCGGGCAGCTCGGCCGCCGCGGCCTCCAGCTGGAGCAGCGCGTCGATGGCTCCGGGCTCGGTGTCGACGAGTACTCCGGGCACCAGATCGGCGAAGACCCGCACGCCGTGCACGGAGCTGACGGCCAGCCCGGCGTCGGTGACCAGCTCGGTGAGCTGGTCGGCGGTGAAGCGGCGCGGGACCGGGTCGCCGTCGCCCCAGCGGCCGGCCGGGTCGGAGAGGATCTGCCGGGCCTCGGTGAAGTGACCGGCGAGGGCCCGGGCGAGGACGGCACCGCCCTGGCCCGCCGCCAGCAGGCTGAGGGTGCCGGCCGGGCGGAGCGCGTCGATGGCGTTGCGAATGCCCTCGGCGGGGTCGTCGACGTACTCCAGGACGCCGTGGCACAGGACGGCGTCGTAGCCGCCGCGCTCGACCACGTCGAACAGGCCGTGGGCGTCGCCCTGGACCCCGCGCACCCGGTCGGCGACCCCGGCCTCGGCGGCCCGGCGCTCCAGGGCGAACAGGGCGTTGGGGCTGGGGTCGACGACGGTGACCCGGTGTCCGAGACGGGCGAGGGGCACCGCGAAGTAGCCGGAGCCGCCACCGGTGTCGAGGACCTCGAGCTCGCCCGCGGCGTCCCCGCCGACGGCCTTGGCCCGGCGGTCGAGGGCGTCCCGCAGGACCTCCCAGACCACGGCGGTACGGAGGGACGCCCTCGGGCGCAGCGGGTCTGACACGGCGGGTGGCTCCTCGGCGCGGTGCCGCCGCCGGCTCGGCGGCGGCGACGAAGGACTGTTCGGCGGTGCCCAGCCTAATGGGCGGGGCGGCGGGGCCACACAACCCTCGCGCCCGCGCCCGGCGGGGCCACCGCGACCGGGGGCCGGGCCCGCGTCAGCCCGCCCGGTCGCGCTCGGCGGCCGGCTGCCGGGGCAGCGCCGGGCGGACGGGCCGGGCCGTGCGGTCGGGCTGCTCCAGCGGCAACTTCGGCTGGAGCACCACCATCCGCTCGACGAGCCGGAGGAAGACCGAGGCGTCCCGCAGCAGATCGTCCGCGTCACGGCGGCTCGCCGCGGAGCGGATGCCCGCCTCCGCGCGGGCCCGGCGGGGGGCGCCGGACGCGAACAGGGCGCTCCACTCGGTCAGTTCGGGGGCGACCTCCGGCAGGACCTCCCAGGCGCTGCGGATCCTCCGGCGACGCCGCTCGGAGGTCTCGGGGCGGCCGCGCACGGCGAGGACGGCGGCGGCCGTGCGCAGGGCGGCGAGGTGCGCGGTGGCGTACCGCTCGTGCGGGGCTTGCAGCGTGGCGGCTTCCGCCAGCCCATGCCGGGCCTGGTCGAGCAGGTCGAGGGCCGCGGGCGGGGTCACCGTGCGGCGCGGGACGGGCGGGACGGGCTGGAGGGGCGGGACGGGACGGACGTCGCTCGCGCTACCGGCCATGACGAACCTCCTTCGTCGGGGGCGGTCCGCACGCGGGCGGAGCCGCCGTATGCCCCCATCGTGGGGCACACCACTGACAATCGCCCTGACCTGCACGAACACCGTGCGCGGGGGCAGTTGGCACGTTCGGTCGCGGGCGGTGGGGGCCGAAGGCGCGGCCGAAAACATCCGTCCGCGGTTGACGGTCGCGGGGTCCGCCACCCCATGCTTTTGCACTGACCGGTCAGTGCGGCTTCTGGTACGGGAGGTTCGTGTGAACAGCGCTCCGCCGACCGACGCCCCGCCCGGGGCCGCCGTCAGAGCCGAGGGGTTCGGCGTCCGGGGGCCCCGCGGCTGGGCCTTTCGCGACGTGGACGTCACGGCCGCGCCCGGCGCGCTCGTCGCCGTCGAGGGCCCCTCCGGCTCGGGCCGCACCTGTCTGCTGCTCGCGCTCACCGGCCGGATGCGGGCCGGTGCCGGCCGGGCCGAGGTCGCCGGGCTGCCGCTGTCCGGGACGGGGCGCGGCGCGCACCGCGGGAACATGGCGGCGGTCCGGCGCATCAGCGCTCTCGCGCACGTACCCGGCGTCGCCGAGCTCGACACCTCGCTGACCGTCGCCGAGCACCTGCGCGAACGCGCCCTGCTGCGCCGCCGGTTCGGCGGCCCGCTGCGCGGTCTGCTGCGGCCGCGCGCCGAGCGGACGGCGGAGGCCAAGGCCCGCGTCGAGGCGGCGCTGGCGGCCGCCGGGCTGGACCCTGCGGCCCTGCCCAAAGGCGACCGCACGGCCGTACGGGACCTGAAGCGGCTGGAGTCGCTGCGGCTGTCGGTGGCCCTCGCGCTGATCGCCGGGCCACGGCTGCTCGCCGTGGACGACACCGATCTCAAGCTCTCGGACGCGGAGCGCACGCGCGCGTGGGCGCTGCTGCGGTCGGTCGCCGACGCCGGGACGACCGTGCTCGCGGTGTGCGGCACGGCACCGCCCGAGGCCACGGTCGTCGTTTCGACCGCCCGCCGCGACGCCGGAACGGACACCGGAGCCGGAGCGGACACCTGCGAGGAGGAGGACGCGGCAGATGCGCTCGCCGAAACTGGCCGCGCTTGAGCTGAGGCGGTTCGGCAGGGGAAGGCTCCCCCGCGCGGCGCTCGTCGCGCTCCTGCTGCTGCCGCTGCTCTACGGCGCGCTGTACCTGTGGTCCTTCTGGGATCCCTACGGGCGCCTCGACAAGGTGCCCGTGGCGCTGGTCAACGCCGACCGGGGCGCCACCGTGGACGGTCACAGGATCGGCGCGGGCGACACGATCGCCAAGGGACTGCGCGACAGCAAGTCGTTCCAGTGGCACGAGACGAGCGCCGAGGCGGCGCGCAAGGGCGTCGAGAACGGCACGTACTACCTGTCGCTGACCGTTCCCGCCGACTTCAGCGAACAGGTCGCCTCCAGTTCGGGCCGGACTCCGCGGACGGGCGCGCTCCAGGTGCGCACGAACGACTCCAACAACTACATCGTCGGCCAGATCTCCCGCACGGTCTTCTCCGAGGTACGGGCAGCCGCCTCCCGCAGGACCTCCCGGTCCTTCTACGACAAGATCTTCGTCTCCTTCTCCGCCCTCCACGACCGGACGGCGAAGGCCGCGGAGGGCGCGGGAAAGCTCGACGACGGGATCGGCAGGGCCGAGAAGGGCGCCGGGGACCTCCAGAAGGGGCTGGCCGACGCGAAGAAGGGCAGCGGCGACCTCCGGGAGGGCGTGGACGAACTGCACACCGGGGCGGGCACCTTGGACACCAGGTCCCAGGAGCTGGCCACGGGCGCGCGGAAGATCGCGGACGGCACCCGGCAACTGGCCGACAAGGTCAACGGCGCCGCGGCCGAGGAGGGCGCCTTCGTCAAGGAGAACGCCGAGCAGATCGGCCGTACCGCCCGCGTCGTCGCCAGGGAGACGAAGACGCTGCGGGACCACCTGGACGACCTGCCCTCCCCCGCCACCGCCGCCCGTCTCGCCGAGAGCAGCCGCCGCGCCGCGGACGCCCTGTCCGCCGCGTACGAGAAGTCGTGCGGGACGGCGGCACCGGCCGCCCCCGACGCCGTCTGCCCGGAGCTGCGGAAGGCGGTGTTCGCCGCGGAGAAGTCGGCGGACGGCGCCGCGGCCCTGAGCGCCCTCGTCCACAACGAGAACGGCGCACTGGACCGGCTGCCGGGCACCCTGGATGCCCTCCACACCTACGCCGTGCGGCTCGCCGAGGAGGCCCCGCACCTCGCCCGGGACATCGACGGTGCCGTGCGCAAGGTCAACGCCCTCGACGCGGGCGCGCGGAAGGTCGCCGAGGGCGCCGGGGCGCTGCACTCCGGGGCCGGGAGGCTGTACAGCGGACTCGGCACCGCCAAGGCGGGCGCCGGCGATCTGGACCACGGGATCGGGAAGTTGCGCGAGGGCGCGGGCACCCTCCGGGGCGGCATCTTCAAGCTCTCCGACGGCTCCGCCGAACTCGCCGACGGGCTGCGGGACGGCGTGGACCGGATCCCCGACTACGGCGGCAAGGAGCGTGACGCCCGCACCCGGGTGATGGCCGACCCCGTCGCGCTGGCCTCCGAGGCCACGCACAAGGCGGCCAACTACGGCACCGGTTTCGCGCCCTACTTCATCCCGCTCTCCCTCTGGGTGGGCGCGATGGTCGCCTACATGCTGATCCAGCCGCTCAACCGACGGGCCCTGGCCATCGGTGCGGGCGGCTGGCGGATCGCCCTCGCGGGCTGGCTGCCGGTCGCCGCGATCGGGGTGCTCCAGGCCGGCGCGCTGCTGGCCGTGCTGCACTGGCTGCTCGGGCTGGAACTGCCGCGCGCCGCGGCCACGATGGGCTTCCTGGTCCTGGTCACGGCGTGCTTCGCCGCGATCGTGCAGTGGCTGGGCGCCCGCTTCGGTCCGGCCGGGCGCATTCTCGTCCTGGCCCTGCTGATGCTCCAGCTGACGTCGGCGGGCGGCACCTATCCGGTGCAGACCAGCCCGGGGTTCTTCAACGCCGTCCACCCCTTCCTGCCGATGAGTTACGTGGTGGACGGGCTGCGCCACCTCATCACCGGGGGCGGCCCGGCCCCGGTGTGGCAGGCCTGCGGCGTGCTGGCCGCGTTCACACTGGGCGCGCTGGCGCTCACCGCGTGGACGGCCCGGGGCAAGCAGGTCTGGACGGTGGACCGGCTGCACCCGGAGCTGAGCCTGTGAGCCGCGTGGGCCCTGTGAGCAACGGCACGTCGTCGGCAGGGAGAATCATCCCCATGGACAGCAGCGGTACGCGCCGTCAGAACACCCGGCGGAAGCTCTTCGAGGCGGCGGTCACCCTCATCGCCGAGCAGGGCTTCTCCTCCACCACGGTGGACGAGATCGCCGAACGGGCCGGGGTCGCCAAGGGCACGGTCTACTACAACTTCGCCAGCAAGTCCGTGCTGTTCGAGGAGCTGCTGCGGCACGGCATCGAGCTGCTGGCCGACTCCCTGCAGCGGGCCGCCGACGAGAGCGCCGAGCGCGGCGGCCGCAGGGTCGACGCGCTGGACGCGATGATCGGGGCCGGGCTGGACTTCATCTCGCGCTATCCGGCGCTCACCCAGCTGTACGTGGCCGAGCTGTGGCGCACCAACCGGGCCTGGCAGTCGACGCTGATGCAGGTGCGGCAGAAGGCGATCGCGGTCATCGAGTCCGTGCTGCGGGAGGCCGTCGCCGCCGGTGAGCTGAGCCCGGAGATCGATGTGCCGCTGACGGCCTCGGCGCTGTTCGGGATGGTGCTGGTGGCGGCCCTGGACTGGCAGTCGTACCAGCCCGAGCGGTCGGTCGAGGAGGTGCACTCGGCGCTGTCACGGCTGCTGCAGGGGCGGGTGGGCGGCGCCGGCCGCTGACGGAAGCGGCCCCGGACAAGAAGGAAACGGGCGGAAACGGCGCTGTTCCGGTGCGGTCCGATCCCCCTCGGCCCGCACCGGAACAGTGTTCCCCCGTACTTCCCCCGTACTTCCCCCCCCGTGCTCCCCGGGCCTCCGCGTTTCCCCCGTGGAGACCCGGTTCTCCCCCGTCACGGCCGAGCCGTCGCGCCGTTCCGCCGCCCCGTGTCGGCGGTCCGGAGTTCCGGCTCTTCCGTGGGCACCACTCTTCCTTCCGAGCGGGCCCCCTCCCATCCGCGCAGCTACTCATCTCCGGTACTGAGTACGTGTACTCACGCCTGAGCGTTCATGCACGGCGGCAGGTGCCGGGCGGCCGGGGAGGGAAGGTGTCGGTGCCGCCGGATACAGTCACTGGCATGGCACGGATTGTGGTGATCGGCGCCGGGATGGGCGCGATGGCAGCCGCCGCCCGGCTGGCCGTCGCGGGCCACCGGGTAGCGGTGTACGAGCGCGCGGCGACGCACGGGGGCGGCGTGGGCCGCCTCGACCGGGACGGCTTCGTCTTCGACACGGGGCCGGGGCTGGTGCATCTGCCCGCCGTCTACCGCGACCTGTTCGTCAAGACGGGCAAGGAGCCGCTGGAGCGATGCGTCGGCCTGTCCCAGGTCGACCCGGCGAGCCGGCACGTCTTCGCGGACGGCACGGACGTCTCGCTGCCCAACGCCTCCCGTGCCGGGGTCGTCCAGGCCCTGGACGACGCGATCGGGCCGGGCGCGGGCGAGCGCTGGAGCGACCTGGTCAACCGGGCGCGCGAGGTCTGGGACGCGACCCGGCGGCCGCTGCTGGAGGAGCCGCTGCGCGAGGACCGCACGGCCCTGGGCGAGGATCCCTACCCCGCGGTGCGCAAGCGCGGTCTGTTCCGCCGGCGCGGCCCGGTCACCCTCGCGTCCGTCGCGGAGCGGGAGCTCGGGGACGCACGGCTGGCCGCCCTCCTGGAGAGCCACGCCCTGGCGTACGGGCTGGACCCGCGCCGCGCCCCCGGGAGCGCGACCGTGCTGCCCTACATGGAGCAGACCTTCGGAAGTTGGTATGTGAGCGGGGGCGTGCGGGCGCTCGCCGACGCGCTGTACGAGCGGTGCAGGGCCCGCAAGGTGGAATTCCACTTCGGGTCGGAGGTGGCCCGGCTGCTGGAGAAGGACGGGCGCGCCGCCGGTGTGGAGCTGGCCGACGGAAGCGTGGTCGAGGCGGATCTGGTGGTCGCCGGGGTCGCGCCCGGGCAGCTGGCGAGGATCGCGCCGGGCGCGGCCGCGACGCCCCGGTCCCCGGTGCCGCCCGGCAGGTTCACGGTCTTCCTCGCGCTGCGCGGGGCCCGGCCCGAAGGCGTCGTCCACCGCACGGTGGTGCACACCGGCGACCGGGCGGCGGAGTTGGCGGCCGTCTTCGGCGACGACGACCGGCCGGCCGGAGGGCACGGTGCGGGTTCCGTGTCCGGTTCCGGTTCGGGCCCGGCGGACTACCGGCCGACGGTGACCGTGCTGCGCCCGGACGATCCGGCCACCCGCCCGGACGACGGGCACGAGGCCGTCACGCTCAGCGCCACGGTCGCCCCGCACGGACGCGTCGACTGGACCGACGGGCCGATCGCCGACGGCTTCGCGGACCGGATGATCGACGCCGCCGCGGCGGCGGTGCCGGGGCTGCGGGAGCGGCTGCTGTGGTGGGAGGTCCGCACCCCGGCCGATACGGAAGCGGCCCTCGGGGCCGAGGGTGGCGGGGTGCCCGCGCCGGTACTGGCGGGCGCGGACGGCCGCTTCCTGCGCCCCGGCAACGCGACGGCCGTGCCCGGCCTTCATCTCGCGGGCGGTTTCGCCCACCCCGGCGGCGGGCTCGCCCACGCCGGGATGTCCGGGGCGCTGGTCGCCGGTCTCATCGTGTCCGGAGCCGACTGGCGCGGCTCGCAATGAGCAGCGCCTCTCGCACCCGCCGGGGCGGGTGGGAGAGGCGAGGCGGGCGGTCGGCCGTGCGTCAGTAGCGGTAGGGCTGCCCGTCGTAGCCGTGGCCCGGCAGTTGCTCGGGGTAGGGCGGCTGCTGCCCGGGGGGCGGCGGCGGGGTGTCGTTGTCGCGCTGCTGCGGCACCCAGACACCGCCGGGCGGGGTGTCGATGTCGTACTGCTGCGGCATTCCGTAGGCGTCGAGGGGGTAGCCGGCGGGCGCGGCCGTGCCGTACTGCTGCTGGGCGTAGACGTCCTGCTGTCCGTAGCCCTCGTAGGTGTCGTAGGACTGCTGACGGTTGCCGATGTAGGGGTCGGAGTAGGGCGCGTACTGCCCCTGCCCGTAGTCGAACTGGCCGGCATAGGCGCCCTGGCCGCTCTGATCGCCCTGAGCGGTGGCGCCGGGGGCGCCGGGGGGCTGACCGCCGTACGGGTCGTAGGTGCCGAAGACGCTCGTGTCCTGGCCCTGGTCGTAGCCGGTGGTGTCGCCGTAGCCGCCGTACGGGCCGGGGGCGGCCTCCTCCGACGCCGCGGGGGCGGGCTGGTGGGCCGCGTTGGGCAGCAGGGCCGGGCCCTGGTCGGCCTCGGGGACCGGGTGGACCTCGAGACCGGAGACCTCGAGGGTCGGCTCGGCGAGGGGGGCCGCGGGACCGCCCCGGCGTCGGCGGCCCGCCCGGGTCTTCTCCGCGCCGGCGGGCCCGGCGCCGGGCTCCTTGCCGTCCCCGGCGTCGTCCTTGCCGCGGCGGATGGCCCAGCCGGTGGAGAAGCCGCGGCGGAAGGAGAGCGTCACATACGTCTGCCCGATGGCGAAGGCGATCGCGCCCACCCCGATGACCACCACGGAGGGGATGAGCACGCCCACGACCACACCGAGGAAGCCGACGAAGGCGAGGAGCCGCCAGCGCAACCGCGCCTTGTACTGCAGCAGCACCTCGCCCAGCAGCCAGAGCGCGACGACGCCGAACGCGATGTAGAGGACCGTCCAGCCCATTAACGCCCCTCTCGTGCGGCCGCCGTTCGCGGGCCGGCCGTCAGGACCGCTGGTGCAGTCCCAGATTCTCGTAGATTTCCAGAGTCGCCGTGGAGTGGTTCAGGGTAATGAAATGCAGCCCGGGAATCTCCTCGGCCATCAACCGAGTGCACAGCTGCGTGGCGTACTCGATCCCGATCGAGCGTACAGCCGCCGGGTCGTCCTTGACCGCGAGGATCCGTTCCGCCAGATCCGGCGGGAACGCCGCGTTGCTGAGCTGTGCGAATCGTTCGATCTGGCGCACATTCGTGACGGGCATGATTTCGGGGATGATCGGGGTGTCGCATCCCGCCGCCGCGACGCGGTCACGCAGCCGCAGATAGTCCTCGGGGTAGAAGAACATCTGGGTGATGGCGAAATCCGCACCCGCGCGGCACTTGTCCACGAAGTGCCCGATATCGGTTTCCCAGTCGGTGGATCGCGGGTGCATCTCGGGAAAGGCCGCGACGCCGACGCAGAAGTCGCCGGACTCCTTGATGAGCCGCACCAGGTCGGCGGCGTAATCGATGCCCTTCGGGTGGCGCACCCACTCGCCCATGGGGTCGCCGGGCGGGTCGCCGCGCAGGGCGAGCATGTTGCGGATGCCGACGTCGGCGTACTGGCCGATGACGTTGCGGAGTTCGGCCGTGGAGTGGTTGACCGCCGTCAGATGCGCGACGGGGGTGAGGGTGGTGTCGGTCGCGATGCGCTCGGTCGCCCGCACGGTGCCCTCACGGGAGGAGCCGCCCGCACCATAGGTCACGGAGACGAACGTGGGGGCGACGGCCTCGATGCGGCGAATGGCGTTCCACAGCGTCCGCTCGCCCTTCTCGGTCTTCGGGGCCGCGAACTCGAACGAATACGACCGCTCGCCGCGGGCGAGTAGCTCACGCACTGTGTGCGCATGGTCTGTCCTGGTGGAAGCAGTGCCAAGGGCCATACCGGCAAGTTAACCAGCGGTGCGACGGAGGCCCCAACCATCGTTTTCGATATGCCCTTTTCGCCCGACCACTGTCCACACCTTGGACATTCCGTGGAAATATCGTGGGCAGTCCATGACCGTCGGGGCCGGTCGCGCCGCTGGTCACACGCCGTGGGGTTACCCGGCGTAATCGCGCACGCGCTTCGCGAGCCGGGCCGCGGCCTCGCCCGGATCGTCCGCTTCGGTGATGGCGCGCACCACGACGACCCGGCGGGCGCCGGCGTCCAGCACCTCGTCCAGATTGCCGGCGTCGATGCCGCCGATGGCGAACCAGGGCCGCCCGGCCCCCTCGGGCTGAAGGGCGGCGGCGTAGCGCACGAGGTCGAGGCCCGGGGCGTGCCGGCCGGGCTTGGTCGGGGTCGGCCAGCACGGGCCGGTGCAGAAGTAGTCGACGCCGGGCTCGGCGGCCGCGGCGGCCACCTCCGCCTCGGCGTGGGTGGAGCGGCCGATCAGTACGTCGTCGCCGAGGACGGCCCGCGCGGCCGGCACCGGCAGATCGCCCTGGCCGAGGTGCAGGACGTCGGAGCGGACGGCGTGCGCGACGTCGGCGCGGTCGTTCACCGCGAGGAGCCTGCCGTGGCGGCGGGCCGCCTCGGCGAAGACGGCGAGGTGCTCCAGCTCCTCCCCCGCCTCCATGCCCTTGTCGCGCAGCTGGATGATGTCGACGCCTCCGTCACCGAGCACGGCGTCCAGGAACTCCGGCAGGTCGCCCTGGCGCTTGCGGGCGTCGGTGCACAGATACAGCCGGGCGTCGGCGAGCCGCTCGCGTGCGGTGACGGACATGTGGTGGGTCCCCCCGGGTCGGCGGCGTACGGGCACGGGAGGCTCCCGTGCCCGTACGCCGGACGGTTTTCACTTCGCGTCTACGGCGCCTACGGGCGCGTCAGACGGCGAGCGCCTGGGCGCGGCGCTTCACCTCCGTGCCACGATTCTCGCGCAGCGCCTGCGCGGGGGTCCCGGGCAGGGTCGGGTCCGGGGTGAACAGCCACTCCAGCATTTCCTCGTCGCTGAAGCCGTCGTCCCGCAGCAGCGTCAGGGTCCCGGCCAGGCCCTTGACGACCTTGCCCTCGCCGACGAAGTCGGCGGGCACCTGGAGCACTCGGTTCTCGCCACGGCGCACGGCGATCAGCTGGCCTTCCTTGACCAGCTGCCGGACGCGCGTCACCTCGACATCGAGAATTTCGGCGATGTCGGGGAGGTTGAGCCAGGCGGGGACGAGAGCATCGATCTTTGCGTCAATCTCGGTCACGGGACAAGCCTGCCATCTAGGACTGACAGTGGGTAGCCGGGTTGACCCGAGCCGCGTCCGGACAAGCCTGTCCGGCGATCCGCCGGACAGGCGAACGGCACGTCACAGAGCGGCGGACTTCAGCGGCACGGACGCGTCCGCGGCCTTCGCCCGGTCGAGGGCCGCGCCGCGCTCGATGAGCTTGCGCCCCTGGGCCAGGTCGCGGGGCCGGCCCACGGCCAGCAGAGCCACCAGGACGCCCGCGCGCAGCCAGCACACCGTCCAGGCGGCGCTGTCGGGGTCGCCGCGCCACAGGAGCTCGTCGGCGGCCGCGTGGTGGCCCGCGTACTGCACGAAGCGGCCGAACTGCTCGGACCAGAAGTAGGGCACCGGGTCGTAGACCGGGCTCTCGGCCGGGCCGTGGACGATGTTCGCGGCGACGGTCCGGGGGCCCTGGAGCGCGTTGTCCCAGTGGTGCACGAGCAGCCGCTCGCCGTAGCGGGCGGAGGGGAAGGACGCGCAGTCGCCGACGGCGTAGACGTCGGGCAGGGACGTGCGCAGCCGGTCGTCGGTGACGACGGAGTGGTCCGCCGCGAGCGCGATGCCCGAGCCGGCCAGCCAGCCGGTCGCGGGCCGCGCGCCGATGCCGACGACCACGGCGTCCGCCGTGAGCCGGGTGCCGTCGGCCAGCAGCACCGCGCCCGGTTCCACGGCGGCCACGCGCGCACCGGTCAGCAGCCGGGCTCCGCTGTCGGCGTACCACCGGGACATGTGGACGGCGACCTCGGGCGGCATGGCGCCCGCCAGCGGCAGCTCGGCGGCCTCCACGACCGTCACCCGGCAGCCCGCCTCGCGCGCGGCGGTCGCGAACTCCGCGCCGATCCAGCCCGCGCCGACGGCCACGACGTCGTGCTGCCGGGCCAGCACCGGGCGCAGCCGCTCGGCGTCGTCCAGGGTGCGCAGCAGGTGCACGCCGGGCACGTCCTCGCTGCCGGGCAGGGCGAGGGGCTCGGCGCCGGTGGCGATGACCAGCACGTCGTACGGCACGGGCCCGGTCCCGGTCTCCAGCAGGTGCTCGTCGGCGCGCAGGCCGGTGACCTCCCGGCCGAGTTCCAGCTCTATGCCGAGCGACGCGAAGTCCACCTCGAAGGCCGACCCCTCCGCCTTGCCGAGCAGGACGGCCTTGGAGAGCGGCGGCCGGTCGTACGGCTGGTGGGGCTCGGCGCCCAGGACGGAGATCGCGCCGCGCCAGCCCTGCTCGCGCAGGGCGACGGCGGTCTGCACCCCGGCCATCCCGGCGCCGACGATGACGACCCGCTCCTCGGTGGAGGTCTTCGCTGCTTTCCCGTGCTCGCTCACCCGATCACTGTAGGGCTGCGGCCGGGCCGTACCGGAGCACCGGGTACGGAGACGTCTGACACAGCGTCACCATGTTTGGCCGCCGGAGGCCGCCGAACGGTGCGAGGCTCCCCCCGTCCGGCCGCCCTTCCGGTCCTTTCGCGGCGCGTACTAGGGTGGCCGTGCAAAGCACTCGCGGGAGCCCGGACGACCGGGCTGAGAGGGAGGCTGGACGGCCTCCGACCGTACGAACCTGATCCGGGTCATGCCGGCGAAGGGAGGGGCTGGACGCCCATGCACGCGTCTTCCACCATGCCCGGGGGCCGGGGCACGCCGTCGGACACCGTCTGCGACGTGCTCGTCGTCGGCGGCGGTGTCATCGGTCTCGTCACGGCGTGGCGCGCGGCGCAGCGCGGTCTGCGCACGGTCGTCGCGGACCCCGCGCCGGGCGGCGGCGCGGCCCTGGTCGCGGCGGGCATGCTCGCCGCCGTCACGGAGCTGCACCACGGCGAGCAGCGGCTGCTCGCTTTGAATCTGGCCTCCGCGCGGCGCTATCCGGCGTTCACGGCCGAGCTGGAGGAGGCGAGCGGCCAGGACACCGGCTACCGCGCCTGCGGCACGCTCGCCGTCGCCCTCGACGCCGACGACCGCGCCCATCTGCGGGAGCTGCACGCCCTCCAGCAGCGGTCCGGGCTGGACGCGCAGTGGCTGACGGGGCGGGAGTGCCGTCGGCTGGAGCCGATGCTCGCACCGGGGGTGAGCGGCGGTGTGCGGGTGGACGGCGATCACCAGACCGATCCCCGGCGGCTCGCGAAGGCCCTGCTCACCGCCTGTGAGCGGGCCGGGGTGCGCTTCCACCGTGCGGAGGCGGTCCGCGTCGACGTCACGGGCGAGCGCGCCACGGGGGCTCGTCTGGCCGACGGCACCCGAGTCGCCGCCGGGGCGACCGTGCTCGCCGCGGGCAGTCACAGCGGCCGTCTCGCGGGGATCCCCGAGCACGTCCTGCCCCCGGTCCGCCCGGTCAAGGGCCAGATCCTGCGGCTGCGGGTCCCCGGCCCGTACGCGCCCTTCCTCTCCCGGACCGTCCGGGCGGTCGTCCGCGGCGGCCCCGTCTATCTGGTGCCGCGCGAGAACGGCGAGCTGGTCGTCGGCGCCACGACGGAGGAGCTCGGCTGGGACACCACCGTCACCGCCGGCGGTGTGTACGAGCTGCTGCGCGACGCCCACGAGCTGGTGCCCGGCATCACCGAGCTGCCCCTGGTCGAGACCCGCGCCGGGCTGCGCCCCGGCTCGCCCGACAACGCGCCCCTGCTCGGCCCGACCGAGCTGCCCGGCCTGCTCACGGCCACCGGCCACCACCGCAACGGCATTCTGCTCACCCCGCTCACCGGCGAGGTGATGGCCGAGGTGCTGACCACCGGCCGGCTGCCCGAGACGGCCCTTCCCTTCTCCCCCCGACGCTTCTCGAACGCGCTCCAGGAGCTGCCCGCATGAACCCCACCGACCCCACCGACAGCCCCGCGGCCAACGTCGGCATCCACGTCAACGGCGAGCACCGCGAGGTCCCCCGGGGGCTGACCCTCGACGGCCTCGTGGCCGCCCTCACCACCGCGCGCGCGGGCGTCGCCGCCGCCGTCAACGAGACCGTCGTCCCCCGCGGCCAGTGGCCCGCCACGACGCTCGGCGACGGCGACCGCGTCGAGGTCCTCACCGCCGTGCAGGGGGGCTGATCCGCCCCATGGCAGACGATCTGCTCACCATCGCGGGCACCGCGTTCTCCTCCCGGCTGATCATGGGAACGGGCGGGGCTCCCAGCCTCGACGTGCTGGAGCGCGCACTGCTCGCCTCCGGCACCGAGCTGACCACGGTCGCCATGCGCCGGCTGGACGCCGGTGTGCGGGGCTCGGTGCTCTCCGTCCTGGAGAAGCACGGCATCCGCGTGCTGCCGAACACGGCGGGCTGCTTCACCGCCGGCGAGGCGGTCCTCACCGCGCGGCTGGCCCGTGAGGCACTCGGCACCGACTGGGTCAAGCTCGAAGTGATCGCCGACGAGCGCACCCTGCTGCCCGACCCGATCGAGCTGCTGGACGCCGCCGAGATCCTGGTGGACGAAGGCTTCACCGTCCTGCCGTACACCAACGACGACCCGGTCCTCGCCCGCAAGCTGGAGGACGCCGGCTGCGCCGCGATCATGCCCCTGGGCTCGCCCATCGGCTCCGGCCTCGGCATCCGCAACCCGCACAACTTCCAGCTGATCACGGAGCGCGCCGGGGTCCCGGTGATCCTCGACGCGGGCGCGGGCACGGCGTCCGACGCGGCGCTCGCGATGGAGCTGGGGTGCGCGGCGGTGATGCTCGCCTCGGCCGTGACCCGCGCCCAGGAGCCGGTCCTGATGGCGGAGGCCATGCGCCACGCGGTGCACGCGGGCCGCCTGGCCCACCGGGCGGGCCGCATCCCCCGCCGCCACTTCGCCGAGGCGTCTTCTCCTGCGGAGGGCTTGGCACGACTGGACCCGGAGCGCCCGGCGTTCTGACGGGGCTCCGCCCCGGGCCCCGGCCCCGGACGACGGGCGGCCCGGACAAGGCGTGCCACCCGTAACGGCGGCAAGCCACAGCGCAGCCTGCCCAATGTCACTGTTCGGCTGCGGATACCCCCTGCAGGCGCACCGCGTTCGACCTGCCCGTCGTGGCTCGTAGACTCGTATGCCGTGGATACGACCCTGGGGGACCCGCTCGTCGGGCACGTGCTCGACAGCCGCTACCGCGTCGAGGCGCGGATCGCCGTCGGTGGCATGGCCACGGTCTACCGGGCCGTCGACACCCGGCTCGACCGTGTGCTCGCGCTGAAGGTGATGCATCCCGGCCTCGCCGCCGACGAGGCCTTCGTGGAGCGCTTCATCCGTGAGGCCAAGTCCGTGGCACGGCTCGACCACCCCAATGTGGTGGGGGTCTTCGACCAGGGCACCGACGGCGTCTACGTCTATCTGGCGATGGAGTACGTGGCCGGGTGCACGCTGCGCGACGTGCTGCGCGAGCGCAAGGCGCTCCAGCCGCGCGCCGCGCTCGACATCGCGGAGCCCGTGCTGGCAGCGCTCGGCGCCGCGCATCTGGCCGGGCTGGTGCACCGGGACATGAAGCCGGAGAACGTGCTGATCGGCGACGACGGCCGGGTCAAGGTCGCCGACTTCGGGCTCGTACGGGCCGTCGACACCAACACCACGACCAACAGCGACTCCGTGCTGGGCACCGTGTCGTACCTCGCGCCCGAGCAGCTGGAGCAGGGCACCGCCGACACCCGCGCGGACGTCTACGCCTGCGGCGTCGTCCTCTACGAGATGCTCACCGGCGCCAAGCCGCACACCGGCAGCACCCCCGCCCAGGTCCTCTACCGGCACCTCCACGAGGACGTGCCGCCGCCGTCGGCGGCCGTGCCGGGGCTGGCGGCCGAGCTGGACGCCCTCGTGGCCGCCGCGACCGCGCGCGACCCGCGGCTGCGCCCGGCCGACGCGATCGCGCTGCTGGGGCTGGTCCGCGGGGTGCGCGAGAGCCTGTCCGACGAGCAGCTGGACGTGGTGCCGCCGCAGGCCGCGGCCGACGGCCGCGACGCGGCGCCGGGCCCGGACCACGTCGGTTCCGAGGACCGTACGAGCGTGATCCCGCGGACCGCCGCGGCGCCGCCCGCGCCCGCCCCGGACGACCAGCTCAACCACACCACGCGGCTGGAGCACGTGCCCGCGCCGCCTCCGCCGCCGGTGCCGCCGGGCGACGCGCCGCGCCCCGGCCGGCCGAGGCCCCGGTGGGGGCTGATCGGCGTGCTCGCCGCCGTGCTGCTGGTGCTGGCGGGCTCGGGTGTCTGGTACATCAATTCCGGCCAGTTCACGAAGGTCCCGGCCGTCCTGGACATGACGCGGGAGAAGGCCGAGCAGGAGCTGCGCGCGGCCGGTCTCGGGGTGAAGGTCAAGGAGGACGTCAGCGACACGATCGAGCGCGGTCACGTCATCTCCACCGACCCCGGGCCGGGCGGACGCATCCGCAACACCGGCAAGGTGACGATCGTCCTGTCCAAGGGCCCCGCCCGGGCCGAGGTGCCCAATGTCGTGGGCATGCCCTTCGGTGCCGCGAAGCGGAAGATCGAGGCCGCGGGGCTGACGGTCGGCGAGGTCGGCCGGCAGTTCAGCGGTGAGACCCCGCAGGACGCGGTGCTCGCGACCGACCCGCAGCCGGGCGTGGAGCGCCGGCCGGGCACGGCCGTCGCCCTGACCGTCAGCAAGGGCGAGGCACTGGACGTGCCGGACGTGAGCGGGCTGTCCATCGGCGACGCCACCTCCGCGCTGGAGGGCCGTGGCTTCAAGGTGAAGGTCGCGGACGACCCCGTCTTCTCGGACAAGGAGAAGGGCGCGGTGGCCGGCCAGTCCCCCGCCAGGGGCGAGCGGGCGGCCAAGGGCGACACCGTCACCATCACGGTCTCCAAGGGCAAGGAGATGGTGGAGGTCCCCGACGTCACCGGCCGCAGTGAGGCCGATGCCAAGAGGGCGCTGACGGCCGCGGGCTTCGCGGTGAAGGTGGACCGGCCGTTCCTCTTCCCCCGGGACTCGGTCGAGGGCCAGTCGGTCAAGGGCGGCGACAAGGCCCCCAAGGGCGACACCATCACCATCCGCCTCAAGGGCGGTCTCTGAGCCATGCCCCAGTCCATGAGCGGCACCATGAACGAAATGCTCTCCCCCCGCGCCCGTAATCCCGTCGGCGGCCATATCCCGGTGGCCGGCGGGCTGGCCAAGGTCGGTCTGCCGTACGCCCGGGAGATGGGCGCCGAGGCCGTGCAGGTCTTCGTCGCCAATCCGCGCGGCTGGGCGACCCCGTCCGGCAACGCCCGGCAGGACGAGGAATTCCGTGCCGCCTGCGCGGCCGAGTCCCTCCCCGTCTTCGTCCACGCCCCCTACCTGATCAACTTCGGGTCGCACACCGAGGCGACGGCGGAGAAGTCCGTGGAGTCGATGCGGCACTCGCTGCGCCGGGGGCGGGCGATCGGGGCGCGCGGCGTCGTCGTGCACACCGGCTCGGCGACCGGCGGCCGGCCGCGCCGCGAGGCCCTGGCGCAGGTCCACGAGCGGCTGCTGCCGCTGCTGGACGAGCTGACCCATGACGACGACCCGTGGCTGCTGCTGGAGCCGACGGCCGGTCAGGGTGCCTCGCTCTGCTCGCTGGTGGCGGATCTCGGCCCGTACTTCGAGGCGCTGGAGCACCATCCGAAGCTCGGGGTCTGCCTGGACACCTGCCATGTCTTCGCGGCGGGTCACGACCTCGCCGAGACCGGCGGGATGAAGCAGACGCTCGACGAGCTGGTCTCCGTCGTGGGCGGGGGCCGGCTGCGGCTGATCCACGCGAACGACTCCCAGGAGGCCGTCGGCGCGCACCGGGACCGGCACGAGAGCATCGGTTCCGGCCATATCGGCGCCGAGCCCTTCGCGGAGCTGTTCACGCATCCGGCGACCGAGGGGGTGCCGCTGACGATCGAGACGCCGGGCGGCAAGGAGGGGCACGCCGCGGACGTGGCGCGGCTGAAGGAGCTACGGGACGGCTGCGCCGGCTAGGCGGTGTCCTCGGACAGGCGGTGTCCTCGAACGCCGGGCGGGCCGGAGAACGTCACAGCTCCGGGCCGTCGCCGGGTTCCTCCTGGTAGGAGTAGCGCTGCTCGCGCCAGGGGTCGCCGACGTTGTGATAGCCGCGCTCTTCCCAGAAGCCCCGGCGGTCGGCGGTCATGTATTCGACGCCGCGCACCCATTTCGGGCCCTTCCAGGCATACAGGTGCGGTACGACGAGGCGGACCGGGAAGCCGTGCTCGGCGGTGAGCGGTTCGCCGTCCTTGTGGGTGGCGAAAATGGTCTGCTCCGCGGTGAAATCGGCAAGCCGCAGATTTGAGCTGAAACCGTACTCGGCCCACACCATCACATGCGTGACCTCGGGTGCGGGCGGTGCGAGTTCGAGGATCGTCCGGGCCGAAACCCCACCCCATTCGGCGCCGAGCATGCTGTACTTCGTGACGCAGTGCAGATCCGCGACGACCGTCGAATACGGCAGGGCGGAGAAGTCCTCATGGTTCCAGCAGCGCTTGTCACCGTCGGCGGTCGAACCGAAGACGCGGAACTCCCAGCGGTCGGCCTTGAACTTCGGCACCGGTCCGTAGTGCGTCACCGGCCAGCCGCGCTGGAGACGCTGCCCCGGAGGCAGCTGAAGCTGTTCCCCTTTGCGGCTTTCCGACTGACCCATGGGTCCATGGTGTCAGACCTTCCGGTGTGGTGATGACCAGGGGTTCCGCTATTGGGGCAACTCCCACTAAGTGTGCACTTACTGGACGCTTTCGAAGGGCGGTGCGAGGATGCGGCCTACCTGCCAGCCATCCTCTTGGAAGGAGCCTCTGCAATGCAGGGCGACCCCGAGGTCATCGAATTTCTCAATGAGCAGCTGACTGCCGAGCTGACGGCCATCAACCAGTACTTCCTGCACGCGAAGATGCAGGAGAACTTCGGCTGGCCCAAGCTCGCGAAGCACACCAGGGCCGAGTCGTTCGACGAGATGAAGCACGCGGAGATCCTGACCGACCGGATCCTGTTCCTGGACGGGCTGCCGAACTACCAGCGGCTCTTCCACGTCCGGATCGGACAGACGGTGACCGAGATGTTCCAGGCCGACCGGCAGGTGGAGGTCGAGGCCATCGACCGCCTCAAGCGCGGCGTGGAGGTCATGCGGGCCAAGGGCGACATCACCTCGGCGAACATCTTCGAGTCGATCCTCGAGGACGAGGAGAGCCACATCGACTATCTCGACACCCAGCTGGACCTGGTCGAGAAGCTCGGCGAGCCGCTGTACCTCGCCCAGCTGATCGAGCAGCCGGACAGCTGAGTCAGGCCGCCTGCGCCTCGGGTATCGCGGTCAGCTCGGCGCTGAGGACCTCCGGGTCGCCCTGATCGGCGAGCTCACGGCGGGGGCACGCGCCACGCCCGAGAATGCCCTGGATGCGGCGGACACAGCTGCCGCAGTCGGTGCCGGCCTTGCTCACGGAGGCTATCTGGCGGGGCGTGCACGCCCCGCGGTCCGCGTGCTCGCGCACCTGCTGCTCGGTGATCCCGAAGCATGAGCAGACGTACACGCGGTTCACCGCCTCACCGGGTTGATCAATAAGGTTACCCTTACCTTACCCGGCCCGGTCGGGGATTAACAACGCAGTGGGGCGCGGATCACTTCGATCCGCGCCCCACTGTTTCGTTCCGCCGGGTTCCTACTGGTCCCGGTACATTTCCGCGACCAGGAACGCCAGGTCCAGGGACTGGCTGCGGTTGAGGCGCGGGTCGCACGCCGTCTCGTAGCGCTGGTGCAGATCGTCGACGAAGATCTCGTCGCCGCCGCCCACGCACTCCGTGACGTCGTCGCCGGTCAGCTCGACGTGGATGCCGCCCGGGTGGGTGCCGAGGCTCTTGTGGACCTCGAAGAAGCCCTTGACCTCGTCGAGCACGTCGTCGAAGCGGCGGGTCTTGTGGCCCGAGGCCGCCTCGAAGGTGTTGCCGTGCATCGGGTCGCTGATCCAGACGACCTGCGCACCGGACGCCGTGACCTTCTCGACCAGCGTCGGGAGCTTGTCCCGGATCTTGTCGGCACCCATACGGGTGATGAAGGTGAGCCGGCCCGGCTCGCGCTCGGGGTCGAGCCGCTCGATGAGGGTCAGCGCGTCCTCGGGCGTCGTCGTCGGGCCGAGCTTCACCCCGATCGGGTTGCGGATCTTCGACGCGAACTCGATGTGCGCGCCGTCGAGCTGCCGGGTGCGCTCACCGATCCACACCATGTGGCCCGAGACGTCGTACAGATCGCCGGTCCGCGAGTCGACACGGGTCAGCGCCGACTCGTAGTCGAGGACGAGCGCCTCGTGCGACGAGAAGAACTCGACCGTCTTGAACTCCTCCGGGTCCACCCCGCAGGCGTTCATGAAGTTCATCGCGCGGTCGATCTCGCGGGCGAGCGCCTCGTAGCGCTGGCCGGAGGGGGACGACTTCACGAAGTCCTGGTTCCAGGCGTGCACCTGGCGCAGGTCCGCGTAGCCGCCGGTGGTGAAGGCGCGGACCAGGTTCAGGGTGGAGGCGGAGGCGTTGTACATCCGCTTCAGCCGCTGCGGGTCCGGCGTACGGGCTTCGGGGGTGAAGGCGAAGCCGTTGACGGAGTCGCCGCGGTAGGTCGGCAGGGTCACGCCGTCGCGGGTCTCGGTCGGCTTGGAGCGGGGCTTGCTGTACTGGCCGGCGATGCGGCCGACCTTCACGACGGGCACCGACCCGGCGTAGGTCAGCACCGCGCCCATCTGCAGGAGCGTCTTCAGCTTGTTGCGGATCTGGTCGGCGCCGACGGCGTCGAAGGCCTCGGCGCAGTCGCCGCCCTGGAGCAGGAACGCCTCACCACGGGCGACGGCTCCCAGGCGGTGACGCAGCTGGTCGCACTCGCCCGCGAAGACGAGCGGCGGATAGGACTCGAGCTCGGCGATCACATCGCGCAGAGCCTCTTGATCCGGCCAGTCAGGCTGCTGCGCCGCGGGCAGGGAGCGCCAGGTGTTGCCACCGGCGTGGAGTTCAGCGTTCACGGTCACACTCCAACATTACGGGGTCGATGCATCTGTCCATCCGCCGGGACCGACATCTGAGACGCTCCCCACTCGGATGTCGGGGTTCCGGTAGGGTGCGCCACATGCTCGCGCCGATGAACCGGAACTGGTGGTGGACCGCTCTCAGGCGGCCCACTGATCGCGCGTAGCAGCACACTCACCGCGAAGGCCGCCCCGAGGGGCGGCCTTCCGTGTTCCACGGGCCGTTCCCTCCTCGCACCGGAAGGAACTCCCCAGATGCCCGACACCTCCGCTCTCCTCGCACGGCTGACCGACCCCGCCTGCCCGCCCTTCGCCCTGCTGCGCCGCCGCACCCCCGGCCGCCCGCACGGCGCCGGGGAGGACCGCGTCGAGCTGCTGATCGGCCCGGTGGGCGAGGCCGGACGCCTCACCGGCATCCCCTTGCCGTCCGGTGCCCCCGCCGGGGGCGGCCCCGCGCACGACGCGCTCGCGCTCGTGCCGTTCCGGCAGATCCGCGAGCGCGGCTTCGAGGTCACCGACGACGGGACGCCCCTGCTGGTGCTGCGGCCCGAGGAGTCGTACGAACTGCCGCTCGCCGAGGTCCTCGCCGCGCTGCCCGCGCACGAGGTACGGGTCGACGGCGGGGCCTTCGACGTGAGCGACGAGGAGTACGCGCGGATCGTCGAGCGGGTGATCGAGGACGAGATCGGGACGGGCGAAGGGGCCAATTTCGTCATCCGGCGGACCTTCGAGGGCGAGATCCACGGCTTCGGGGCGGCCGACGCACTGGCCCTCTTCCGGCGGCTGCTGGCCGGCGAGCGCGGCGCGTACTGGACGTACGTCGTGCACACGGGCGACCGGACGCTGGTGGGGGCGAGCCCGGAGGTGCACGTCCGGATGTCGGGCGGGACGGTCGTGATGAACCCGATCAGCGGCACGTACCGCTACCCCGCCGAGGGCCCGACGCCCGAGGGGCTGCTGGCCTTCCTGCACGACCGCAAGGAGGTGGAGGAGCTGTCCATGGTGGTGGACGAGGAGCTGAAGATGATGTGCACGGTCGGGGACATGGGCGGCGTGGTCGTCGGCCCCCGGCTCAAGGAGATGGCCCATCTCGCGCACACCGAGTACGAACTGCGCGGGCGCTCCTCGCTGGATGTGCGGGACGTGCTGCGGGAGACGATGTTCGCGGCGACCGTGACGGGCTCGCCGGTGCAGAACGCCTGCCGGGTCATCGGGCGGTACGAGCCGCAGGGGCGCGGCTACTACGCGGGGGCGCTCGCCCTCATCGGCCGCGACGCGGCGGGCGCGCAGACGCTCGACTCGCCGATCCTCATCCGGACCGCCGACATCGACCGGCGCGGCCGGCTGCGGGTGGCGGTCGGCGCCACGCTCGTACGCCACTCCGACCCGGCCGGCGAGGTCGCCGAGACGCACGCCAAGGCCGCCGGCGTGCTCGCCGCGCTCGGCGTCCGCGACGCGCGGGGATCCGCGCCGGCGGGGCCCGGGGCCCGGCTCGGTGACGACCTTCGGGTACGGGCCGCGCTCGACGCCCGGCGCGCGGACCTGGCACCGTTCTGGCTGCGCATGCAGACCACGTCGTCGACGGCGAAGCTGTCGGGGCACGCGCTCGTCGTCGATGGCGAGGACACCTTCACGGCGATGCTGGCGCACCTGCTGCGCACCTCGGGGCTGACCGTCACCGTGCGCCGCTACGACGAGCCGGGCCTGCGGGACGCGGCGCTGCGCCACGAGGGGCCCGTGGTGCTGGGGCCGGGTCCCGGCGATCCGTCGGACGCGGCCGACCCCAAGATGCGGCTGCTGCGCGGGCTGGCAGCGGACCTGCTGCGCGAGCACCGGCACGGGGTGCTGGGAGTGTGCCTGGGCCACGAGCTGCTCGCGGCGGAGCTGGGCCTGGACATCGTCCGCAAGACGGACCCGGCCCAGGGAGCGCAGCAGCGCATCGACTTCTTCGGGCGCCCGGAGACGGTCGGCTTCTACAACACGTTCACGGCGCGCTGCGGGGAGACGACGGAGGCGGAGCTGGCCATGCACCGGGTGGAGGTCAGCCGGGACGCCTCCGGCGAGGTGCACGCGATCCGCGGCCCCGGCTTCGCGGGGGTCCAGTTCCACCCGGAGTCGGTACTGACCCTGAACGGCGCGACGATCGTGGCAGACCTGCTGGCGTCGGTGCTGGTCTGAGGGGCTCGCCCACCTGTTGCCCTCAATCGCCGGGCAGGCTCCTTGGAGTCTGCCCGGCGATTGAGGGCGATCTTTCGGCACCGGCGGTAGCCGGAGCCAACCCCTAGCCGAACAAAAGCTTCGCTTCCTCGTACCGATCAGCCGGCACCGTCTTCAACCGAGCCGTCGCCTCCCCGAGAGGCACCCGCACGATGTCCGTGCCCCGCAGCGCGACCATCGTCCCGAAGTCGCCGTCCCGCACCGCGGAGATCGCGTGCAGCCCGAACCGGGTCGCCAGCCACCGGTCGAACGCGCTCGGGGTGCCGCCGCGCTGGACGTGGCCCAGCACTATCGTGCGCGCCTCCTTACCGGTGCGGCGCTCGATCTCACCCGCCAGCCACTCCCCCACCCCGGAGAGCCGGACGTGGCCGAAGGCGTCCTGCGCGGCGGCGTTCTTGAGGACGAGGTCGCCGTCCTTCGGCATGGCGCCCTCCGCGACGACGACGATCGGGGCGTAGCTGGCGCGGAAGCGGGAGGTGACCCAGCCGCACACCTCGTCGAGGTCGAAGCGGTACTCGGGGACGAGGATGACGTTGGCGCCGCCTGCCATGCCGGAGTGCAGGGCGATCCAGCCCGCGTGCCGGCCCATGACCTCCACGACGAGGACGCGCATGTGCGATTCGGCGGTGGTGTGCAGCCGGTCGATGGCCTCGGTGGCGATGTTGACGGCGGTGTCGAAGCCGAAGGTGTAGTCCGTGGCGGAGAGGTCGTTGTCGATGGTCTTGGGGACGCCGACGCACCGGATGCCGTACTCGGCGCAGAGCCGGGCGGCGACGCCGAGGGTGTCCTCGCCGCCGATGGCGATCAGGGCGTCCACCCGGTCCTTGGCGAGGTTGTCCTTGATCCGGCGGACGCCGTCCGCTTCCTTGAAGGGATTGGTCCGCGACGATCCGAGCACGGTGCCGCCGCGCGGCAGGATGCCGCGCACGGCCGGGATGTCGAGGCGCGTCGCCGCGCCCTGGAGCGGCCCGCGCCAGCCGTCCTTGTAGCCGAGGAATTCGTAGTCGTAACGCTGGACGCCCTTGCGGACGACGGCGCGGATGACCGCGTTGAGCCCGGGGCAGTCACCGCCACCGGTCAGTACTCCGACCCGCATGACACCTTCCCTTCAGCCGGGTACGCCCGGCCGCGGAGGGTCAGGCGTCGTCGAGACCTCGCTCTATCGCGTAGCGCACCAGCTCCACGCGGTTGTGCAACTGGAGCTTGCCCAAGGTGTTCTGAACATGGTTCTGCACCGTGCGGTGGGAAATAACCAGCCGCTCGGCGATCTGTTTGTAGGAGAGGCCCTTGGCGACCAGGCGCAGCACCTCGGTCTCCCGGTCGGTGAGCCGGGGGGCCTTCGGCTCGTCGGGGGCGGCGGGGGCCGGGTCGGAGGCGAGCCGGCGGTACTCGCCGAGCACCAGTCCGGCCAGCCCCGGGGTGAAGACGGGGTCGCCGACGGCGGTCCGGCGCACGGCGTCCACCAGCTCGTCCGTGCTGGCCGACTTCAGCAGATAGCCGGTCGCGCCGGACTTCACCGCTTCCAGGACGTCCGCGTGCTCGCCGCTGGCGGAGAGCACCAGGACGCGCAGCGCGGGGTTCTCCCCGACCAACTCCTTGCAGACGGCCACGCCGGGCAGACCGGGCAGATTGAGGTCCAGGACGAGGACGTCGGGGGCCACGGCCTGGGCGCGCCGGACCGCCTGCGGGCCGTCCCCGGCGGTGGCCACGACGTCGAACCCGGCGGCGTCCAGGTCGCGGGCGACCGCGTCCCGCCACATGGGGTGGTCGTCGACCACCATGACCCGTACGGCCTGCTCTTCACTCATCGGACTTCACTCATCGCTCGTCACCCCACCGGGTTGGTTTCCCCCGGCGCCTTCCCTTGCGGTTCGGCTCACGCGCCCGCGCGCGGAACCCTCAGTTCGACTTCGGTGCCCTGCCCCGGCACGGACAGCAGCTCCGCGCTGCCGCCCAGGTCCCGCAGCCGGCCGCGGATCGACAGCGCGACGCCCATCCGCCCCTCCCGTTCGGCGTCCGCCAGCCGGCCCTCGGCGATGCCCGGGCCGTCGTCCCGCACAGTGACGATCACCTCACCGGGTTCGTCCTCCAGCAGGATCCAGGCCCGCGCGCCGTCACCGGCGTGCTTGGCCACATTGTCCAGCGCGGCACCGACGGCCGCCGCCAGTTCCGCCGCGGCGGACGCCTCCAGCAGGACGGGCGTACCGGGCCCGGCGAAGGAGACGGCGGCCCCGGCGTACGGGGCGAGGAGCCCCGCGAGGTCGCAGGGGCCCGTCGGCGCGGGGGCCGGGGCGGGGGTGACCGTCCGCACCAGCTCGGCGTCCTCGGCGAGCTGCGCGGCCGAGCGCTGCGGGGGCAGCAGGCCGCCGGCGACGAGGGTGCGCAGCGCGATCTCCTGCTCGCCCGCCATCCGGCCCAGCTCGGCGGCCTCGCCGCCGATCGCGGCGCCCCGGCGCTGCACCATGGCCAGCACCTGGAGGACGCCGTCGTGGATGTCGCGGGCCAGCCGCTCGCGCTCGCGGGTCGCCGCCTCGATCTGGAGGGCGCGGGCGAGCGTGCGCTCACTGGCCCGGGCCACCTCGACGATGTAGCCGATGGCGATGCTGGAGACCCAGACCAGCAGCACGTTGTGGATCGTGTCGCGGGCGGCGCCGCCGCGCTCGACGAGGTTGGCGACGGCCACGAGGGTCGAGCCGACGGCCGCCCAGCGCCAGCCGCCCTTGATGGCACAGCCCAGCACGGCGCCGCCCGCCCAGATGGACGGCAGGGTGGCCGCGCCGCTCGCGATGCGCTCGGGGGAATCGATGACGGCGGTGAGCAGGATGCCGGCCAGCGCGATGGTGAGATCGGCGGTCAGGAACCGCTTGGTGCACCGCTCGGGTGCCGTGACCCGGTTCCAGGTCAGCAGCATCCATACGGTGAGCGCGCCCATGTAGAGGGCGGCGCCGAGCGGGTGCGCGTACTCGCGGTAGTTGAGGAAGAAGAGCGCGAGGGCGTAGCCGAGGGTGATGATCCGGTAGCCGGTCAGGGCGCGCCACAGCGGCAGCTCCACGGACATGCGCACGGCCCGCGGGCGCTTGCCGACCGGTGCGCGCGATATGCCCGGTGGCACGTGTGTCCCCTGAGTCATCGAACCGACCCCCCGCCGGGCGCTCAGGCCTCGGGCTGCTTGCCGGCCTTGTCGAGTCCGGCCGCCTTCGCGGCCTTCTCCTCCTCGGCCTTGCGCTTGGCCTCTTCCGCGATCTGCCGCTTGGCCGCCGTCGCGTAGATGTCGACGTACTCCTGGCCGGACAGCTCCATGATCTTGTACATGACCTCGTCGGTCACCGAGCGCAGGATGAAGCGGTCGCCGTCCATGCCGTGGTAGCGGCTGAAGTCGAGCGGCTCACCGATCCGGATGCCCGGACGGATCATCTTCGGCAGCACCTTCCCGGGCGGCTGCACCTTCTCCGTGTCGATCATCGCGACGGGGATCACGGGCGCGCCGGACAGCAGCGCCACCCGGGCGAGCCCGCCGGGCTTGCCGCGGTAGAGACGGCCGTCCGGGGAACGGGTGCCCTCCGGGTAGATGCCGAACAGCTCACCGCGCTCCAGCACCTCGATGCCGCTCTTGATCGCGGCCTCGCCCGCGCCGCGGCCGCCCGAGCGGTCGACGGGGAGCTGGCCGACGCCCTTGAAGAAGGCGGCCGTCAGCTTCCCCTTGACCCCGGGGGAGGTGAAGTATTCCTGCTTCGCGATGAAGGTGACCTTCCGGTCGAGCACCGCGGGAAGGAAGAAGGAGTCCGAGAAGGACAGGTGGTTGCTCGCCAGGATCGCGGGCCCCTCGGCCGGGATGTTCTCCAGGCCCTCCACCCACGGCCGGAAGGCAAGCTTCAGCGACCCGCCGATGGACAGCTTCATAGCGCCGTAGAACAACCCAGAACCTCCTGTAGTGACGAGGAGACCTTAACCTGCCTACCCGCCGTGCGGCGCTCCGCGTACGCTGAGGGCCAGACCCCTTTTTCCCGTTCCATCGATCGGAGATCCCGGTGCCGCTCCTCCCCGGCGCCGAGCCGTTCCGCCACGTCGGCGGAGAGGTCGGCGTCCTTGTGTGTCACGGCTTCACCGGTTCCCCGCAGTCCGTACGGCCCTGGGCCGATTATCTCGCGGAACGCGGCCTGACGGTGTCGCTTCCCCTGCTGCCCGGCCACGGCACCCGCTGGCAGGACCTGCAGCTCACCGGGTGGCAGGACTGGTACGCGGAGGTGGACCGCGAGCTGCGGTCGCTGCGTGAGCACTGTTCCGAGATCTTCGTGTGCGGCCTGTCGATGGGCGGGGCGCTCGCGCTGCGGCTCGCGGCCCTGCACGGTGACGCGGTCCGCGGCGTCGTGGTGGTCAATCCCGGGAACAAGGTGCACGGCCTCGCCGCCAGGGCGCTGCCCGTGGCGCGCCATCTGATGCGCACCACCAAGGGTATCGCCAGCGACATCGCGAAGCCGGGCGCGGCCGAGGTCGGCTACGGCCGGGTGCCGCTGCACGCCGCGCACTCGCTGCGCCGCTTCTTCCGTCTGGTCGATATCGAACTTCCGCAGGTCACCCAGCCGTTGCTGTTGCTGCACAGCCCCGACGACCGTGTCGTCCCCGCCGCCGACTCGGCGCGCATCCTGGCCCGTGTCTCCTCCCGGGACGTCACCGAGCGGCTGCTGGAGCGCAGCCGCCACGTGGCCACCCTGGACCACGACGCCGAGCTGATCTTCAAGGACACGTACGCGTTCATCAACCGGCTCAGCGCCGGTGCCGACGCGCACGCCGGCAAGGAGGGGACGGCCACCCGTGGCTGAGCGCGACGCCGGCCGCGACGAGAGCCGCGACCCGCTGGACGAGGACGCGGCCTGGGCGGAGCTCGTCGCCGCGTACGGCGAACAGCCCGACCCGGCCAAGGGCCGCTGGCCCGCCTCCGGCGATGTCACGGACGAGCTCGACGACCGCGAGCGGGCCGAGGACCCAGGCACTCCGGACGGGGCCGAGGATTCCGGGGCCTCCGACGGGCCGGACCCCTCCGGTGACGACCGGGACGGGACGACCAGGACCGCCACGGCCGCCCCGGGGAAGCCGGACCGTCCGGGCAGCTTCATCGTCTACGCCCCCGGTGTGGGCCCCCGCGACTGGCCCGAGCCGGCAGCCGAGAGCGGCAAGGACGGCAAGGGCGAGAAGGACGGCAGTGACGACGCGGACGAGGGCCACTTCGTCCCGCCGGAGCCGCCGCCGCTCCCGACCGGCGACGTCACCGCCCGCTTCGCCTGGATCGCCGTGCTCGGCGGACCGTTGCTGCTGTTGGTCATGGTGCTGCTGCGCCAGGAGCTGACGTGGTGGATGACCACGCTCGGCGTCGGCGGCTTCCTCGGCGGCTTCGCCACGCTGGTGCTGCGCATGAAGGACGGCGACGACGACGAGGACGACGACCCGGGACGCGGCGCGGTCGTGTGAAGGTTTTCCCATCGCCGGACGGGCTGGATAAATCCAGCCCGTCCGGCGTTTGAGGACGCGCCCGCAGGGCGCCCGCCGCCGCAGGCGGCAAGGACGGCCCGCAGGCGGCAGGACAAGCCAGGTCCGGGGCCGGAGCCCGCGGCTACACCGCAGGCACCCGCACAGCCGCCAACACCGGCAGGTGATCCGTGGCGGCCCGCAGATCCCGCTCCGCGATCCCCGGCAGCCCCATCGGGACGCCGCAGCCGAGCACCTCGACGCCCTCCGTCGCGAAGACGGCGTCGATGCGCTGGAGGGGGTCGCCGAGCCGGGTGGTGTGCTCGCGGCCCCACGGCTTGGTGGCCCAGCCGTCCTGGAGGGCGTCCGCGAGGAGACCGAACGTACGCCCGTCGGGCCGGTCGTTGAGGTCGCCCGCCGCGACGGCGTGCGGGACGCCGAGGGAGGCGAGCCGGTCGAGGAGCAGCTTGCCCTGGCCGTAGCGCTCGCTGTCCTTCATGCTCAGGTGGCAGCTGAGGACCCCGAGCCGGGCCCGGCCGAAGCGGAGCACGGCGGTGGCGAAGCCGCGCTGGTGCAGTCCGGGGGTGCGGGGCAGCAGGACGTCCTCCGTGCGCTCCACGGTGGCGCGCAGCGAGGACAGGATCATCGGGCCGGAGGCGGTGGCCCCGCCGGTGACGTACACCAGCTCGGAGGTGCGGGCGAGGCGGGCGGCCGCCTTGCGCCAGCGGAAGAAGCGCGGCGCTTCCTGGACGCAGACGACATCGGGGGCGCAGGCCCGGATGACCCGGGCCAGCGCCCCCGTGTCGTCACGCATGGAGCGGATGTTGTAGCTGAGCACACGGACGACGGCCGAGCCGTCGCCTTCGGTACGGGACGGGGGCAGGTCCGCGAGCATCGCCACTCTCCTGTTGCTCCAACGGTGCTACAAGGTGTGATCAGCCCTCTCGGGCGGTGTCGTCAGCCCTGACGGGCCAGGTCGGCGGCGCCGACCAGCCCGGCCTTGCCGCCCAGCTGCGCCGCGAGCACCTGCGCGTGCGGGCGCCACTGGCCGCCGATCAGCCAGCGCTTGAAGGACTTGCGGATGGGGTCGAGGACGAGGTCGCCCTCGTCCGAGACACCGCCGCCGACGATGAACGCGGAGGGGTCGAAGAGCGAGGCCAGGTCGGCCAGGCCCGCGCCCGCCCAGCGGGCCAGCTCGCGGAAGGAGTCGATGGCGACCGGGTCGCCCTGCCGGGCGGCGGCGCTGATGTGCTTGCCCTCGATGCCCTCGACCGTGCCGTCGCCGAGACCCAGCAGGATCGAGGCGTTCTCCGGGGTGGCGTTGGCGCGCTGCTTGGCGTAGCGGACGAGCGCGCGCCCGGAGGCGTACTGCTCCCAGCAGCCCTGGCTGCCGCAACCGCACAGCAGGCCGTCGGGGACGACCCGGATGTGGCCGAATTCCGCTGCCACACCGAAGCGGCCGCGGCGCAGCTTGTTGCCGATGATGATGCCGCCGCCGAGGCCGGTGCCCAGGGTGATGCAGATGACGTCGTCGTGGCCCTGGCCGGCGCCGAAGCGGTATTCGCCCCAGGCGGCGGCGTTGGCGTCGTTCTCGACGACGACCGGGAGGCCGACGCGCTGCTCGACCTTGTCCTTGAGGGCCTCGTGACGCCAGTTGATGTTCGGGGCGAACAGCACGGTGGCCCGCTTGTCGTCCACGTAACCCGCGGCACCGATGCCGACCGCCTCGACGTCGTGGCCGACGCTGACCGTGCGCACCGCGTCCGCGATGGCGTCGACGACCGCTTCGGGCGTCGGGGGGGTGGGCACCTTGCAGGTCGCGAGGATCTTGCCCTCTTCGTCGACCACGCCGGCCGCGATCTTCGTGCCGCCGATGTCGACGCCGATGGTGAGTCCCATGTATCCCTCAGTTATTCGCTCGAACCCCGCCACGGCCCACCGTACCGGAGGGCCAGGTCAGTCCAGGTCGATGCGCTCGGTCCCGCCGGCCGCTTCGTCGCCTTTGCCGGGCGGGGTGTCACGGGCCGTGCCGGGACGGTCGGTGGGCGCGGAGCCCGGGCGCTCGCCCCGGGTCCAGCGGCCCTCCTGTCCCTGGACGGCGGCGCGGTAGGCGGCGAGCAGTTCGGAGCCCGCGGAGGCCAGGTGGTCGAAGACGTCGGGGTTGCGCTCGATGACGGGCTCGACGACCGCCTTCGCCTGGGTGATCAGCTGCTGCACTGCGCCCTGGGCGGCCGCCCCGGCGAGCGGCAGCTGGAGCCCCGCGACCTTGTCGGCGACGGCGTCGACGAGCTTGCGCAGCTCCTCGGCGGCGGTGCCGGTGGCCGGGCCCTGTCCGTACTCCGCACGGCGCCGGGCCTTCTCTGCGGCGAGGTCCTCGGCGCAGGCCCGCTCCCAGGCGTCGTGGTCGGCCGCCCCGTCGGTGTCGGGGCGCTCGGTGGCTTCGCTCATGGCGGACTCCTGCGGCTGGATTTTCCTTCGACGTTACCCGAACGGCGTAGTGCCGTTCAGCTGCTCCGCGGCCAGAGGCCGGGGTCGGGGGTGAAACGGACGCAGAGGGCGCCGTCGCGCAGCGCGGCGCCGGAGACGGTGCAGCGGCGCAGCGCGGACGGCAGGGGCAGGACGCGGCGGAACGGTCCGACGCCGACGATCAGCTCGTCGCCCCGGCGGACCAGGTCGAGTCCCTCGCGGTGGGCGCCGGGCAGCGGCAGCCGCCAGACGAGGACGCCGTCGACGGCGATGCGGTCCTCCACCGACCAGGCCTCGGGCTCCTCGGCACTGCCGTATCCGTCCGCGTCCGGGCCGGCCCAGCCGTCGAGTTCGTCGGTGAGGCCGTCGCCCTCGACGATCCCGGTCCCGCCGACGGCGGTCGACCGGGCACGGCCGGCCAGCTCGTCGAGATCCCCGGTGCCCCGCGGGCCCCGGCCGAGGTGCGGCAGCTCGCAGACGGTGACGGCGTCGACGAGGAACTCCTCGCGCAGCGCCTTCAGCGCGGTGCGCTGCTCGTCGACGAGCCCGGCGAGCCAGGAGCCGGCTGTGCCGCCGGGGTCCCCGGCGGCACCGGGCGCCTCGGGGAACAGTCTGTTGGTGACGAGGGTGTCGATCCGGCAGCTCTGGAGGGCGAGTCCGGCACGGGCGACGCGCACGGCCTCGGCGGCGACCGGCCCGGGGTCGACGACGAGGCGCACGGTCGTGCTCCTGGCCTCGATCACCCGCTGCACGGCGGCCAGCTCAGCCTCCCAGCGCTCGGCGGTCTCGTACAGCCGCTGCGCGGGCATGGGCACCCCGGCGAGCTGCGCGAGCATCGGGCGCAGCGCGCGGGCGGCCTGCCGCTCGGGGGGCAGCAGCCGGCGCAGATAGCGGCGCAGCTGCTCGGGCAGCGCGAGCAGCCGTATGGTCCCGGGCGCGGGCGGCATGTCGACGACGAGCAGGTCCCAGGGGGCGTCGCCGGTGTGGGCGGCGCGCAGGGCGGTGAGGATCGCGAGGGGTTCGGCGCCGGGGAGTTCGGTGAGTTCCTCGGCGTCCAGCGGGGTGGCGCCGAGCAGGTCGAAGAGGGAGGCGCCGCGGTCCTGGAGCTCCCGGGCCCGGTCGCGGAAGTGTTCGCCGACGGCGATCCGGGCGGCCCGGAGGCCGGGGGCGACCTCGACGGGCGGCCCCCAGGGCGCGGGGCTCCCGTCTCCCACGGGCGGTGCGGGCAGCGCGACGCCGAGGACGGCCTCGGGGGCGGGGCCGCGGTCGGAGGTGAGCAGCAGCACGCGCCGCCCCTGGCGGGCGGCGGCGAGCGCCGTGGCCGCCGCGGTGGTGGTGCGGCCCGCGCCGCCGGGACCGGTGACGAGGACCGTACGCAAGGAGGAGCCTCCGGCAATGAGGTGCATGGTTCTACGCGGCCGGCGCGGCGGCGGCCGGACGTCCTTGAGGCCGCCCGCCCCGCCGGGCCGGGCCGGGTCAGGACTTCGCGCCGCTCTCGACGCGCTCCTTGAGGCCCTGGAGGGCGCGGTCGATGATGACCTTCTCCGCCTTGCGCTTGATCATCCCGAGCATCGGGATCTTGACGTCGACCGTGAGCTGGTACGTCACCTCGGTGTGCGCGCCGCCGGCCACGGGGGCCAGGCTGTACGAGCCGTCGAGCTGACGCAGCATCTGGGACTTGACCAGCGACCAGCTCACCACATTGTCGGCGGGCCAGCTGTAGGCCAGCGTGTGGTCGTCCTTGATGGCACCCGCGTCGAGGACCAGGCGCACCTGCTCGGCACGGCCCTGCTCGTCCTTGGCGAGGACCTCGGCCTGCTTGACCTCGCCGGTCCACTCCGGGTAGCGGTCGAAGTCGGCGATCACCGACATGACCTCGGCCGGGGCCGCCTCGATCGTGATGCTCGAGCTGGTGTGTTCCGCCATCGCCGTGGCTCCTCCGTACCGGGGTCCCGCTGCCTCATGTGCCTCGTGTGCCTGCCGGTGAAGGCTACATCGCGCGGCCGGTCACCACTCCAGTGCCCACGGAGTACCGGACGACGCGAAATGGCCGACATTGACGCACTCGGTGTCGCCGATGCGCATCCGCTGCGCGAGCGGCTGGTGTACGTGGCCGAAGAGGGCGTACTTGGGCCGGGTGGCCTTGATCGTCTCCAGCAGCGCCGAGCTGCCGCGCTCGAAGCGGCGGGCGACGGTGTCGTAGCAGAGCTCGGGCACGTCGGGCGGGATGTGCGAGCAGAGCACATCGACCTCGCCGAGGGCGGCGAGCTTCGCCGCGTACGTCTCGTCGTCGATCTCATAGGGGGTGCGCATCTGCGACCGGAGGCCGCCGCCGACGAAGCCGAAGACGCGGCCGCCGATCTCCGCCCGCTCGCCGTCGAGGACCGTCGTGCCGGGCCGGGCGTACTCAGGCCACAGTCCTGGGATGTCGACGTTGCCGTAGGTCGCGTAGGTGGGGGTGGGGAAGGCGGCGAAGAGCTCCGCGTACTGTCCGCGCACCGCCTTCTCGACGGCGGAGTCGCGGTCTATCCCGTCCCACAGGCGCCGGGCCAGCTCACGGGCCTCCTCGAAGCGGCGGGCCGTGCGCAGCTCGACGATCCGGTCGGCGTTCTCGACGCCGAAGAGCTCGGGAAAGATGCCGCGCGAGTGGTCGGCGTAGTCGAGGAAGAGGACCAGGTCCCCCAGGCACACCAAGGCGTCGGCGCCGTCGCCCGCCCGGGCGAGGGCCTCGCTGTTGCCGTGCACATCGCTGACCACGTGAATCCTGAAGCCACCTCGCATGCGGATCACCCTAGGGCGTGCGGCCCGGCCTTCGGAAGGGCCCCGACCTGCGGTTACTTCCGGGTTACCAAAGCTAGGGGCTAGGGTTCGGACAGCAGTCCCGTGGCATGTGACGCATAGAACATCTGGACGCGACCCCTATTCGAATAGCCGTACCGGTGGGTAACGTCCGGGCAGTCCAATACCCCCCTTGCCTGATCATGGACCGCAGCCGACGCAGCGCCCCTCGAAGACGCGGCGGCGCCGGCGCCCGACGAGGAGCAGCAGTCTTGCGCGAGTTCAGCCTTCCGGCCCTGTACGAGGTCCCCGCGGACGGAAACCTGACGGATCTGATCCGCCGCAACGCCGCGCAGCATCCTGACGTCGCCGTCATAGGGCGCAAGGTCGACGGCCGGTGGCAGGACGTCACCGCCACCCAGTTCCTGGCGGAGGTCCGTGCGGCCGCCAAGGGTCTGATGGCCTCCGGCATCCGCCCCGGCGACCGGGTCGCCCTGCTGTCCCGCACCCGCTACGAGTGGGCGCTGCTGGACTTCGCCATCTGGAGCGCGGGCGGCGTGACCGTGCCCGTCTACGAGACCAGCTCGCCCGAGCAGATCCAGTGGATCCTCGGCGACTCCGGTGCCGTGGCCTGCCTGGTGGAGTCCCCCGCGCACGAGGCCGCCGTGGAGTCCGTCCGGGACCGGCTGCCGGACCTCGCGAACATCTGGCAGATCGAGCGCGGCGCGCTCGACCGGCTGCGGGCGGCGGGTGAGGAGCTGACCGACGAGGACGTCGACGAGCGCAGCGCCGTCGCCACCGCCGACTCCCCCGCCACCATCGTCTACACCTCGGGCACCACCGGCCGCCCGAAGGGCTGTGTGCTGACCCACCGCAGCTTCTTCGCCGAGTGCGGCAACGTGGTCGAGCGGCTCAAGCCGCTCTTCCGCACCGGTGACTCGTCCGTGCTGCTCTTCCTGCCCGCCGCCCATGTCTTCGGGCGGCTGGTCGAGATCGCCTCGGTGATGGCCCCGATCCGGCTGGGCCTCGTCAGCGACATCCGCAATCTCACCGACGACCTCCAGTCCTTCCGGCCGTCGCTGGTGCTGGGCGTGCCGCGGGTCTTCGAGAAGGTCTACAACGGCGCACGGGCCAAGGCCCAGGCGGACGGCAAGGGCAAGATCTTCGACCGGGCCGCGGACACCGCGATCGCCTACAGCCGCGCGCAGGACACCCCGGCGGGGCCGTCGTTCGGCCTCCGGATCAAGCACAAGATCTTCGACAAGCTGGTCTACAGCAAGCTGCGCGCGGTGCTGGGCGGCCGGGCCACCCACGCGATCTCCGGCGGCGCGCCGCTGGGCGAGCGGCTCGGCCACTTCTACCGCGGCATCGGCTTCACGGTCCTGGAGGGCTACGGCCTGACCGAGACGTGTGCCGCGACCGCCTTCAACCCCTGGGACCGGCAGAAGATCGGTTCGGTCGGGCAGCCGCTGCCGGGTTCGGTGGTCCGCATCGCCGACGACGGCGAGGTCCTGCTGCACGGCGAGCACCTGTTCACGGGCTACTGGAACAACGAACAGGCCACCAAGGAGGCGCTCTCCGACGGCTGGTTCCACACCGGCGACCTGGGCACGCTCGACGAGGACGGCTACCTCGCGATCACCGGCCGGAAGAAGGAGATCATCGTGACGGCGGGCGGCAAGAACGTCGCGCCCGCGGTGATCGAGGACCGGATCCGCTCGCACGCCCTGATCGCCGAGTGCATGGTCGTCGGCGACGGCCGGCCGTTCGTGGGCGCGCTGATCACCCTCGACGAGGACTTCCTGCCGCGCTGGCTGGCGGAGCACGGCCGCCCGGCCGGCACGACGCCCTCGGAGCTGGCCGACGACGCCGAGCTGCTGGCCGATGTGCAGAAGGCCGTGGACGACGGCAACGCGGCGGTCTCCAAGGCGGAGTCGGTACGCGAGTTCCGCATCCTGCCCGCGCAGTTCACCGAGGATTCCGGGCATGTGACGCCGTCGCTCAAGCTGAAGCGGAATGTGGTGGCGAAGGACTTCGCGGGGGAGATCGAAGCGATTTACCACGCGTAGCGGTGCGCTTTTGAAGATTGCCCTCAATCGCCGGGCGGGCTCGATTTATCGAGCCCGCCCGGCCTTTAAAGCAGTTTCCGCAGGCGGTCGGCCAAGAGGTCCCAGCGCCACCGCTCCTCCACCCACGCGCGGCCCCGCTCGCCCATGCGGCGCCTGAGTTCCGGGTCGCCCAGCAGCGCGATGACGCGGTCGGCGGACTCCTCGGCGGAGCCGCCGCGGACCACGTAGCCCGTCTCGCCGTCGAGGACGGCGTCGGGGGCGCCGCCGGAGTCGCCCGCGACCACCGGGAGACCCGTCGCCGACGCCTCCAGGTAGACGATGCCGAGCCCCTCGACGTCCAGGCCGCCGCGGCGGGTGCGGCAGGGCATGGCGAAGACGTCGCCGGCGCCGTAGTGGGCGGGCAGCTCCTCCCACGGGACGGGCCCGGTGAAGCGGACCGCGTGGGCGACGCCGGTGCGCTCGGCGAGCGCCCGCAGGTCCTTCGCGTAGGGCCCGCCGCCGACTATCAGCAGCACCGCGTCCGGGACCGCCGCGAGGATCCGCGGCATGGCCTCGATCAGGGTGTCCTGGCCCTTGCGCGGCACGAGGCGGGAGACGCACACCACGACGGGGCGGTCGGCGAGCCCGAGGCGGGCGCGGACCTCGTCGCCGCCGGAGGCCGGGTGGAAGGTCTTCTCGTCCACGCCGGGCGGCAGTTGGACCATCCGCGCGGCCGCCTCGGGCGTCAGCGCGGCGGCGATCCGGGAGCGGGTGTACTCCCCCAGATAGGTGATCGTGTCCGTGCCCTCGCCGATCCGGCGCAGCAGCTGCCGGGAGGCGGGCAGCTGGGCCCAGCCCGCCTCGTGCCCGTGGGTGGTGGCGACCAGCCGCCGGGCCCCGGCGCGGCGCAGCGCGGGGGCCATCAGGCCCAGCGGCGCGGCGGCACCGAACCACACGGAGGTGCAGCCGTGTTCGCGCAGCAGCGCGGTGGCGCGGCGGGTGACCCGGGGGGTGGGCAGCAGCATCGTGGTGCGGTCGCGGACGACCTCGAAGGGCTGCTCGGCGTCGAAGCGCGCGGTGGCCTCGGCGCCTTCCCGGCCGCGCTTCCACGTCGAGGCGTAGACGACGACGTCCGCCGGGTCCAGGCGCAGCGCCATGTTGTGCAGGAAGGCCTGGATGCCGCCGGGCCGGGGCGGAAAGTCATTGGTGACGATCAGGGTCTTGTGCACGGGGGTCTTTCGGCTGGGGGTCGCTCGGCTGGTGGCCTGGGGCCGTGACATCGCGCCCCGACAGTACCGGGTGCTCCCCCGGCCGCCGCCGGGGTGCCTCTGGACCTTCGTCCCGCCACGTCACCGCGCGCGGGCCGCCTCGACCGGCCATCATGCCTTGGAGTGACGGAGCGTGTAGGGACGTGCGTGGATCGTGAACCGTGCGTGGACCGTGAATGGACGAGGTGAATCATGGCGGGCACTGGCTTGCGGCTCTCGATCGTGGTGTGGGCCGTCACCCGGGCCGTTCTGCTGCTGTGCGTGTTCCGGGTGTGGGTGCTGCCCGGATCGGACGTCGGGATCGACATCGAGGTGATCTACCAGGGCTGGTACGGGGTGCTGAAGACGGGCACCTTCCCGTTGGACGACGTGACGTGGCAGTACCCGCCGGCCGCGGCGCTGGCCGTGCTCTCCCCCGGGCTGCTGCCGTTCCTCGACTACGCGCCGGCGTTCTTCCTGATGTGCTTCCTGGCGGACGTGCTGGTCTTCGCGATGCTGCTGTTCACCGTGCGGGGCGGCAGGCGCAGCCGGGCGGGGGTGTGGGTGTGGGTGGCCGGGGTGCCGCTGCTGGGCCCGATCGTCTACGCCCGCTACGACGTCATGGTGACCGCCGTGTCCGTCGCGGCGCTGCTGGCCGCGGCGCGCCCGGCCGGGGCCCGGCTCTCGGGGGCGCTCGCCGGTTTCGGGGCGCTGCTGAAGGTCTGGCCGGTGCTGCTGCTCGTCGGCACCCCGCGCGGCCGCCGCACCCGCTCCGCCTGGGGTGCCGCGCTGCTCACGGGGCTCGTGCTGGGGCTGCTTTTCGCCGTGGCGATGCCGGGGGCACTGGCGTTCCTGACCTTCCAGCGCGACCGGGGCACGGAGATCGAGTCGCTGGGGTCGCTGGTCTTCCATCTGGGGCGGCACTTCGGCTGGGAGGGCCACGCGCGGCTGCACTACGGCTCGGTGGAGTTCCTCGGCCCGTACGTCCGCACGATGAGCCGGCTGGCGCTGGGCCTGAGCGTGCTGGCCTTCGGGTGGCTGCTGCTGTGGCGGGTGCGGGCGCGGCGGTTCACGGCGTGCACGCCCTACGACGCGGCCTTCGCCGCCGTGCTGCTGTTCACCACCACCAGCCGGGTGATCAGCCCGCAGTACCTGATCTGGCTGATCGGCCTGGCGGCGGTGTGCATGACGATGCGGACGACCCGGCAGGGGCTGCCCGTCGCCCTGGTGCTGCTGGCGGCGCCGCTCACCCAGCTCGAGTTCCCCATCTGGTTCTCGCACGTCGTGGCCAGCGACAAGCTGGGCGTGACGACGCTGACGCTGCGCAATCTGCTGCTGGTCGTGGCGACCCTGCTCTCGTGCACCCGGCTGTGGCGGGAGACGGTGACCGAGGCGGGTCCGACCGGGACGCCCGAACCGCCCGCCGAGCGGTCGTCGGCGCTGGTCGCCAAGTGAGGGCCGGGCGGCGTCAGCCGAGCGCGGCCTCCAGATAGGCACGCCAGCGCGCGGTGAAGTCGACGAGGTTCACCCCGAGCACGTCGCGCAGGGCGTCCTCGACGGCGCCCGCCCGTCGGCTGTGCCCGCCCACCGCGCGGTAGAAGGCGACGAGCTTCTCCTCGCCCCACTCGTCGGCGATCATGCGGCAGGCCAGCCAGCCCTCCTCGTAGGCGCGGGCCAGCCGCCCGGACTCGCCCGCGAAGCCGAACTCCCCGTCCTCGGGCAGCCGCCGCGGCAGCTCACCGCCGGTGACGGCGCGGGCCAGCTCGGGGGCGGCCTGGCGCGGGGTGCGGTCGGTGTCGCGGTAGGCGGCCCAGTCGGCGAAGCCCTCGGAGAGCCACAACGGGGTGGCCGGGGAGGTCAGCGCGCGGGTGGCGACGTGGGCGGTCTCGTGGGTGAGCACCACGCGGCGGCCGAAGTCGCCGAGGACGCCGTACGCCTCGGGGTTGACGATGATCCGGTCGGCCGGAGCGGCACCGGCGCCACCGACCTCTCCCGTCGTGACCGCCGCGATGCCCCGGTAGCCGGCGGCGGGCGCCCCCAGCAGGGCCGCCATGGTGTCCAGCGAGGCCGGCATCTCGACCACCACCCGCCCCGCCCACTTCCCCCGCCAGGCCGCGCTCACAGCCGGCACCGCGCGGTCGGCGAGGCCCGCGAGGGCCCGCAGCCGCCCCCGGTCCTGGCCGACGCCGAGGACGAGGCTGTGCGCGCCGCGCACGACCGTCACCGTGCCCTGCTCCCACAGCTGCCGGCCGCCGTCACGGTCGTCCTGGGCGGCGACGTACCAGCGGCCGCCGCGTTTGACGAGCGTCAGCCGCGCGGGGGCCGTGACGGGCGCGGTGTCGTAGCCGGCGATCCGGTAGCGCAGCTCGGCCTCGACGGCGACGCGGTGGCCGTCGCCGGGCGCGGGGGCGAAGCCTCCCCGGCGCACCAGCCGGTAGCCGTAGTCGGCCAGCGGTACGTCCTCGATCCGGTCGAACACCCGCTGCCGCGCGGCGCGGTAACCCGTCGCCCGAGGGTCCACGGCGGCCAGGAAGGCGGCCTCGTCACGGCCGCGCAGCGCGTCGGCCCACCGGTCCAGCAGCCGCTGCACCGATCTGTCGTCGGCGTCCGGTCCGGCCGAGGAGCCCATCGGCCCGCAGCCGGTCAGGGCCTGGGCGCCGAACAGGACCACCGCCAGGCCGCACGCCACGCGTCTTCCGCCCCACCGCTGTCGCCCTGTCACGCCCCGCATCGTACGAGCCGCCGGGCGGGTGGCAGGCGTTCAGGGCGCGCTCATGGCCGGGTGACGGAGGAAATCGGCATCATGTTGGCCGGGTCGTAGCGGACCCGGGCACCGGGGTAGGGGGCGTGGACGACCTGCCCGTTGCCCACGTACATGCCCACGTGGCTGGCGTCGGCCCGGTAGATCACCAGGTCGCCGGGCTGGGCCTCGGACAGCGAGACGTGCCGGCCGGCGTTCCGCTGTGCCTGCGAGGTGCGCGGCAGGCCCACGCCCGCGCGCCCGTACGCCCACTGCATGAGCCCCGAGCAGTCGAAGGCGCTCGGGCCGGTGGCGCCCCAGGCGTACGGGGAGCCGACGGCGGAGCGGGCGGCCATGGCGGCCGCAGCGCCCCGGGAGGAGGTGGGGGCGAGGCTCGGCAGCGCGGCGGCGAGGACACCGTCGCCGCGGTCGGAGCGCGACGCGCGGCCGTACTCCTCCCGGTCCGCCGTGGGCAGCGAGTTCAGCAGCCTGCGGGCCGTGGCGAGCTTCCGCTCGACCTCCTGCTTGTGCCGTACGACGGCCCGGCGGCCGGCCTCGAGGTCCTCGAGGATCCGGGCGGCCTCGGCCCGCTCCTGGCGCAGTTCGCGCTGTGCGCCCTGGAGGGTCCGCAGCTGGTCGGCCTGACGGCCGGTGACGCGGTCGAGGGTGGCGGCCCGCTCCAGATAGCCGTCGGGGTCGGAGGACAGCAGCAGCTCGATGGCCGGGTCCATGGTGCCGCCGCTGCGGTACTGCGCGGTGGCGATCATGCCGAGGGCGGTGCGCAGCCGGTTGACCCGCTCCTGGCCGCGCGCGACCCGGTCGGCGGCCCGCTCCACCCGCTCGCGCAGGCCGTCGGTGCGCTCGTCGGCGGCGTTGAACTTCTCGGTGGCCCGCTCCGCTTCCTCGTAGAGCCGGTCGACCTGTGCCTTCACCGTCCCGGACGCCCGGTTGCCACCGTCCGTCCCTTCGCCGGGCCGGGCGTCCGCGGGTGCCGCCGACAGAGCGGCGGCCGCGGTGGCCATGGCGGCGGACAGGACGGTGACCCGGACGGACCGGTTGAGACCGGTCGGCGCGGGACGGCGATGGAACGCCACGGGAAGCCGCACTCCCTTTCACTGTGTGCGGCCCCTGCCGCCCGGGTCGGGCGTACGACAGCGGGGCACCGCGCGCCAGACAGTAGCGGCGCGATCACCCCGGGTTCAAAGACCGCGCGGGGCGGGAAACGCGACGCCCCGCCGGAGACGCAGGTCACCGGCGGGGCGTGGAGTCAGCGGAGGGTTCCGGGATTCGCCCGAAAGGGCGGTGTGTCGCTCAGGCCCGCCGCGGAGGACGGGCCTGGGGCGCACCCGGGGTGCGGGTGGGGCTCATGAGGGTCGCGGGAGAGCGGCCGGGAGCCCCGGTGGGGGCGTCAGCCGACGCGCACCCCGAACTGGAAGGGCATGTTGCCCATGGCCTCGTAGCGCACGTTGGCGCCCGGCTTCGGGGCGTGCAGCACCTGGCCGTTGCCCGCGTACAGGCCGACGTGGTGCAGATCGCCGTAGAAGATCACCAGGTCGCCGGGCTTGAGGGAGCCCTGGTCGTAGATGCGGGTGCCGGCGTTCGCCTGGTCCTGCGACATACGGGGCAGGGTGACGCCCGCCTGCGAGTACGCCCAGGAGGTCAGCCCGGAGCAGTCGAAGGAGTTGGGGCCGGTCGCGCCCCAGACGTACGGGGAGCCGATCTTGCCCTGTGCGGCACCGAGCGCACCGCCGGCGCGCTGCGACTCGGGCACGGGCTTGCCCGAGCCCCCCGGGTCCGTGCGGCTGCCGCCGGAGCGGTTGGCGCGGTCGGCGGCGTCCTTGCCCTCCTGCGCCTTGTCCTCGCCCGTGACCTCGGCCTTCTCCTTGGCCGAGAGGGTGTTGAGGAGTTCCTGGGCGTCGGAAAGCTTGCCCTGGATCTCCTTCTTCTTGTCCCCCAGCGCCTTGCGCGTGGACTCCAGGTCGGCGAGCTTGTCGGCGGCCTCCTGGCGCTCCTGCTTCAGGGTGCGCTGCTTGCCGGCTATCTGACGGAGGGTCTCCGCCTGCTTGGTGGTGAGCTGGTCGAGCGTGGAGGCCCGCTCCAGATAGCTGTCCGGGTCGGAGGACAGCAGCAGTTGCAGGGAGGGGTCGATGCTGCCGGTGCGGTACTGCGCGGTGGCCATCGAACCGAGGCTGTTGCGGAGCTTGTTGAGCTCCTCCTGGCCGCGGGCGACCTTGTCCTGGAGGTCGCTGACCTGCTTGTCCAGCTTGTCCTGCTTCTCCTTGGCCCCGTTGTACTTCTCGGTGGCCTGCTCGGCTTCCTCGTAGAGCTTGTCGACCTTCGACTTGACGTCCTGCTTGGACGCCTGCGGATCGGCGTGCGCGCCCTGGGCCGAGAGGGCGACGGCCGCCGCGGCGGTCGCGGTGAGCACGGTCACGCGGGCGCGGCCCGGCTGCTTGGGTCGACGGTGGGACGCCACGGAGACGAGCTCCTTTTCCTGGGGCCGCCTACCGCGCAGGCTCCGCGGGCTCGGCGGGACCCTCGCCGTCACCCCGAATGGATGAACAACCGCGCGAAGGTTCGAGGCCCGACCTTAGTGACCTTCCCGCAGTCCGTTCAAACTCTGCTGCGAAAAATTCCGGCCGTCGACGCATCTTTTACGAAGATGACACAGTAGGTGACGGCCGCCCCACGCTCAGGTACGCGCAAGTCGCTTGAGCAGCAAGGCCGATGCGACCGGCCGCGCGCCCGCCTTCGCGACCCCGTCGGCCACCTCCCGGTCCGTGGAGACCACGACCACCGGCCGGCCCGGCGGCTCGGCACGCACCAGCTGCCGGATCAGCTCGTCCGCCGTCACCCCGGCCTTGCTGAACAGCACCCGCACCCCGCGCGGCGGCGCGAGCAGCACCGGTGCGGCCAGCTCGGCGCCGTCGAAGACGCACGTCATCTCCGCGCCCGTCTGCGCGGCCAGCATCGCGAGCCCGCCCAGCAGCCGCAGCCGCTGCTTGTCCAGCGGCATCGTCGGATAGCCGGTCTTGGTGACGTTGTAGCCGTCGACCACCAAGTGGGCCTGCGGCAGCGCCAGCAGCTGGTCCAGCAGCGCCGGATCGGTCTCCGACAGCGCGCGGTTGGCGATGTCCTTGGGCGTCATCCGGCCCGGCTCCACCGCGTCCACCGTGTCCGCCGGGCGCACCGACGCGGGCGGCAGGGCCAGCTCGCGCCGCAGGCCCTGCGCCGCGTCCAGGACGGTGTCGAGCAGCAGCCGCAGCCGCATGTCCTCCACGCTGCGCCCCTCGCGCACCGCACGGCGGCTCGCCTCCAGCGCCGACTCGGCCTCCGCCAGCCGCGCCTTGAGCCGCCGCGCCTCGCCCAAGGCAGCCGTCTTCTCGCCCGCGGCGGCCGCACGCACGGTCTCCAGCTCGGCCTGCGCCTTGCGCAGGGCCGCCTCGCCGCGCCGCACGTCGCTGACCGCGCTGCGCAGCTTGCGCTGCGCGGCCTCGGCCTCCTTGCGCACCGCGTCCAGCTCCGCGCGGGCCCGGTCGGACTCCGTACGGGCCTCGGCGCGCGCGGCGGCCAGCTCCTCGCGCAGCTGCCGCAATTCGCGCTGCGCCTCCTGGCCCGCCCGCTCGGCGCCGGCCCGCTGGGCCTCCTCGCCGGCCGCGGTGACCAGCTTGACCCAGCCGAGCGGCCGCAGCACATAGGCCATGGCCGCCACGTCCTCCGGGTCGGCGGCGGCCGGCGGGGACCCGGCGTCCAGCGCCTCGGCCAGCTCGGACCCGCCCTCGCGCAGCCGGGCGGAGATGCGCTGCCGGAAGACGGCGTCGTTCTCCACCGCGGCGGCCATGGCGTTGCCCGCGAACTTGGCCCGCCGGCTCGGCGTGAACCGGGCGTACTGCCGTAGCTGAGGAGGCAGTTCGGCGACCGTCAGCCCGCCGAACGCCTCCGCGACGAGCCCGACGACCCGTCGCCTGATCCCCTCGGGCAGCGGACGGTCGAGCACCTCGGCAACACCGTCGGCCCCGCCGGCGTCACCGGCCGCCTCGCCGCCTGTGTGCTCCACCACCGTTCAACGCTCCCGTTCTTCAGGCGCCCGCGCCCGGCCGGTCCACCAGCTCGATCTGGTCGACCGCGTTGCACCAACGGCAACGCACGGACTCGATGGTCTCACTGACCACCTCGCGCTCCTCCACGTTCGGCTCTCCCGCCAGGTCGAGGTGGACGTACTCGACGGCCCTGGTCGAACGGGTCACGTCGAACCGGGTGAGATTGCCGCACAGCGTGCAGCGCCACCGGGTCTCGGCTGTCGGCTGGGGAACACCCATCGTGTCGTCCGTCCTCGTCGTCTGCTGCCGCGGCCCCCGGGCGGGCCGCGTCGTCGAACCGCGGGAGTGTCTTCCCCGTAACCCTACGGCCTGCCGGTCTCGCGACGCGGTGCGCAGGCCCGCGCGGACGGCCCGGCGAGGCACTCTGGGCAGGTTGCGCACGGTACGCAATGATCTGACCATGATCGGAAAGGTAGTACGTCTCGGAAAGGCGGCATTCCCCGGCCCCCGTGACGGTGCCCGTGCGACCCGCGTGCCGACCCCCGTGATGACCTACACCCTCCTCGGCATCTGCTGCGTCGTCTTCCTCCTCGGCCCCGCCTCGGGCTTCAACGCCTCCTATGGCACCGGCGCCGAGCTGATCGCCGCGCAGACCACCTACTTCGGGCGCTGGGGCGTGGTGCCCGAGGAGCTGTGGCTCGGCCCGACCTCGGAGCTGTGCACGCCGTTCACCGCCCTCTTCGTGCACGGCAACTGGCTGCACCTGCTGGGGAACATGCTCTTCCTCTACGTCTTCGGCGCGATGACGGAGGAACGACTGGGCCGGATCCCCTTCGTCCTCTTCTATCTCGCCACGGGCTATCTGGCGCTGCTCGGCTACGCGGCCGTGCACGCCCACTCCGCCCAGACGCTCGTCGGCGCGTCCGGGGCGATCTCCGGGGTGCTCGGTGCGTTCCTCTATCTCTTCCCCAAGGCCCGTGTCACCAGCCTCTTCCCGTTCCTCTTCTTTCTGCCCCTGCGGTTTCCGGCGTGGGCAGTGCTGCTCTTCTGGTTCGCGCTGCAATGGCTCGCCGCGCGCACGGCGGGCGACCGCCCCGGAGTGGCCTACCTGGCCCACGTGATGGGCTTCTGCCTCGGCTTCGTCTGCGCGTGGGCCCGCTGCGGACCTGCGGATAGAGTGAAGGCCGCAGCCAGGTCCCGCGAGGAGTCGCCCGCTCCCGGGGGCGACCCCGGGACCCCCGATAGGAGCCAGCCGTGATCACTTCGATCGTGCTCATCAAGACCGACGTGGACCGGATCCCCGAGATCGCCGAGAAGATCGCCGCGTTGGAGGGCGTCAGCGAGGTCTATTCGGTCACCGGCGCGCACGACCTGATCGCCATGGTGCGGGTGGCCCGGCACGACGACCTCGCGGACGTCATCCCCGGCCGCATCAGCAAGGTCCCGGGCGTGGCCTCCACGGAGACGCACATCGCGTTCCGCACGTACTCCAGCCACGACCTGGAAGCGGCCTTCGCGATCGGCCTCGACTCGTAGTTCGTTTGTCCTCAATCGCCGGACAGGCTGAATGAGCCCGTCCGGCGATTGAGGACCGGGGCCCGGGGCGGAGCCCCGGTTACGCGGGAACGCAGCGCCCACCCTCCGTCCGGTAGGACCACCGCGCACCGTCCCGGACCAGTTCCCCCACCGCCGTCACGAAGCGCTCGACATGCTCGTCCGGCGTGCCCGCGCCGAAGCTGACGCGGAGGGCGTTGAGCTGCGGGCCCTCACCCGCGGCGCCGTCCGGCGCACCGCACTCCCCCGCCTCGCGGGAGTCGTCCCCCAGCAGCGTCCGCACCAGCGGGTGCGCGCAGAAGAGCCCGTCGCGGACCCCGATCCCGTACTCCGCGGAGAGCGCCGCGGCGAAGTGCGAGCTGTTCCAGCCCTCCACGACGAAGGAGATGACCCCCACGCGCGGGGCGTCGTCGCCGAACAGCGAGAGCACCTTGACCCCGGGCACCTCCGCGAGGCCCGCCCGTACCGTCTCGACGAGCCGCTGCTCGCGCGCGACGAGCCGCTCGAAACCGGCCTCCGTGAGCGCCTTGCAGGCCGCAGCGATGGCGTACACCCCGATGACGTTGGGCGAGCCCGCCTCGTGCCGGGCCGCGGTGTCGTGCCACTCGACGTCCACCCCGCCCCCGTCGCGCCGCGCGACCTTGCGGCTCGCTCCGCCGCCCGCCAGATACGGCTCGCCGGCCTGGAGCCAGTCCGCGCGCCCGGCCAGTACACCGGCGCCGAAGGGCGCGTACAGCTTGTGCCCGGAGAAGGCGACCCAGTCGACGTCCAGCTCCGCGACGTCCACCGGGTGGTGCGGGGCCAGCTGCGCGGCGTCCAGCACGATCCGGGCGCCGTGCGCGTGCGCGGCGGCGGCCAGCTCCCGCACGGGCCACAGCTCACCCGTCACATTGGACGCACCGGTCACACAGACCAGGGCCGGACCGTACGGCTCGCGTGCGGCGAGGGCCTCCTCCAGCGTCCGGACCGCCTGGCCCGGGGTGCGCGGCGCGTCGAGATAGGTGACGTCGACGTCCTCACGCCGCTCCCACGGCAGCAGCGAGGCGTGGTGCTCGGTCTCGAAGACGAAGACCCGGGTGCCGGCCGGAACGACGGCCGCGAGCAGGTTCAGCGAGTCGGTGGTGGAGCGGGTGAAGACGACCTGGTCGGTGGGGCGGCAGCCGAGGAAGGCAGCCACGTCCGCCCGGCTGCTCTCGAACAGGTCGGTCGACAGCTGCGAGAGGTAACCGGCCCCGCGGTGCACGCTCCCGTAGTAGGGCGCGTACGCGGCGACGTCGTCCCACACCCGCCGCAGCGCCGGGGCGCTGGCCGCGTAGTCGAGCGCCGCGTACGGCACCTCGCCCCCGGTGACGAGCGGCACCCGCACGTCGTGGCCGAGGACCGGCAGGGGCGCGTCGGCGGGGGCCTCGATGGTGGCGGTGTCGGTGGCGGCCGTGGCGGCAACAGGGCATGCGGACATGGCGAATTCTCCTGCAGACAGGGGGGATTGCGGATACGCACACGGGAAGGCGTCACCGGCGTGCGGGAAACCGAACTCCAGCGCGCGCCAAGGCGCGCGGAGTTCACGGGAAACGGGCCGTAGGCCCTATCGCATTCGCTGCATCACGGAAGAAGCTCCCTCGACGACCAGGATCCCTGGCGAGGGATCCGCGCTTGCCGCAGACCTCTTGTCTGCGACCCGGTCATCACCCGGGGCACCCCGCCACGGAAGGAGGGTTGCCGGACAGCGGGCCGGGGCCTATGTCGCTGTCACTCGTGACCTGGCGAAGAGTATGGCACAGCCGATCTTCGCGCGGTATGGGCGTCCGGATGGCGGAACCTGCGGGCTGGTTGTGGCCGAGCTCGGCCACAACCAGCCCGTCCGGCGATTGAGGACGCGCCCGCAGGGCGCCCGTCGCCGCAGGCGGCAAGACGGCCCACCGCCGACGACGCGCGCCGGCCAGGCTAACCGTTGCTGGCCAGGACCCACCGCTCCAGCGCCCGCTTCGCCGCGCCCGAGTCGATCGACTCCGCCGCCTTCGCGAGGCCCGCCGTGATCTGCTCGGCCAGCGGGGCGCCGGTCGGCTCCAGGGCAACCAGCGCCGCCGCCGAGTTGAGCAGCACCGCGTCCCGTACGGGGCCGGTCTCGCCGTCCAGCAGCCGCCGGGCGACATCGGCGTTGTACGAGGCGTCCGCGCCCCGCAGTGCCTCCACGGGCACCAGGTCGATCCCCACGTCCCGCGGGTCGAAGGCCTCGCGGCGCACCTCGCCGCCCCCGACGATCCACACCTGGGAGGTCGCGGTGGTGGTCAGCTCGTCCAGCCCGTCGTCGCCGCGGAAGACGAGCGCGGAGGCGCCGCGCTCGGCGAGGACGCCGGCCAGGATGGGCGCCATCCGGGCGTCGGCGACGCCGGTCGCCTGGGCCTTGACCCGCGCGGGGTTGGTCAGCGGGCCGAGCACGTTGAACGTGGTGCGGATGCCCAACTCGCGGCGGGCGGGCGCCACATGGCGCAGGGCGGGGTGGAACTTCACCGCGAAGCAGAAGGTGATGCCGGCTTCCTCGGCCACCTCCACCACCCGGCGCGGGGTGAGGTCCAGATTGACGCCCAGCTTCTCCAGCACGTCCGAGGCGCCGCTCGCGGAGGAGGCGGCGCGGTTGCCGTGCTTGACGACCTTCGCGCCGGTGCCGGCCACGACGATCGCGGACATGGTGGAGATGTTGACGGTCTTGGCGCCGTCGCCGCCCGTGCCGACGATGTCCACGCTCGGGCCGGGCACCTCGATGAGGTTGGCGTGCGCGTACATGGTCCGTACGAGACCGGAGATCTCGGCGACCGTCTCGCCCTTGGCGCGCAGCGCCACCGCGAAGCCCGCGATCTGGGCGTCGGTCGCCTCACCGCGCATGATCCGGTCCATGGCCCAGGCGGTGTCGTCCGCGCTCAGGTCCACACCGGCGAGGAGGGCGTCGAGCACACCCGGCCAGGTGCGGGCCGTCGCGCTGTCGCCGCCTGCCGGGGTCACAACGTTCATGGTCCACGCTCCTGGTGGTCGAATCCGTGATGCCGCGGTGTTCGCGGTGTTCGCGGGTCCAGCCTATCCAGGAGCGGGGACGGCGAAGAGCCCCGTCCAGCGCATGGACGGGGCTCTTGCCGTGGCGATCAGTGATCGGTCGGACGGGGATCAGTGGTGGCCGTGGCCGCTGGTGATCTCCTGGTACTCCTCCGCGGTGGCCTTGGGGATGTGCGTCCCCTCGCCGTAGAAGCCCTTCGAGAGCTTCACGCGGAGCTTCTCCGTGGCGCTCAGCTTGCGCTTCACGCCGTTCTCGTCGACCTCGGGGCCGAGCTCGAGCGGCTTGGGCTGCTCGTGCGCGGTGAGGGTGTGCAGGGCCTCCTGCGACAGCGGCTCGTGGACCTCGACGAACTCACCGTGCGGCAGGCGCTTGATGATGCCGGACTCGCGTCCGTGCAGCACCTTGTCCCGGTCGCGGCGCTGGAGACCCATGCAGATCCGGCGCGTGGCGATGAAGGTCAGTACCGGCACCACGAAGAAGCCGACCCGGACGAACCAGGTGATGGCGTTGATCGAGAGGTGGAAGTGGGTGGCCCACAGGTCGTTTCCACCACCGATCAGCAGCACGAAGTACACGCTGATCCAGGCGGCACCGAACGCGGTGCGCGTCGGGGCGTTGCGCGGGCGGTCCAGCAGGTGGTGCTCCCGCTTGTCGCCGGTCACCCAGGACTCGATGAACGGGTAGACCGCGATGGCCAGGAGGACCAGCGGGAAGATCACCAGCGGGATGAAGACGCCCAGGACCAGGGTGTGGCCCCAGAGGTTGATCTCCCAGCCCGGCATGACACGGATCAGGCCCTCGGAGAAGCCCATGTACCAGTCGGGCTGCGCGCCGGTGGACACCTGGTCCGGCCGGTACGGGCCGATCGCCCAGATCGGGTTGATCGTCGCGATCGCGGAGACCGCCGCGATCACACCGAAGACCAGGAAGAAGAAGCCTCCGGCCTTGGCCATGTAGACCGGCAGCAGCGGCATGCCGACCACGTTCTTGTTCGTCCGGCCGGGGCCGGGGAACTGGGTGTGCTTGTGGAAGAACACCAGGATCAGGTGCGCCACCAGCAGACCGAGCATGATGCCCGGCAGCAGCAGAACGTGGATGGAGAAGAACCGCGGCACGAAGTCCGAGCCGGGGAACTCGCCGCCGAACAGGAAGAACGAGATGTACGTACCGACGATCGGCACGGACAGGATCGCGCCCTCCATGAAGCGGACGCCGGTGCCCGAGAGCAGGTCGTCCGGCAGGGAGTAGCCGGTGAAGCCGGTGAACATGCCCAGCACGAACAGCAGGAAGCCGAACAGCCAGTTGACCTCACGCGGCTTGCGGAAGGCACCCGTGAAGAAGACGCGCATCATGTGCACGAACATCGCCGCGAGGAAGATCAGCGCACCCCAGTGGTGGATCTGCCGGATCAGCAGACCGCCACGGACGTCGAAGCTGATGTTGAGCGTCGACTGGAACGCCTCCGACATCCGCATGCCCTGCATGGGGACGTACGAGCCGTGGTAGACGACCTCGTTCATGCTCGGGTGGAAGAACAGCGTCAGATACACACCCGTGAGGATGATGATGATGAAGCTGTAGAGCGCGACCTCACCCAGCATGAAGGACCAGTGGTCCGGGAAGATCTTGCGCATGTTGGCCTTGGCCAGGCCGTAGATGCCCAGTCGGCCGTCCGCCCAGTCGGCCATCCGCTCACCGGCGGGCGCCTTGCGCTGGTTGTCAGCTGTTGAAGTACTCATCCGCGCTCCCAGTAGGCAGGACCGACGGGCTCGGCGAAGTCGCCCATGGCCTCAAGGTAGCCCTTGTCATTGACCTTGATCCGCAGCTGCGGAAGCGCGTGACCGGCCGGGCCGAAGATCACTCGTCCGCCGTCGGCGAGGTCGAAGGTCGACTGGTGGCACGGGCAGAGCACGTGGTGCGTCTGCTGCTCGTACAGGCTGATCGGGCAGCCGACGTGCGTGCAGATCTTGGAGAACGCGACGATGCCGTCGGCCGACCAGTCGAGTTCCTGCTTGTCCTTGATGTTCTCCGGACGGAGCCGGACGATCATCAGGGACGCCTTGGCGATCTCCTTCTGGAAGTCGTGGTCCTCCTCCTTCATGCCCTCGGGCATGGCGAAGGTGAGGGACCCGACCTGGATGTCCTCGGGGCGCAGCGGCTGATTCGTGTTCTGGTTGATCAGCATCTTGCCCGCGGACCAGGCGGTCTTGCGGAGCTTGGTGCCCGGCAGCGGACCGAGGTCGCGCAGCAGCACCACACCGGAGAGCGGCACCAGGGCCAGCGCGCCGAACATGGTGTTGCGGATCAGCTTGCGCCGGCCGAAGGTCGACTCCTCCGCGCCCTGCTTGAAGTCGGCCAGGACCTTGGCCTTGACCTCGGGCTCGGCGGCGATGGGGTGCCGCTCGTCGGCGTGCTCGACGTCGGACATCAGGGTGCGGGCCCAGTGGACCGCGCCCGCGCCGATGCAGAACAGCGCCACACCGAGGGTCATGCCCAGCGCGAAGTTCAGCGCGCTGATGTGACCGAGCGGGAAGATGTAGACGATCTTGTCGACCGGCAGGGTCACGTACGAGGCGATGAAGCCGACGGTCGCCAGCATCGACAGGACGAACAGGAACGCGACCACGCGCTCGGAGCGCTTGGCGGCCCGCTCGTCGATGTCCTGGATGCGGTGCTCGTGCGGCGGCAGGCCGGGGTCGGCGAACGGGTCGCCCGCGACGGCTACGGCGGTGGCGTGCGCGTCGCCCTGCGTGCTCGGCAGGTTCTCTTCTGGAATGTCTTGGCTACTCATGACTTCTTGGCCTTAGCGGTGTGGGCCGCGACCCAGATGGCGACGGCGATCATCGCACCCAGACCGAAGATCCACGCGAACAGACCCTCACTGACCGGGCCGAGCCCACCCAGTTCGAGGCCGCCCGGGCTCTCCGACTTGCTGCTGTTGACCGTGTCGAGGTACGCGATGATGTCCTTCTTGTTCTTCTCCGTCATCGTGGTGTCGGGGAAGGAAGGCATGTTCTGCGGGCCGGTCTGCATGGCCTCGTAGATGTGCTTCGGGTCGACATCGTCGAGCGGCGGGGCGTACTTGCCGTTCGAGAGAGCGCCACCCTTGCCGGTGAAGTTGTGGCACTGGGCGCAGTTCGTACGGAAGAGCTCCCCACCCTTGGCGATGTCCGCGCCGTCCGGGCTGTACTGGCTCTTGGACGGAACCGAGGGGCCGGCGCCGAGCGAGGCGATGTACGCGGCGAGCTGGTCGATCTCGGCCTGCGAGTAGATCGCCTTCTTCTTGGGCGCCTGGGCGCCCTGCTGCTGCAGCGGCATGCGGCCGGTGGCGACCTGGAAGTCGACGGCCGCGGCACCCACGCCGACCAGGCTCGGGCCGTCGGTGGTGCCCTGACCGCCGGTGCCGTGGCAGCTTGCGCAGCCCACGGAGTAGAGCTTCTTGCCCTCCTCGATGGCAAGGGACTGGGCGGTGTCATCGGCCTTGGCCGTGTCCGCGGGCGCGAACGCGGCGTACAGCCCCCCAGTTACCGCCAGCGCGAAGAGTAGGACGACGACCGCCGCCAGCGGATGGCGTCGTCGTGCGGAGAGCTTTTTCACGGATTACCCCGGTGTCAGGATCTTCTGCGTCGATGCTGGACTGTTGGTCCGGTGCGGGACCGATTACTTGATCAAGTAGATCGTGGCGAAGAGCCCGATCCAGACCACGTCGACGAAGTGCCAGTAGTAGGACACGACGATGGCCGCCGTCGCCTGGTGGTGGGTGAACCTCTTGGCCGCGTACGTCCTGCCCAGGACCAGCAGGAAGGCGATGAGACCGCCCGTCACATGCAGGCCGTGGAAGCCGGTCGTCAGGTAGAAGGCCGAGCCGTACGGGTCGGAGGAGAGCGAGAGCCCGTCCTTCTTGACCAGTTCGGTGTACTCGAAGACCTGGCCGCCGATGAAGATGGCACCCATCACGAAGGTGACCACGAACCATGTGCGCAACTTCTTCACGTCGCCGCGCTCGGCCGCAAAGACACCGAGCTGGCAGGTGAGGGAGGAGAGCACCAGGATCGTGGTGTTGGTCGCCGAGAACGGAAGGTTCAGGCTGTCCGCCATTTCCTTCCAATGGTCGGCGCCCATCACCGATCGCAGGGTGAAGTACATCGCGAAGAGGGCCGCGAAGAACATCAGCTCGGAACTCAGCCAGATGATGGTTCCGACGCTGGTGAGGTTCGGTCGGTTGACCGAGGGGTGCGCGTGCCCGGTATCTACTGCTGTTGCTGTCGCCACGACCGACATTATGTCGGTCCCTTATCTCGCGCTCACTCCGGGGGGTGCCGTTCGGTGTGTCAAGAGCGTATGCCCTGCTCGTACGGCCCATTGCGAGCGTCCCCCAAAGGGGGGAAGCAGACGTTCCGCAGGGCTCCGCGAGCCCCGTCGCGACCGGTGCTGACGGCACGTCCGGCCGATCTTCCCCGATGCCGACCCCTCCTCCGGCGCGGCGCTCGCGGAGTAGCATCCGCCAGGTGGCGCCCGTCCCCGGGAATCCGCCCGCACGCTTGTCCGCACTTCTGTTCACGAGCCTGTTCATGAGCCTGGAGGAACGATGCAGCCGACTGCCACGGTGCTGGTCTACAGCGACGACGCGGGCACCCGGGAGCAGGTGCGGCTGGCCGCGGGACGGCGTCCCGCGGCCGATGTGCCGCCGGTGGAGTACGTGGAGTGCGCGACCCTGCCCGCCGTCCTGAAGACCCTGGACGAGCGGCACATCGACGTGTGCGTGCTGGACGGCGAGACGGCCCCCGCCGGCGGCATGGGCGTCTGCCGGCAGCTCAAGGACGAGGTCTTCCGCTGCCCGCCCGTGCTGCTGCTCATCGGGCGCCCGCAGGACGCCTGGCTGGCCACCTGGAGCCGGGCGGAGGCGGTGGTGACGCACCCGGTGGACCCGGTGGCGTTCGCCGACGCCCTGGCCGGGCTGCTGCGCGCCGAACCGGCGGTGCAGGAGGCCCGGGGCTGAGGGCACGCCCGCAGGCCCCGGCGGGCCCAGCGGGGCCCGCCGCCGCCTGCGCCCTCGGTCACACCCTCGGTCGCAGGCGGGCCGCATCGGCGGGGCTGCTCCCGTCCTGCTTCCCGGCCACGAGGGCACTGCCCTTGCGCCATGTCTCCCAGGGCATGTTCCAGTCGCCGAAGCCGTTGTCGAACGGCGTCATCGTCTCCCCCGTGCTGCCGATGACCTTCACGATGTCGCCGACCTTGACGGTGTCGAAGAACCACTTGGCGTTGTCGGTGCTCATCCCCGTGCAGCCGTGGCTGACGTTGTCCGCCCCCTGCGATCCCACGGACCAGGGGGCGGCGTGCACGTACTCGCCGCTCCAGGTGACCCGGGTGGCCCAGTGGACCGGCAGGTCGTAGGAGTCCGAACTGCCCTCCGCGATGCCGATGCTGGTGCCGCGCATCCGTACGAAGGATTCCCGGCCGAGGATCACCTTGACCCCGTTGCGGGTGGCGAAGCCGGGCTTGCCGGTGGTCACCGGGATGGACCGGATCTGCTGGCCGTTGCGCAGCACGGTCATGTAGTGCGCGCTCGCGTCCGTGACGGCCTCGATGCGGTCGCCGGTGGTGATCCTCAGGGGCGTGGAGGGGCCGCCGTAGAGACCGGCGCCCACCTTGATGCCGTTCAGGCCGGAGCGCACGTCGATGGTGGCGTGGGCGGGCCAGTACTCGCGCGGACGGTAGTGCAGCGTCCGGTTGTCCACCCAGTGCCAGGCGCCCTCGACGGCGGGGGTGGAGTCGACGCGCAGGGTGCGTTCGATGACGGCCCGCGCGGCGGGGTCCGGGGCGGGGGCGCTGAGCTCGGCGGTGATGGGCTGTCCGACGCCGTAGGTGCCCTTCTGCGGGCCGAAGGTGACGCGCAGCAGCCGGTCGGCCGCGCTGGTGTCGAAACCGAGCGTCCGGCGCCCCTGGGCCCCCTCCTCGTCCTCCACGCTGACGCGCACGGTGTAGTGCGCGCCGGCGGACAGCGCGCCGGTGCTGTGCCAGCTGGACCCGTCGGCTGCCAGCTCGCCCTTGACGTACCGCCCGGCGGCGTCCGTCGCGGTGACGTCGGTGATCTTGTCACCGTGCTCGGCCCGTACCTCCAGCGGCTTGCTCGGGTCGGCCGGCTTGCCTTCCCGGGCACTGGTGAGGGACACGTTCCGGGTGGCGTCGTAGGGCTTGGCGGCCAGGGGGTTGGACGAGCCGCCGCACGCGGCGGCCCCCAGCGCCACGGGAATCGCCAGCATGGCGCAGGCGAGCGCCGTGCGGCGTCGAGGTGAGTGGCTCATGGTCACCACGGTAGGGAGGAACGCCAGGCGGGGCTCGCGGGGTGACTCCGAACGGGTGCAAACGCGATCGGGCCCCGCACACCGAGGTGTGCGGGGCCCGATCGCCGACGTGCGGTGAACCTACTGGTTCTGGTCCGCGCCGCGGTAGAACTCGAACACCCAGCCGAAGAGACCGATCATGATGATCGGCGCTCCGAAGTACATCAGCCACCAGCCGAAGATGACGCCCAGGAAGGCGATCGCGCCACCGACGGCCAGGGACAGCGGCTGCCAGCTGTGCGGGGCGAAGAAGCCCAGCTCACCGGCGTCGTCCGCGACGTCCGCGTCCTTGTCGTCCTGGGCACCGGTGTCCACCCGGCGCGCGGTGAACGCCAGGTAGTAGCCGATCATGATGCTCAGGCCGAAGGCCATGAACAGCGCCGTGGTACCGACCGGCTCCTTCGACCACACGCCGTAGACGGCCGCCATGGCGAGGATGAAGACGGCGAGCCAGATGAACATCCGTCCTTGGATCTTCACTTGCCGGCCTCCTTGCCACCCGCGAGGGCCTTGTCATCCGCGGAGAGGTTCTCTTCGAGCTCGAGAGCCGCGATCTCCGGGTGGTGCAGGTCGAACGCCGGGGATTCGGACCGGATCCGCGGCAGGGTGAGGAAGTTGTGCCGCGGCGGCGGGCAGGACGTCGCCCACTCCAGCGAACGGCCGTAGCCCCACGGGTCGTCGACCTCCACCTTCTTGCCGTACTTCGCGGTCTTCCACACGTTGTACATGAAGGGCAGCATCGACAGACCGAGCAGGAACGAGCTGATCGTCGAGATGGTGTTCAGCAGGGTGAAGCCGTCGGCCGCGAGGTAGTCCGCGTAGCGACGCGGCATGCCCTCGGCACCCAGCCAGTGCTGCACCAGGAACGTGCCGTGGAAGCCCACGAACAGCGTCCAGAAGGTGATCTTGCCCAGGCGCTCGTCCAGCATCTTGCCCGTGAACTTCGGCCACCAGAAGTGGAAGCCGGAGAACATCGCGAACACCACGGTGCCGAAGATGACGTAGTGGAAGTGCGCGACCACGAAGTACGAGTCGGAGACGTGGAAGTCCATCGGGGGCGAGGCCAGGATGACGCCGGTCAGACCACCGAAGGTGAAGGTGATCAGGAAGCCGACGGCCCACAGCATCGGGGTCTCGAAGGACAGCGAGCCCTTCCACATGGTGCCGATCCAGTTGAAGAACTTCACACCGGTCGGGACCGCGATCAGGAAGGTCATGAAGGAGAAGAAGGGCAACAGCACACCACCGGTGACGTACATGTGGTGCGCCCACACCGTCACCGACAGACCGGCGATCGAAATCGTCGCGGCGATCAGACCGATGTAGCCGAACATCGGCTTACGGGAGAAGACCGGGATGACCTCGGAAATGATGCCGAAGAACGGCAGCGCGATGATGTACACCTCTGGGTGTCCGAAGAACCAGAAGAGGTGCTGCCAGAGCAGTCCGCCACCGTTGGCCGGGTTGAAGATCTGCGCACCGAATTTACGGTCCGCCTCCAGGGCGAACAGCGCGGCGGCGAGCACCGGGAAGGCCAGCAGGACCAGGACACCGGTCAGCAGGACGTTCCACGTGAAGATCGGCATGCGGAACATCGTCATGCCGGGCGCGCGCATGCAGATGATCGTGGTGATGAAGTTGACCGAACCGAGGATCGTGCCGAAGCCGGAGAAGGCCAGACCCATGATCCACATATCGGCGCCGACACCCGGCGAACGGACCGCGTCCGACAGCGGGGTGTAGGCGAACCAGCCGAAGTCGGCGGCACCCTGCGGGGTGAGGAAGCCGGCCACCGCGATCAGCGAGCCGAAGAGGTAGAGCCAGTAGGCGAACATGTTCAGCCGCGGGAACGCCACATCGGGCGCGCCGATCTGCAGCGGCATGATCCAGTTCGCGAATCCGGCGAACAGCGGCGTCGCGAACATCAGCAGCATGATCGTGCCGTGCATCGTGAACGCCTGGTTGAACTGCTCGTTCGACATGATCTGCGTGCCGGGACGGGCGAGTTCGGCGCGCATGAGGAGCGCCATCACGCCGCCGATGCAGAAGAACGCGAACGACGTGACCAGGTACAGCGTGCCGATCGTCTTGTGGTCAGTGGTGGTGAGCCACTTGATCACATTACTGCCGGGCTGCTTCTGGCGTACGGGCGGTGCTGCCGTGGCTGTCGCGGCGGCGGCACCCTGGGGTTCGTTGAGGATGCTCACTTGTTCTTGGTCTCCGCGTTCTTCGCGTGAGGGGTCTGCGCGATGCCCGCCGGCTGGTAGCCGGTCTGGCCCTTTGCCGCCAGCTCCTTCAGGTGCGCCCGGTAACGCTCAGGAGAGACGACCTTGACGTTGAAGAGCATCCGGGAGTGGTCCTGGCCGCAGAGCTCGGCGCACTTGCCCATGAAGGTGCCCTCCTTGTTCGGAGTCACCGTGAAGCTGTTGGTGTGCGCCGGGAAGACGTCCTGCTTCATCAGGAAGGGCACCACCCAGAAGGAGTGGATGACATCCCGCGAGGTCAGGATGAACTGGACCGTCTCACCCTTGGGCAGCCACAGCGTGGGGCCCGGGTTGTTGTTCTGCGGGTTCCGGTCACCGGGGACACCGACGTCGTAGACGCCCTCGGCGCCGGCCGGTGCCTTCTTCAGGAACCGGTCGGGGATCGCGTCCAGCTCCTTGTTCTCGCGGAGCGGCTTGGCCGGGGTGGCGGCGTTGCCGTCGACGTTCTCCATGTAGTTGAACGCCCAGCTCCACTGGAAACCGACCACGTTGATGACGTGCTGCGGCTTCTCGGGGTTGGTCAGGAGCTTGTTCTCATCGCGCGCGGTGAAATAGAAGAGCACCGAGACGATGATGATCGGGACCACGGTGTACAGCGCCTCGATGGGCATGTTGTACCGGGTCTGCGGAGGGACCTGCACCTTGCTCCGGCTGCGCCGGTGGAAGATGACGCTCCAGATGATCAGGCCCCACACCAGAACGCCGACCGCGAGGGCGGCGGCCCAAGAGCCTTGCCACAGGGAGAGGATCCGCGGCGCCTCTTCCGTGACGGGAGTGGGCATTCCGAGGCGGGGGAAGTCCTTCGATGTGCAACCGGTGGCGGTCGCAAGGACAGCGCCCGCGGCCAGCGCCTGCAGCAGCTTCCGCCGCACCGGGCGCCGCGACGAGCGGTCGGAGCCGTTGGGACTCACGTAGCGCCTTCCCGAGAGTCTCGCCCGTGCGGCCGGCTGCGGCCGTCTCGGGTCGGTCGCCGGCCCGCTGCGGGCAGGGGTTTGGATGTTTATGCGGACCAAACCCTACTGGACGCTATTTGGGGTCGCGCGGGGAGGGTGCCCAACGCGCCGGGTCACTCCCCGAAGGGATGGAATCTGGGGCTCCGTGGGCCATCTGGAGGACCGTCAGACGGCCGCGACCTGCGGCTGCGTCACCGACGGAGCGGATGCCGGAGGCCGTGCGGGGGTGGCGGGTGTGGCGGGCGCGCGAGACCCACCGCAGGCCCGGTGACCGCCACCCCGGCCCCCCGTCCCATCGGCCGCGGACGGGGCCGGCGCGCATTCCGCACACGTGTGCACGGGTGACACCACGGGAAGAGGCTCCCCCGGCGGGGGCTGCCGCTTCCTCGCCGCAGCGCGGCTTCCGCCGCGCCGCGCGTTAGCGTTCCTCACGTGCCCTACTTCGACACCGCGTCCGCCGCCCCCCTGCACCCCGTCGCCCGTCAGGCGCTGCTCGCCGCCCTCGACGAGGGCTGGGCCGACCCGGCGCGGCTCTACCGGGAGGGCCGCCGGGCCCGGCTGTTGCTGGACGCCGCGCGCGAGGCCGCGGCGGAGGCCGTCGGTTGCCGGCCCGACGAGCTCGTCTTCACCCCATCGGGTACCCGCGCCCTGCACGACGGGATCGCCGGGGCGCTCGCGGGCCGCCGGCGCGTGGGCCGCCATCTGGCGGTGTCCGCCGTCGAGCACTCCGCCGTGCTGCAGAGCGCGGCGGAGCTCCAGGCGGCGGGCGGCGCGGTCACCGAGGTCCCGGTGGACCGTACGGGCCGGGTCGAGCCCGGGACGTTCGCGGCGGCGCTGCGCCCGGACACCGCGCTGGCCGCGCTGCAGTCGGCCAACCACGAGGTGGGCACGGAGCAGCCGGTGGCCGAGGTGGCCGAGGCCTGCCGGGCGGCGGGGGTGCCGCTGCTCGTGGACGCCGCCCAGTCGCTCGGCTGGGGTCCGGTCACCGGCGGCTGGTCCCTGCTGACGGCGAGCGCGCACAAGTGGGGCGGGCCGTCGGGGGTGGGCCTGCTGGCCGTGCGCAAGGGCGTGCGGTTCGCCGCGCGGGGGCCGGCGGACGAGCGGGAGTCGGGCCGGGCGCCCGGCTTCCCGAACCTGCCCGCGATCATCGCGGCGGCCGCGTCACTGCGGGCCGTACGGCAGGAGGCGGCGGCCGAAGGGGCCCGGCTGCGGGCTCTGGTGGACCGGATCCGGGAGCGGGTGCCACAGCTCGTACCGGACGTCGAGGTCGTCGGCGACCCGGAGCGGCGACTGCCGCATCTGGTCACCTTCTCGTGTCTGTATGTCGACGGTGAGACCCTGCTGCACGCCCTGGACCGGGCCGGCTTCTCCGTCTCCTCCGGCTCCTCCTGCACCTCCAGCACGCTGGCCCCGAGCCATGTGCTGCGGGCGATGGGGGCGCTGTCGGAGGGCAACATCCGGGTGTCGCTGCCGACGGGCACGACCGAGGAGGACGTCGAGGGTTTCCTGGAGGTGCTGCCCCGGGTGGTGTCGTCCGTGCGGGAACAGCTGGGTGCGCCCACGGGGGCCCCGGCCGCGGCCGGCGGTACCCCGGAGCTGGTCCTGGACGCGCTCGGCAAGCGGTGCCCGATCCCGGTGATCGAGCTGGCGAAGGTCATCGGCGAGGTGCCGACGGGCGGCCTGGTCACGGTGCTGTCCGACGACGAGGCGGCCCGGCTGGACATCCCGGCGTGGTGCGCGATGCGGGACCAGGAGTACGTGGGCGAGCGCCCGGCGGAGCGGGGCGCGGCGTACGTGGTGCGGCGTCGCGTCTAGGGCGCAGCCGGACGGGCTGCATTGCAGCCCGTCCGGCGTTTGAGGACCGGGGTCCGGGGCGGAGCCCCGGGTTACGCCAGGTGAGCCTTGACCTCGGCGGCCGCGTCCTCGCCGTACGCCTTGGCGAAGCGGTCCATGAAGTGGCCGCGGCGCAGCTCGTACTCCTGGGTGCCGAGGGTCTCGATGACGAGCGTCGCGAGCATGCAGCCCAGCTGCGCGGCGCGCTCGACGGAGAGCTCCCAGGTCAGGCCCGCGAGGAAGCCCGCGCGGAAGGCGTCGCCGACGCCCGTCGGGTCGACCTTGGCCTCTTCCTGGGCGCAGCCGACCTCGATGGCGGGCTCGCCGGTGCGCTCGATGCGGACGCCGCGCGCGCCGAGGGTGGTGACGCGGGTGCCGACCTTGGCGAGGACCTCGGCGTCCGTCCAGCCCGTCTTGGACTCGATCAGGGCCTTCTCGTACTCGTTGGTGAACAGGTACGTGGCGCCCTCGATCAGCAGGCGGATGTCGTCGCCCTCCAGGCGGGCGAGCTGCTGGGAGGGGTCGGCCGCGAAGGGGATGGCACGGGTGCGGCACTCCTCGGTGTGGCGCAGCATCGCCTCGGGGTCGTCCGCGCCGATCAGGACGAGGTCGAGCCCGCCGACCCGCTCGGCGACCGGGTGCAGCTCGATCTGGCGGGCCTCGCTCATCGCGCCGGTGTAGAACGACGCGATCTGGTTGTGGTCGGTGTCCGTCGTGCAGACGAAGCGGGCCGTGTGCAGGACCTCGGAGATCCGCACCGACGCGGTGTCGACGCCGTGCCGGTCGAGCCACGCGCGGTATTCGGCGAAGTCCTGGCCGGCGGCGCCGACCAGCACCGGGCGCAGACCGAGCACGCCCATGCCGAAGCAGATGTTGGGGCCGACGCCGCCCCGGCGGACGTCGAGCTCGTCGACGAGGAAGGACAGCGAAACGGTGTGCAGCTGGTCCGCCACGAGCTGATCGGCGAAGCGGCCGGGGAAAGTCATCAGGTGGTCGGTGGCGATGGAGCCGGTGACTGCGATACGCACGGCTGGTCTGCTCCCTGCGGGGCGAGGTGACATAAGGAGAAAAACAAGAAGAGCCACACCACGCTACCGGGTCCGGATACCGTCGCCGTGCTCGTTTCAAGCCACTGAGCGGCCAAAATTACCAAATAGTAGGCCTTTCTCCGTGTGCCGTACGGTGCTTACGGTGCGGGTATGCCGAACCCTGTGAAGGACGTCACTCTCACTTCCGCGAACGATCCCGAGTCGCTGGCGGAGCTGCGCGGCTGTTGCGCGGCGATGGCACCGCACTGGACGAGCAGCACCCCGGCCCCCGCGTCCGCGCCCGTACCGCCGTCGCGCATCCACGGCGTCGCGGTGCCCGTCGCCTCCGCACGGCTGATCGACGGCATGTCGGACTACGGCGACTGACGGCTCCCGGGGCCGCCCGGAAGGCTTCGTGGAACCGCTCGCTCCTGTGTTCCGTCCAAGCGGCGTCCCCCTCACGGGGGATGGCGCAGTACACACATTGAGCGGAGCGAAGGAGCGATGTGGTGAGCACCGAAGGCGGCACCCCCGACAGCAAGCGCCGGCGGAAGCATTCGCCGTTGGCGGTCGTATCGGTGGCGGCGGCGGTGCTGCTGGCCGGTGGCGGCGGCGCGTACTGGGCCACCACCGCGGCCGACGGCAAGGACGCGAGCCCGCCCGGCACACCCGGTGAGAACGGCGCCCCGGCGCCGCTCGCCCTGGACGGCTACGGCCGGGCGGGCGGGGGCAGCGGCCCCACCCGGGGCATCGCGGTGGGCGAGCCCGACCCGAACGGCGTCCGGTACCGGGCCGAGGGGAAGCTGCCCGACGGGCCGCGGACCGCCGCCGTCCATCTGCCGGGGCGCGAGGTCGGCCGGAGCGAGGTGGCGGCCCTGGCGAAGGTGCTGAAGGTGTCGGGCACACCCCGGCTGGAGAAGGACGTGTGGCAGGTGGGCGGCACGCCGGACGCGGCCGGGCCGACCCTTCAGGTGCAGCGGACGGGGCCGGGCAACTGGTCGTTCTCGCGGTACGGCATCCCGGGCGGCAAGCCCTGTGTGCCGCCGTCGGGCGGAGGGCCGGAGAAGACGATGGAGCTGTCCGGCGCCGACCCCTCGGGGACGACGGCGTCGAAGCCGTGCCCGTCCTTCCGGGACGGCGGTTCCCCTTCGCCCTCGGACGGCGCCGAGGGGCCCGTGTCGGAGGACAAGGCCAAGCAGGCGGCCGCTCCCGTGCTCAAGGAGCTCGGCCAGGACGACGCCAAGATCGACGCGAGCGGGCTCTTCGGGGCCGTGCGGACCGTCACGGCGGAGCCGGTGCTCGGCGGTGTGCCCACCTACGGCTGGCAGACCAGTCTGAAGGTCGGCGCCGACGCGCAGCTGGTGGGCGGCAGCGGAGCGCTCCAGATGCCGAAGAAGGGCGCCACGTACCCGCTGATCACGGCCGCGGAGGCGCTCAAGGAGCTGAACAAGGGCGGCGGCACCGGCCGGGTCGTCATCGGCGGCTGCGCGTCGGCGGTCCCGCACGGCAAGGACGGGGCGGACGGGCAGGACGGGGAGAGCGGCGACAAGGCCGTGCAGCCGACCCCGCCGTGCCCGGAGACGGACCCCGGGGCGACGAAGCAGCGGGAGCCCGCGCTGGTGCGCGGCGCCTCGTTCGCGCTGGCCACGCACTCGGTGGGCGGGCGGCAGGCGCTGGTGCCGTCGTGGCTCTTCCAGGTCCAGCAGCCCGGCACCGACAAGGCGGACAAGAAGGGCACGATCACGATCGCCCAGCCGGCGGTGGACCCGAAGTTCATCGCCAAGCCGGCGCCGGCCCCGACGGCCCGACCGGAAAGCCGTCGTCCGTCCCGCCGAAGTCCGGACCGCTGCCGGTGGAGTCCTACACCGTGGACGGCGACAAGCTCACCCTGCGCTTCTGGGGCGGGGTGTGCAGTGACTTCTCCGCCTCCGCCGAGGAGTCCTCGGACGAGGTGGAGGTGAAGATCACGGGCACGGAGAAGGAGCCCGGCAAGGTCTGCGTGATGATGGCGAAGTCGTTCGAAAAGACGGTGACGCTGGAGGAGCCGCTGGAGGACCGGAAGGTCGTGGACGCCAAGAGCGGCGAGCGCGTGGCGGAGAAGCAGGCGAAGTAGCTCCGGACCCGTACGTACGAAGGCGGCGCCCCCGCGATGGGGGCGCCGCCTTCGTACGTACGGCTGGGGACCGGGGTGCCCGGCCCGGCCCGACTAGCTGAACGAGTCGCCGCAGGCGCAGGAGCCCGTGGCGTTCGGGTTGTCGATCGTGAAGCCCTGCTTCTCGATGGTGTCGACGAAGTCGATGGAGGCGCCGCCCAGGTACGGGGCGCTCATCCGGTCGGTGACGACCTTGACGCCGTCGAAGTCCTTGACCACGTCACCGTCGAGCGAGCGCTCGTCGAAGAAGAGCTGGTAACGCAGGCCGGAGCAGCCACCGGGCTGAACGGCGACGCGCAGCGCGAGGTCCTCGCGGCCTTCCTGCTCGAGCAGGCCCTTGACCTTGGCGGCGGCGGCGTCGGACAGGAGGATGCCGTCGCTCACAGTGGTCTTCTCGTCCTGAACGGACATCTGCTTCACTCCCGGGTTCGGTGCGGACTGCTTGCCGTCGGCTGCAACCGGCGAGGCCGCGGATTCATTCCGGGCCTGGACTTCTGACTTCCGTCTTTCATGCTCGCACACAGCCCGCCGGATCGGGAATGCGTCACATCGACGCGATCGTCATCGTCAAACTGACGTGAAGCAGTTATGATAGATAGCGTCAACTTGACGACAAGGCCGGATCGGCCGTCCGCAGAACAGAAAGGGTGCGTGTCGTGACCACCGCCCAACCCTTGGATGTCCAGGCTCCTTCTCTTTCGCCCCTCGCCCTCCTGCTGCTCGGCCGTGAGTCCGACCCCCGCAGCGAGCGCGGTGTGGAGTGCCCCGGCGATCTGCCGGCGGCGTCCGACCCGGACCTGGTGGAGCGCGCCCGCGCGGCCAAGGCGAAGCTCGGCAACAAGGTCTTCGTGCTCGGCCACCACTACCAGCGCGACGAGGTCATCGAGTTCGCGGATGTGACCGGGGACTCCTTCAAGCTCGCGCGCGACGCGGCCGCCCGGCCCGACGCCGAGTACATCGTCTTCTGCGGTGTGCACTTCATGGCCGAGTCCGCGGACATCCTGACCACGGAGGACCAGCAGGTCGTCCTGCCGGACCTGGCCGCGGGCTGCTCGATGGCCGACATGGCCACCGCCGAACAGGTCGCCGAGTGCTGGGACGTCCTCACCGAGGCCGGCATAGCCGACGTGACCGTCCCGGTCTCGTACATGAACTCCTCGGCCGACATCAAGGCCTTCACCGGCAAGCACGGCGGCACGATCTGCACCTCCTCCAACGCCGAGCGGGCGCTGAACTGGGCCTTCGAGCAGGGTGAGAAGATCCTCTTCCTCCCCGACCAGCACCTGGGCCGCAACACCGCCGTCCGCGACATGGGCATGTCCCTGGACGACTGCGTGCTGTACAACCCGCACAAGCCGAACGGCGGCCTGACCGTCGAGGAGCTGCGCGCGGCGAAGATGATCCTGTGGCGCGGCCACTGCTCCGTGCACGGCCGTTTCTCGCTGGACTCGGTCAACGACGTGCGCGAGCGCATCCCGGGCGTCAACGTGCTGGTGCACCCCGAGTGCCGGCACGAGGTCGTGGCGGCGGCGGACTACGTCGGCTCGACGGAGTACATCATCAAGACCCTGGAGGCCGCCCCGGCCGGGTCGAAGTGGGCCATCGGCACCGAGCTCAACCTGGTCCGCCGGCTCGCGAACCGTTTCGCCGACCAGGGCAAGGAGATCGTCTTCCTCGACAAGACGGTCTGCTTCTGCTCGACCATGAACCGCATCGACCTGCCGCACCTGGTGTGGGCGCTGGAGTCGCTGGCGGACGGCAAGGTCGTGAACCGGATCGAGGTCGACCCCGAGGTCGCGAGCTTCTCCAAGCTGGCCCTGGAGCGGATGCTGGCGCTTCCGTAGCGGTTGCCGTCCTCGGGGGCCGGACGGGCTCGAAGCCCGTCCGGCCCCCGAGGGCACGGCTCAGTCCCCTCGCGGCCGCACCAGCCCCGTCTCGTACGCGATCACGACCAGCTGCGCCCGGTCACGGGCGCCGAGCTTGGCCATCGCACGGTTGACATGGGTCTTGACGGTCAGCGGGCTGACCGTCAGCCGCTCGCCGATCTCGTCGTTGGACAGCCCGCCCGCCACCTGGACCAGGACCTCGCGCTCCCGCCCGGTGAGGACGTCGAGCCGCACGGTGGAACCGGCCGGGCCGTCGTACTCCCCGCCCTGCGCCAGGAACTTCGCGATCAGCCCCTTCGTCGCGGCGGGTGACAGCAGCGCCTCCCCCGCCGCCGCGATCCTGATCGCCGCCAGCAGCTCCTCCGGCTCCGCGCCCTTGCCGAGGAACCCCGAGGCGCCCGCGCGCAGCGACCGCACCACGTACTCGTCGACCTCGAACGTCGTCAGCATCACCACCCGCACCTCCGCGAGAGCGCGGTCGGAGCAGATCGCGCGGGTCGCGGCGAGGCCGTCGGTGCCGGGCATCCGGATGTCCATCAGGACCACGTCGGGGGCCTGGGAACGGGCGAGTTCGAGCGCCTGCGCCCCGTCCGCGGCCTCCCCCACCACCTCCATGTCCGGCTCCGAGTCCACCAGCACCCGGAACGCGCTGCGCAGCAGTGCCTGGTCGTCGGCGAGCAGGACTCGGATGGGGCGTACGGGCCGGTCGCCGCTGGGCACAGTCATGCGCCCAGCCTACGCAGCGTCGTGCCCGTCAGATGCCGGGGCTCCGGGCGGAGTTGGGGGTCAGCCGCGCAGCGGCAGCGCCTGGCCCGCCACCACCAGCAGGACGTGCTCGCACTCGGCGGCCACCGCGGTGTTCAGCCGGCCGAGCTCGTCGCGGAAGCGACGGCCGGAAGCGGTGGCCGGGACGACGCCCGAGCCGACCTCGTTGCTCACCAGGACGACCGTGCGGGGGGTGGCCCGGACGGCCGCGGCCAGCTCCGCGACGCGCTTGGCCAGGGCCCGCGCGCCGCCGTTCGCCCAGACGGCGTCGTCCCAGGCCTCCACGGAGTCCATCGCGCCGGTCAGCCACAGCCCGAGGCAGTCGATCAGCAGGGCCGGGCCGTCCTCCGCCAGCAGCGGCACCAGGTCGCAGGTCTCGGCCGTGCGCCAGGAGCCCGGCCGGCGTTCGCGGTGCAGGGCGATCCGTGCCGCCCACTCCCGGTCGCCCTCGCGGGTGCCGCCCGTGGCGACGTAGACCACGTCCGGGAACCCCTCCAGCCGCCGCTCGGCCTCCACCGACTTGCCCGATCGGGCCCCGCCCAGCACCAGCGTCCGCCGGGGCAGATCCGGCACCGCGTGGTAGTCGCCGACCACGAGCGTCGTGCCGTCCGGCACGGTCCGCGCCCCGAGCGCCGCCAGCCTGCGGTGCAGCTCACGGCCCGGCGGCACGTCGTGGTCGAGGTGGACGGCGAGCACGTCCGTCGTCGCGCCGACCGCCCCCGTCTCCCGCAGCCGGGCCAGGGCGTCCGGCCGGCCGAGGACGTCGAGCAGCACCATGTCGTACGGGCCCGGGGAGCCCAGCGGCGCGAGCCCCGCCGGGGAGGCCCCCGGCGGCAGATAGAGCAGCCGCTCGCCCTCCGGGCCCGTCACCTCGTATCCGGTGCCCGGCGCGTCCAGGGCCATCGCCCGGACCCGGTGCCCGCTGATCACCGCCAGCTCACGGCCGTCCGGCACCCGCCCCGGCGCGGGCAGCCCGGCCGGGAACTCCACGGCGGGCCCGTCGTGCGGATGCGAGAGCAGCACCTGCCGCACCCCGGCGATCGACCGCCCCGCCCGGGCGGCGGCGAAGGCGGGCCCCGGGGTGAGGTCCAGGAGCAGCGCCCCGTCGACGAGGAGCGCGGTCGCGGCCCGCGCCTCGTCGCCGACGGCGGTGGCGCAGGACGCGCAGGGGCAGCCGGGGCGCGGCAGCCCGTCGGGGGCTCCGGTGCCGAGCAGAGTCAGTTCCACAGGTCGATCGTCTCGCGTCCCCGCGCGACGGGCGCGCGGGGCTCACCCTTTCACGTCCTTTACGGACCGTTAGGCTGCGTTGCACAGCACGTGGCACTTGAGGAACGCAGGCAGAACTCAGGAGGCGGACATGGTGTGGTCGTGGCGGTTCGAGAAGGCCGACGGGACGGAGACGTCACCCGCGGTGGAGCCGGAGGAGTTCACCACGCAAGGGGACGCGGAGTCCTGGATCGGCGAGGTCTGGAAGGAACTGCTCGACGGCGGCGCGGAGCGGGTGACGCTCTTCGAGGACGACACGGAGATCTACGTGATGAGCCTGCGCGCGGCCGCGGACGCCTGACCGGCTCGCGCCGGAGCGGGGGCGCCCGCACCTCCGCTGCGCGGCGGTGTCCTCAATCGCCGGACGGGCTGGTTTTGGCCGAGCTCAGCCGCCAAGCCCGTCCGGCGCTTGAGGACAAGGCACAGCAGCCCGTCCGGCGCTTGAGGACAAGGCACAGCAGCCCGTCCGGCGCTTTGCTAACCCCGGACACCACACAGGTGCAAGAGCGCAGCGACCCGGCGGTACGGGTCGGTGCGCCCGGCACGGTCCTCCGCGGCCAGGACGCGCTCCAGCTCCTCGGCCGGGGGCGGCTGGCAATCGTCCGGCGCCTGGTCGGTGAAGACACGCACGCCGTACCAGGCATGCAGGGGTGCGCCGATCCCGGCGAGGGTCGCCGTCAGGGTCTCCAGCCGGTCCGCCCGCGCGCGCAGGCCGATCCGGTTGGTGTAGGCGGGCGAGTCGAAGGCCGCCAGGGCGCCCTCCCAGTCCCCGCTCAGCCCCGGCCGCAGCGCGAGCGCGTCCGCGTTGCGGACGACCAGCGAGAGCAGGCCGTCCGGCGCGAGCACCCGGGCGAGGCCGGCGAGCATGGGGTCCGGCTCCGGTACGTACATCAGGACGCCGTGGCAGAGCACGATGTCGAAGGCGCCCGGGAGGAAGTGCGCGCCGGTGTCCCGGCCGTCGCCCTCTATGAGCCGCACCCGCTCGCGGATGCCCTCGGGCTCGGCGGCCAGCGCCTCGCGGACCGCGGCCACCATGCGCGGGTCGGACTCCAGGCCCGTGACCTCATGGCCGGCGCGGGCCAGCCGCAGTGCCTGCGTGCCCTGGCCGAGGCCCACGTCGAGCACGCGCAGCCGTCGGCCGACCGGGAAACGCGCGGCTATCTGCTCGTCCAGCTGGCGGGCCACCAGCTCCTGGCGGACGGTGTTCCGTAACCCGCCGAGACCGCTCAGCCAGCCCTGCGCACCGCCGCCGAAGCCCGACAGGGCGCTCAGGGCCGCTCCCCGCGCTTGACCTTCGGCTTCGGGAGACGCAGCCGGCGCATCTGGAGCGTACGCATCAGGGCGTACGGCACCGCGCCGCGGAGGTTCTCGTCGGGGAAGCGCTGCTTGAGGGCACGCTTGAGGCTCATGGCCGTGATCACGGAGTTGATCACGATCAGCAGGATCACGACGAGCCACAGCAGCAGCACGAGCGACTGGAAGTCACCCTTGTTGATCATGCTGAGGATCAGGATCACCACGGCGAGCGGCAGGAAGAACTCCGCCACGGAGTACCGCGAGTCCACGAAGTCGCGCGCGAAGCGGCGGATCGGGCCCTTGTCGCGGGCGGGCAGGAAGCGCTCGTCCCCGCTGGCGAGGGCCTCGCGCTGCTTGGCCAGGTCCGCGCGCCGGGCCTCGCGCTGACGCTTGACGGCGTCCTTGCGATTGGTCGGCGTACCGGCCAGGCTGCGGCGCTGCGAGGTCGCCTCGCTGCGCTTGGGGGTGGGGCGGCCCTTGGGGGCCTGCGGGTCACGGGGCTGCTGGGGCTGGTCCGCGGTCACCTTGGCGGCGGCGGCCTGCTCATCCTTCGAACGGCTTCGGAACACAAAACCCAAGGGTACGGGTATCCAGGTGTGTACCCCAGCCCCATGGGGAACGATCCGGCAACGGCGGTGCTCCCCGTGGCTCCCCCGGCGGCTCCCCGGCGGGCCCCCGACCGCTTCCCGGGGGTACGTCTACTCCTTGCGCCGGAGGGCGGCGACCTTGTGATCGTCCTGGAGGAGGAGCGCATCCGGGCCCGAACAGTGCGGTAATGGAAGCAGGGCCCGTACTGTGGGTTCTGAGAGATGTGCCGGAGCCGAAAAGTCCGTCAGAAGGGGGCGCGCGAGGCCCATGAGCGGTGTCATGAAGCGTATGGGGATGATTTTCCGCGCGAAGGCCAACAAGGCCCTGGACCGGGCCGAGGATCCGCGCGAGACCCTTGACTACTCGTACCAGAAGCAGCTCGAGCTGCTCCAGAAGGTACGCCGGGGAGTCGCCGACGTGGCGACGTCCCGCAAGCGTCTGGAACTCCAGCTGAACCAGCTGCAGGGCCAGTCGTCCAAGCTGGAGGACCAGGGCCGCAAGGCGCTGGCGCTCGGCCGTGAGGATCTGGCGCGTGAGGCGCTGTCCCGGCGGGCCGCGCTGCAGCAGCAGGTCAGCGACCTGGAGACGCAGCACCAGACCCTCCAGGGCGAGGAGGAGAAGCTCACCCTCGCCGCGCAGCGTCTGCAGGCCAAGGTCGACGCCTTCCGCACGAAGAAGGAGACCATCAAGGCCACCTACACCGCCGCCCAGGCCCAGACCCGGATCGGCGAGGCCTTCTCGGGCATCTCCGAGGAGATGGGCGATGTCGGCATGGCCATCCAGCGCGCCGAGGACAAGACCCAGCAGATGCAGGCGCGCGCCGGTGCCATCGACGAGCTGCTCGCCTCGGGTGCCCTCGACGACCCGACGGGCACGGCCAAGGACGACATCACCGCCGAGCTGGACCGCCTCTCGGGCGGCTCGGACGTGGAGCTGGAGCTCCAGCGCATGAAGGCGGAGCTGGCGGGCGGGACCAGCGCCGGGCAGCAGGCCATCGAGGGCGGTGCGGCCGGGCGGCCGCAGACGACCCAGGACCAGCCGCGGTTCGACAAGCAGTAGGACACCCGGTAAGCCACTGGTTAAGCACCGCACCCGACCGAGGGAGACCGTCATGATCGTGCGGATCATGGGGGAAGGGCAGCTGAAGCTGGCCGACAGCCACTTCGTGGAGCTGAACACGCTCGACGACGAGCTGCTCGCCGAGATGGAGAGCGGTGACGAGGAGGGCTTCCACCGCACGCTGGGCGCGCTGCTCGACGCCGTTCGCCGGCTGGGCGATCCGCTGCCCGACGACTCCCTCGAGCCCTCCGAGCTGATTCTGCCCGCGCCCGACGCCTCCCTGTCGGAGGTGCGCGAGATGCTCAGCGACGACGGTCTCATCCCCGGCTGACCTCCCGGCTCCCGGTCCGCCCCCGCTCGTCCGGCCGAAGCGGCCCCGGCACACTCCGGCACCTCCCCGCGCCCCCGTCCCCTCCCAGGGACGGGGGCGCGGCGGGATCGGGCCGCGGACGTCCCGCGGGACGCGCCGGCACCGGGCCCTCCTGATGGGACCCTCGATGACCTCCCTCGCCACCACAGGTCTCGCCCGCCCGCACCGCTGGCTGCGCGCGCACCCCTATGCCGCCGACGCGGCCCTCGCCGCCGCCGTCCTCACGATCGTCCTCCTCGGCGCGTACGTGGGCCCGCACGCCTCGGCGCACCGGCCGGGGCCCTACTTCGTCGTGATGTCGCTGTTCGCCTGCGCGGGCCTGGTCCTGCGCCGCCCGATGCCGCGTGCCGTCCTCGCCTTCACCTGTGCGTTCACCCTGCTGGAGACCGTCATCACCGGGGACGACCCGCCGCACACGCAGATCGCGCTCGCCGCCGTGGTGGCCCTCTACACCGTCGCCGCCCGCACCGACCGGCCCACCGCCTGGCGGATCGCCGCGGTGACCGTCGCCGTCCTCACCGGCACCGTCATGTTCTTCGGCGTCCGCCCCTGGTACGCGCAGGAGAACCTCGGCCTGTTCGCCTGGACCGGCATGGCCGCCGCCGCGGGCGACGCCGTGCGCAGCCGGCGGGCCTTCATCGCGGCGATCGAGGAGCGGGCGGAGCGGGCCGAGCGCACCCGTGAGGAGGAGGCCCGCCGCCGGGTGGCCGAGGAGCGGCTGCGCATCGCCCGCGAGCTCCACGACGTCGTCGCCCATCACATAGCGCTGGTCAACGTCCAGGCCGGGGTCGCCTCGCACATCATGGACAGCCGCCCCGACCAGGCGAAGGAGGCCCTCGCGCACGTCCGTGAGGCCAGCCGCTCGGCCCTGGGGGAGCTGCGTGCCACCGTGGGCCTGCTGCGCCAGCACGGCGACCCGGAGGCGCCCACCGAGCCCGCCCCGGGCCTCGGCGTCCTCGACCAGCTCGTCGACGGCTTCGCCCGGGTGGGGCTGCGCGTCGACGTCGCCGCGGCCTCCACCCTGCCCGACGGGCCGGCCACCGCCACCGGCGCCGCCGGGGCGGCGGACGTCGTGGGGCCGCTGCCGGCCGCCGTCGACCTGGCCGCCTACCGCGTGCTCCAGGAAGCCCTGACCAACGTCCACAAGCACGCGGGTCCCGGCGCCCGGGCCGAGGTCGCCCTCCTGCGGGCCCCGGACAGCCTCCTGCTGACCGTCCTCGACGACGGCGCCGGCCGCACCGACCTCACGACGGGTGCGGCCCCCGCCGGCGCGGACCACGGGGGCCACGGCCTGATCGGCATGCGCGAGCGGGCGGCCGCCCTCGGCGGCAGCTGCGAGGCGGGGCCCCGCGAACGCGGCGCCCCGGGCTTCCGGGTGAGGGCGTCCTTGCCGCTGCGGGCAGCGGCGGGGGCGTAGGGCTGCCCCGCGGGCCGTGTCGAACGCACCTCCGCTGCGCGGCGGTGTCCTCAAACGCCGGACAGGCTGGTTTTGGCTGAGCTCAGCCGAAATCAAGCCCGTCCGGCGTTTGAGGACGCGCCCGCAGGGCGCTCGCCGCCGCAGGCGGCAAGACGGCCCGCAGCCGGAGATCCACTGTCCCCGACAGGTAATGTTCGACGGATGAGCGGTCTGAATCTTGATGACTTCGCCACGCTGATCGAGCGGCCCGACTCCGGCGTGCGGCGGGACGCCGAGGAACGGCGGGAGCGGATCGGCCCGCGGCCCGGGTCGCTGGGGCGGCTGGACGAGCTGGGCGAGTGGCTCGCCGCCGCGCAGGGAGCCGTGCCGGTCAAGCCGGTCGAGCGGGCCAGGCTGCTGGTCTTCGCCGGTGACCACGGGGTCGCCGGGCTGGGGGTCTCCGGCGGCCCGGCGGGCGGTGCCGTGGAGCTCGTACGGGCCGCCCTGGCCGGTGAGAGCAGCGCGGCGATCCTGGCCCGGCGGCTGGGCGCGGGGCTGCGGGTGGTCGACATGTCGCTCGACTGCGACCCGGCCGAGCTGCCCGAGGACGTGACCCGCCACCGGGTGCGGCGCGGTTCGGGCCGGATCGACATCGAGGACGCGCTGACCGCCGAGGAGGCGGAGGCCGCCTTCCGCGCCGGGATGGCGATCGCCGACGAGGAGGCCGACTCCGGCACCGATCTCGTCGTGCTCGGCGACCTGAGCGTCGGCGGCACCACGGCGGCCGGCACCCTGATCGCCGCGCTGTGCGGCACCGACGCCTCCGTGGTCACCGGCCGTGGCGGCGCGGGTATCGACGACCTGGCGTGGATGCGCAAGTGCGCCACGATCCGGGACGCGCTGCGCCGGGCCCGGCCGGTCCTCGGTGACCAGCTGGAGCTGCTGGCCGCGAGCGGCGGCGCGGACTTCGCGGCGATCACCGGCTTCCTGCTGCAGAGCGCCGTGCGGCGCACCCCGGTCATCCTCGACGGCGTCGTCTCCGCGGCGTGTGCCCTGGTCGCCCAGCGGGTGGCGTTCCGGGCCCCCGACTGGTGGCTGGCGGGGCAGGCGAGCGGCGATCCGGCGCAGGCGAAGGCGCTCGACCGGATGGCGCTCAACCCTTTGCTCGACCACGGCGTCAGTGTGGGCGAGGGGACAGGGGCGCTGCTCGCTCTGCCACTGGTGCAGGCGGCCGCGGCCCTGGCGGCGGAACTCCCCGAGCGCACCTGACCGACCTCGTCGTCGCGCTTCGGACTTCCCCGTAGAGGGTGCCCCATATGCTCACTTTTCATGGGAGAAGTCCGCGTGACTCCGGAGGACGGCGCCCGTAGCGGCGCCCGGCCACGACGCGCCGCCGCGTTCGCGGTGTGGTACTTGCGTGCCGTGACGTTCGTCAACCTGCTCAGCGCCGTCTGGGTGTCGTTCGGCGCGGACATCCGCCGGCACAACGTGGAGGAGTTCTTCACTCCCTATCTGCTGACGGCGGGCTTCGCGTCGGCGCTGTGGTCGTGGGTCATGGCGGTCACCCTGCGCCGGCGCAAGCGCGCCTCGTGGATCCTGAACCTCGTGCTGTCCGGGGTGCTGCTGGCGATCCTGGCCGTCGCGCTGTTCTTCCGGGAGTTCAACCGGCACCCGCTGAACTGGTTCTCGCTGGTGGCGACCGCCGCGTTCGTCGTCGCGCTGCTGGTGGGCCGCCGCGAGTTCTACGCCAAGGGCGACCGGGCCAACCCCAAGCTGGCCTCGGCCGTCGCCGCCGGCGGGCTGCTGGTCACCTCGCTGATCGCCGCGCTGCTGGTCACCGCGACCAATCAGGCGACCGACGACTACCGCTCGACCTTCCTCGACCGCTGGCACTACGGCGTCATGCGGCTGGTCTCGCTGGCCGCCGACGACAGCAGCTACCGGGGCATCTCCATCCCCGGCTGGGTCGACGTCTTCATCAACGTGATGAGCATGGTGCTGCTGCTCCTCGTGGTCTTCGCGGCCTTCCGCGCCCGCCGGGCCACCGATCCGCTCACCCCCGAGGACGAGGCGCGGCTGCGCGCCCTGCTCGACAAGCACGGCGACCGCGACTCGCTCGGCTACTTCGCGCTGCGCCGCGAGAAGAGCGTCATCTGGTCCCCCACCGGCAAGGCGGCCGTGACCTACCGCGTAGTCGGCGGGGTGTCGCTGGCCTCCGGTGACCCGATCGGCGACCCCGAGGCCTGGCCCGGCGCCATCGAGCCGTGGCTGGCCGAGGCGCGCGAGCACGGCTGGATCCCGGCCGTGATGGGGGCGAGCGAGGAAGCCGGCACCATCTACGCGCGCCACGGCCTGGACGCCCTGGAGATCGGCGACGAGGCCATCGTGGAGACCGCCGAGTTCACCCTCGACGGGCGCGCCATGCGCACGGTCCGCCAGGCCTACAACCGGGTCAAGCGCGCCGGTTACACCGTCCGGATCCGGCGTCACGAGGACATCCCCGAGGCGGAGATGGCCGAGCTGCTGCTGCGCGCCGACGACTGGCGCGACGGGGAGACCGAGCGCGGCTTCTCCATGGCGCTGGGCCGGCTCGGCGACCCGGACGACGGGCGCTGCGTGATGCTCGAATGCCGCGACGGCCAGGGTGAACCGCGCGCGGTCCTCAGCTTTGTGCCGTGGGGGCCCGAGGGGCTGTCGCTGGATCTGATGCGGCGTGACCGCCAGTCGGAGAACGGCCTGATGGAGTTCATGGTCATCGAGCTGCTCCAGCAGGCCAAGGGGCTCGGCATCACCCAGGTGTCGCTGAACTTCGCGATGTTCCGGTCGGTCTTCGAGCGCGGCTCGAAGCTCGGGGCGGGTCCCGTGCTGCGGGCGTGGCGTTCGCTGCTCAGCTTCTTCTCCCGCTGGTGGCAGATCGAATCGCTGTACCGAGCAAATGCGAAATACCGCCCCATCTGGGAACCTCGGTTCATGCTGTTCGAGAAGAGCAGTGACCTGCTGCGGATCGGCGTCTCCAGCGCCCGGGCCGAGGGCTTCCTCGAGGCCCCGGGCCTCCCCAAGTGGCTCAACCGCAAGCACTTGGAGAGCCGGCGATGAACCGCGCGGCGCTGCGCCGCGCCGCGCGCACCGAGTGGGGTCCGCTGGTCGGCACCGTCCGGGACGCGCTGGTCGCCAAGCGGCTGGGGGCCGTTCCCATGACCCTGGCGGCCGTGGCCCTCACCGCGGTCTTCCAGATCGTCCAGAACCAGCCCTGGGGCTTCGAGCCGGTCCAGAAGCTCGGCTCGGTGCAGGCGCGGCTGCCCTGGTGGCTGGCGCTGCTGCGCACGCCGCTGTCGCTGTTCGTCCCGGCGCTGGACCTGCCGGTGTGGGGGGCGCTGGCCCAGGTGCTGATCGTCTTCGGCATCGCCGAGATCGCCCTCGGCAAGTGGCGCACGCTGGCCGTCGCGTACGTGGCCACGCTGGCCGGCACGATGTACGCCCGGCTGGCCATCCACATCGGCCCCGACTCCGTCCTCGGTCTGCCGCCGGAGGCGGCCAAGGTCATCGACACCGGCCCGTCGGCGGCGGTCGTCGGGCTCGCGGTGTACGTCACCTGGCGCTACCGCGCCTGGTTCACCTGCGCGCTGGTGGTGCTCGCCATGGTGGGCGAGGCCGTCGTCAAGCCCAATCTGGCGGGCAAGGAGCATGTGGCCGCCGTGGCCGCGATGCTGGTGCTGTGCGGCGCGGAGGAGGCGCTGCGGCGGCGCAAGCCGCGGCGGGACGACTACCGGGACCGGGACGCGGGTGGGCCCGCGACGTCGCGGCGTACGCCCGAAGGGCGGGGCCCGCGGCGCATGGTGCGTGCGCTCGCGAGGCGGAGGGTCGCCCTCGCACTGGACGCACTCGGGCGAGCCCGGCAACGCGGCGAGCGCGCGTGCCTGGGGGTACCCCCAGCGGTAGCGGGCGGGGCATCGCGAGCCGGGCATGACTTCACGGACACGCCCAAGGGCGGTCAGCGGTCCGGGGCGCCCGCGACCAGGTCGTGAAGCCGGTTGCGCACGGCCTCCCAGCGCCGGTCGTGCCGCTGGGCACGGGCCCGGGCCTTGGCCAGGGCGCGCCGCCGGTGGCGGTAGAAGCGCCGGGCCCACGGTGAGCCCGGCCGGGCCAGGCGCACCGCGCCGACGATCGCGACGAACGGCACCAGCACCCCGATCAGTGCGATCCGCGGCTTGCCCTTGACCAGGGCGAAGAGGGCGATCAGGAAGTTGATGCCGACGGTGGTCCCCACGAGGCCGCGGTTGTGCAGCTCGTCGGGGGTCAGCTCGTTGACCCCGAACGGCGAGGAGCCGGCGAGCACCAGCCCCACCAGAGCCGCCGTCAGCACCACGATCTCGACGCTCTTGCGGCCCTGTTCCGTCCAGTACACGTCGTCCAGGTGCAGGACGAGCGCGAACTCGTCCAGCACCAGGCCGGCGCCGGTGCCGAAGAGCACGGCGCAGACCGCCGCCGCGAAGCCGTGCCGGCCCGCGGCGACCGCGCCGAAGCCGCCAACCACCATCAGCACGACGCCCGGCACGACATGGTGGACGTGCAGGCCGCTGCCTCCGCTGACGTTGCGGAAGGGGCCCTTGCCGGCCCGGATCAGCCGGGTGATGACGCGGGTGACCAGAAACGTCATCACGAACGCGGTGAGCGCGAGCAGCAGCGGCAGCTTGCCCGGTTCGACGATGTTGCGGCCCAACCAGTGACCCATGACTCCCGCTCCCGATACGTGCCCTATCGGCAACCTACTGCCCCAGGCGGGCGGGATACCCTGCCCGCGATGACCGACACGAGACCTGACCCCGGAGGGGCACGGCCCGCCCCCGCGACGCCCGGCGATGCCCTCCGCTTCGCCTTCGGCACACTCACCGTGCTGCCCGTGCGCGTCACCCGCTGGGATCGCCCGGCGGCCCGCGGCGGCATGCTGGCGGCACCGCTGGCGGGCCTGGTCGTGGGCGGTTTCGCGGCTCTGGCCGGGGCGCTGTTCCTGTTGCTGGGCGCCGGGCCGATGCTCGCCGCGGTGGCCACGGTGGCGGTGCCGGCGGTGCTCACCCGGGGGCTCCACTTGGACGGTCTCGCGGATGTCGCCGACGGGCTGGGCAGCGGCAAGCCCGCCGCCGACGCGCTGCGGATCATGAAGCAGTCGGACATCGGCCCCTTCGGCGTCGTCACCCTGCTGCTGACCCTGCTGGGCCAAGTGGCCGCCCTCCACGAGCTGTACAGCGGGAGCTGGGCGCGCGGCGCCCTCGCGGCGCTGGTCGCGGCCCTCGCCGCGCGTTGCGCCCTGACCCTCGCCTCCCGTGCGGGGGTGCCCCCGGCGCGGCCGGAGGGGCTCGGGGCCGCCGTCGCGGGAGTGGTGTCCGGGCGCTCGGCGCTGCTGGTCGCGGCGCTGACCGTGTGCGCGGCAGCGGCGGCGGGCGCGCTCCTCGGCACGTACGAGGAACCGCACCAGGGCCCGTACGCCCTCGCGTTCGAGGCGGCGCGGGCGGGTACCGCGGCGCTGGCCGCCCTGGCCGGCGGGGAACTGCTGCTGCGGCACTGCACGCGGCGCTTCGGCGGCGTCACCGGCGATGTCTTCGGCGCCCTGGCCGAGACGTCGGCGACGGTCGCGCTGCTCGCGCTGGCGCTCGGCTGACGCGCCGCGCCGGCCGGGCGGACGCGGGGCCGGAACAGGCGCGTCACCGCCGTTGTTCCCTCCCCGTCCGACGTACGCCGGCCCCGGCGGCCGGCGGATCCGGCAAATCGGTGCGGTCACGGGCGAACCCGTCGCGGCCCGGCGGGGATACGCTCGCGCGTGCCCGGCTGGCCCGGACCCCGGCGGCGCGGGCGTGCCGCATACGATGCGCAGGGTGCGGCCGCCCACCCCCCGGCCGTCAAAACTCAACGGAAGTAGGGACCCAACCACCGTGACTGCTCTGACTCTCAGCACATCCAGTGCGGCGACGCTGCGCGCGGACGCCGTCGTCGTCGGTGTGGCGAAGGGCCCGAAGGGCCCCGTCGTCGCACCCGGCGCCGAAGCCGTCGACAAGGCGTTCGACGGGAAGCTGGCCGCCGTTCTGGAGACCCTCGGCGCCGCGGGCGGCGAGGGCGAAGTGACCAAGCTCCCCGCTCCGTCCGGCCTCAAGGCCCCCCTCGTGCTGGCGGTCGGCCTCGGTGACGTCCCCGCGAAGGGCGACGGCTACGACGAGGAGGCGCTGCGCCGCGCCGCCGGTGTCGCGGCCCGCGCGCTGTCGGGTACCAAGAAGGCCGCGTTCGCCCTGCCGGTCGACGACGCGGAGGCCGTCTCGGCCGTCGCGGAGGGTGCGCTGCTCGGTGCGTACTCCTTCAACGCCTACCGCGGCAACGGCAACGGCTCCGCCAAGAAGGGCGACGCCAAGGCCGCCGACAAGAGCGCGCCGCTCGCCGAGGTGGCGGTCCTCGGGGCCAAGCCCCGTGACAAGGCGGCCAAGGCCGCCGTCGAGCGCGCCGTCGCCGTGGCCGAAGAGGTCAACCGCGCCCGCGACCTGGTGAACATGGCGCCCAACGACCTGCACCCGAAGTCCTTCGCCGCGGCCGTCCAGGCCGCCGCCAAGGAGCACGGCCTCAAGGTCGAGGTGCTGGACGAGAAGGCGCTGCTCAAGGGCGGCTACGGCGGCCTGATGGGCGTCGGCCAGGGTTCCCTCAACCCGCCCCGCCTGGTGCGGGTCGCCTACACCCACGCCAAGGCGAAGAAGACCATCGCCCTGGTCGGCAAGGGCATCACCTACGACTCGGGCGGCATCTCCCTGAAGCCGGCCGGCCACAACGAGACCATGAAGTGCGACATGGCCGGCGCCGCCGCCGTCTTCGCCTCGGTCGTGGCCGCCGCGAAGCTCGGCGTGGAGGTCAACGTCACGGGCTGGCTGGCCCTCGCGGAGAACATGCCGTCCGGCAACGCCACCCGCCCGGGTGATGTGCTGAAGATGTACAGCGGTAAGACCGTCGAGGTACTCAACACCGACGCCGAGGGCCGGCTGGTCCTGGCCGACGCCCTCACCCGGGCCTCGGAGGAGAACCCCGACGCGATCGTGGACGTCGCCACCCTCACCGGCGCCATGGTCCTCGCGCTCGGCAACCGCACGTTCGGCGTCATGGCCAACGACGACGCGTTCCGCACGTCGCTGTACGAGATCGCCGAGGAGGTCGGCGAGCAGGCGTGGCCGATGCCGCTCCCCGCCGAGCTGCGCAAGGGCATGGACACCCCCGTCGCCGACCTCGCCAACATGGGCGAGCGGATGGGCGGCGGCCTGGTGGCGGGCCTCTTCCTGAAGGAGTTCGTGGGCGAGGGCATCACCTGGGCCCACCTGGACATCGCGGGCCCCGCGTACCACGAGAGCGCCCCGTACGGCTACACCCCGAAGGGCGGCACCGGATCCTCGGTGCGCACCCTGGTGCGGCTCGCGGAGCGCACCGCCGCGGGCGACCTCGGCTGAGCCATTCGCACATCCGTGCGACCCCGGGCGTGTTCCGCTCGGGGTCGCCGGGCGTTCGTTCGCCCTTAACGAAATCCACACACTCGTACGCGCGAGTAACCCGTGAAGGTGACGCATCCGTCGCCCCACAGCCCGGCCCGGCGTCCCGCCGTCCGTCAACAAGTGCGAAGATGTTGTCTCGGCAGGACAGGGCCCCATTGACCCAGGGCCGAAGCAAAAGCGGCCGAACAACAGCCGCCGCCCGGTCATCGACGACCGGCTCCGGCGTATTCCATGCATGGAGGACGTGACGTGGCGAACGACGCCAGCACCGTTTTCGACCTAGTGATCCTCGGAGGCGGTAGCGGCGGTTACGCCGCTGCCCTGCGCGGAGCGCAGCTGGGTCTGGACGTCGCCCTGATCGAGAAGAACAAGCTTGGCGGCACCTGCCTGCACAACGGCTGCATCCCCACCAAGGCGCTGCTGCACGCCGGTGAGATCGCGGACCAGGCTCGTGAAGCCGCGCAGTTCGGTGTCAAGGCCACCTTCGAGGGCATCGACATCGCGGGCGTCCACAAGTACAAGGACGACGTGATCGCCGGCCTGTACAAGGGCCTGCAGGGCCTGGTCGCCTCCCGCAAGGTGACCTACATCGAGGGCGAGGGCCGTCTGTCGTCCCCGACCTCCGTCGACGTGAACGGCCAGCGCATCCAGGGCCGCCACGTCCTGCTGGCGACCGGCTCCACGCCGAAGTCGCTGCCGGGCCTGGAGATCGACGGCAACCGCATCATCTCCTCGGACCACGCCCTGGTCCTGGACCGCGTGCCGAAGTCCGCGATCGTGCTGGGCGGCGGCGTCATCGGCGTCGAGTTCGCCTCCGCGTGGAAGTCCTTCGGCACCGACGTGACCATCGTCGAGGGCCTCAAGCACCTCGTCCCGGTCGAGGACGAGAACAGCTCCAAGCTGCTCGAGCGCGCCTTCCGCAAGCGCGGCATCAACTTCTCGCTCGGCGCCTTCTTCGAGAAGGCCGAGTACACCGCCGACGGCGTCAAGGTCACCCTGGCCAACGGCAAGGAGTTCGAGGCCGAGATCCTGCTCGTCGCCATCGGCCGCGGCCCGGTCTCGCAGGGCCTGGGCTACGAGGAGCAGGGCGTCGCGATGGACCGCGGCTACGTCCTGGTCGACGAGTACATGCAGACCAACGTGCCGACCATCTCGGCCGTCGGTGACCTCGTCCCGACGCTCCAGCTCGCGCACGTCGGCTTCGCCGAGGGCATCCTGGTAGCGGAGCGACTGGCTGGTCTCAAGACCGTGCCGATCGACTACGACGGCGTGCCCCGGGTGACGTACTGCCACCCCGAGGTCGCCTCCGTGGGTATCACCGAGGCCAAGGCCAAGGAGATCTACGGCGCGGACAAGGTCGTCGCCCTGAAGTACAACCTCGCGGGCAACGGCAAGAGCAAGATCCTCAAGACCGCGGGCGAGATCAAGCTCGTCCAGGTCAAGGACGGTGCTGTCGTCGGCGTCCACATGGTCGGCGACCGTATGGGTGAGCAGGTCGGCGAAGCCCAGCTGGTCTACAACTGGGAGGCGCTGCCGGCCGAGGTCGCGCAGCTCATCCACGCGCACCCGACGCAGAACGAGGCCCTTGGCGAGGCCCACCTGGCCCTGGCCGGCAAGCCGCTGCACTCGCACGACTAAGTCCGGGCGCTAGACCATCCGCACTATTCGTAAGGAGCAACCGCAACCATGGCGGTTTCCGTAACCCTGCCGGCGCTCGGCGAGAGCGTGTCCGAGGGCACCGTCACCCGTTGGCTCAAGGCCGAGGGTGAGCGAGTGGAGGTCGACGAGCCGCTGCTCGAGGTCTCCACCGACAAGGTCGACACCGAGATCCCGGCCCCCGCGTCCGGCATCCTGGCCTCCATCAAGGTCGCCGAGGACGAGACGGTCGAGGTCGGCGCCGAGCTGGCCATCATCGACGACGGCTCCGGCGCCCCGAGCGAGCCGGCCCCGGCCGCCGCCGAGGCCCCGGCCGCCCAGGTCGAGTCCTCCCCGGCGCCCGTCGCCGAGGTCCCGGCCCCGGCCGCGCCCGCCGAAGAGGCTCCGGCCGCTCCGGCGGCTCCCGCCGGTGCCGCCGAGGGCACCCCGGTCGTGCTCCCCGCGCTGGGCGAGTCCGTCACCGAGGGCACCGTCACCCGCTGGCTCAAGGAGGTCGGCGACAGCGTCGACGTCGACGAGCCGCTGCTCGAGGTCTCCACCGACAAGGTCGACACCGAGATCCCGGCTCCGGTCGCGGGCACCCTGCTCGAGATCGTCGTCGGTGAGGACGAGACCGCCGAGGTCGGCGCCAAGCTCGCCGTCATCGGTGTCGCGGGTGCCGCTCCGGCCGCTGCCGCCGCCCCCGCCCCGGCCGCCCCGGCCGAGGCTCCGGCGCCGGCTCCGGTCGCGCAGCCCGAGCCCACCCCGGCTCCGGCCGCCCCGGCTCCCGCTCCGGTCCAGGCCGCCCCCGCCGCAGCCCCGGCTGCTCCGGTCCAGGCCGCCGCGCCCGCCGCCGCCCCGGCGCCGGCCGCTCCCGCCGCCCCGGTCACCCCGGCTGCTCCGGCCGCCCCGGTCTCCGGTGCCGAGGCCGACGGCGCGTACGTCACGCCGCTGGTGCGCAAGCTCGCCGCCGAGAACGGTGTCAACCTGGCGACGGTCCAGGGCACCGGCGTCGGTGGCCGCATCCGCAAGCAGGACGTCGTCGCCGCCGCCGAGGCCGCCAAGCAGGCCGCCGCCGCCCCGGCGCCGGCCGCCGCTGCCGCCGCGCCGAAGGCCCCCGCGGTCGAGGCGTCGCCGCTGCGCGGTCAGACGGTCAAGATGACCCGCATGCGCAAGGTCATCGGCGAGAACATGATGAAGGCGCTGCACGGTCAGGCTCAGCTGACCTCCGTGGTCGAGGTGGACATCACCAAGATCATGCGGATGCGCAACAAGGCCAAGGACGCCTTCGCCGCCCGTGAGGGCGTCAAGCTGTCCCCGATGCCGTTCTTCGTCAAGGCCGCCGTCCAGGCGCTGAAGGCCCACCCGGTCGTCAACGCCCGGATCAACGACGACGAGGGCACGATCACCTACCACGACGTCGAGAACATCGGCATCGCGGTGGACGCCGAGAAGGGCCTGATGACCCCGGTCATCAAGGGTGCCGGCGACCTCAACATCGCGGGTATCGCCCGGAAGACGGCGGAGCTGGCCGGCAAGGTCCGCACCAACAAGATCAGCCCGGACGACATGTCGGGCGCGACCTTCACGATCAGCAACACCGGCTCGCGCGGTGCGCTGTTCGACACGGTCATCGTGCCCCCGAACCAGGTCGGCATCCTCGGTATCGGTGCGACCGTCAAGCGCCCGGTGGTCATCAACCACCCGGAGCTCGGCGAGACCATCGCCATCCGCGACATGACGTACCTGGCGCTCTCCTACGACCACCGTCTGGTGGACGGCGCCGACGCGGCCCGCTACCTGACCACGGTCAAGCAGCTCCTGGAGGCTGCCGAGTTCGAGGCCGAGATCGGTCTCTGAGTCTCATGAGGCAGCTGCCTCGAGGGCGCGGCCCCGGTCTTCGTATCCGTACGAGCCGGGGCCGCGCCCTTTCTCCGTGCCCGCCCTGCCCCGCATGTCCCCGGCTGCCCGTACTGCCGCGATAATGGGGCTACGAGCCACCGCTCGCCCGCCCGAGGAGCACGTCACCCATGGCCCCACCCGTCGTCCATTCGCTGCGCGACCAGATCCGCGAGCACATCCTCGAAGGGATCGTCAGCGGGCGCTGGCAGCCGGGTGAGCGGATCGTCGAGCGCCGGATCGCGGCGGAGCTGCTGGTGAGCCAGACGCCGGTGCGTGAGGCGCTGCGCGAGCTGGAGTCGCTGCGGCTGATCGAGTCGGCACCCAACAAGGGCGTCCGGGTCCGCGATCTGACCGCCGCCGATCTGCGGGAGAGCTATCCGGTGCGGGCGGGCCTGGAGCAGGTGGCCGCCGAGCTGGCCGCCCCCGTCCTGGCCGAGGACGTCTCGGCCCTGGAGCCGGAGGTGGCCGCGCTGTACGAGGCGGACCGGGCCGGCGACGGCGAGGCGCAGGTGCGGCACACGGTGGCCTTCCACCGCGAGATCGTCAAGGCCGCGGGGAACTCCGTCCTGCTGCACACCTGGGAGTCGCTGGGCATCGAGGTGTGGACCACCCTCTCGATCCGCTGGCTGAGCCCGGAGCCGCGCGCGCACGCGGAGGACCACGCGGAGATCGTGGCGGCGTTCCGGCGGCGCGATCCGCGGATCGGCGAGCTGCTGCGGACCCATGTGCTGAGCTGCGCGCCCCGGGTCTGAGCGGGCGTTTCCCGGCCCTGTGCGGGCCCTTTTCCGGGCCACCTCCGGGCCCGCCTTCGTGCCCACCCCCGTGATCGTGGGAAACTTTCCTGCATCCGGCATTGATCGATCATCGATCAGGGGCGTATCGTCTCCGCGGGACGCATCACCCCACCCCCTGAACTGAGCTGCGCCATGCCGCCCTGTCCTGTGACACGGCGCAGCTCAAGGGTGAGGACAGGAACCCGTACGTCATCCGTTGCCCTGGCCGGCGCACGGGTCCTGTCCTCACTGTCAGTACCGGCCGCCATGATGTCCTCATGCGAGCGGCCCGGCTGATCAAGATGGTGTTGCTGCTCCAGTCCCGGCCCTCGATGACGGGTGCCGAGCTGGCGCGGCAGTTGGAGGTCTCGGAGCGCACGGTCGCACGGGACGTGTCGGCCCTGTCGGAAGCCGGTGTCCCGGTCTACGCCGACCGCGGCCGGACCGGCGGCTACCGCCTCATCGGCGGCTACCGCACCCGCCTTACAGGTCTGGGCCGCACCGAGGCCGAAGCGCTGTTCCTGTCCGGGGTGCCGTCGGCGCTGCGCGAGATGGGCCTGGCGGACGCCGCCTCCGCCGCCCGCCTCAAGGTCTCGGCGGCCCTGCTGCCCGAGCTGAGCGACGCCCCCACGAGCGCGGCCCAGCGTTTCCACCTCGACGCCCCCGGCTGGTGGCAGCCCGCCGAACCCCCCGAGCTGCTGCCCGCCATCGCGGACGCCGTGTGGGACGACCGGTGGATCACCGCCCGCTACCTCCGGTCGGACACCGAGGTGGAGCGGGAGCTGGAGCCGTACGGGCTCGTCCTGAAGGCGGGCGTCTGGTACCTGGCGGCCCGGGCGGACGGCGACCACCGGGTCTACCGCGTGGACCGCTTCACGGCGGTCGCCGTCGGCGAGCAGCGCTTCGCACGCGCGGACGACTTCGACCTGCCCGCGTTCTGGGACGAGCGGGCGGCGCAGTTCACCCGGTCGCTGCTGCGCGAGCGGGTGGAGCTGCGCCTCACCCCCGAGGGCGTCCGTCGGCTGCCGTACGCGATGGACCGTGCGGCCGCGCGGGAGTCCCTCGCCGAGGCGGCCGGCCCGGACGGGCAGGGGCGCATCACCGTCACCCTGCCCGTCGAGAGCCTCGACGTCGCGTACGAGCAGCTGCTCGCCCTCGGCCCGGAGGCGGAGGTGCTGGGCCCGCCGCACTTGCGCGCCCGCTGCGCGGAGGCGGCGGCGAGGGGCGCGGCGCTGTACGCCGGGCGGCGGGGGACATCCAGCCCGCCCGGCGCTTGAGGACCGGGGCCCGGGGCGGAGCCCCGGTTACGGGAAGGGACGGCGGGGCCGGGGAAGGGCCCCGCGGGGCACGTCTCAGCGGTACTCCTCCGCGCTCGCCTCCTTCCCCCCGAAGACGACGTCCTTGAAGTACGCGAAACAGTCCGGCCGAGAGCCGTCCGCGTCGTCGAAGTCGTAGACCTCGGCCAGCTCGCCGCTGGAGAGGGAGGCGCCGTTCCAGCGCGCCTTGTCCGGGTCCGCGGCGAGCGCGGCGACGGCCCGGCCGATGAGCACCGGGGACTCCGCGATGGCGAAGTGCGGGCTCTTCTCGATCGCGTCCCGCCAGGTGGCCTCGGTGACCCCGAAGTGGTCGAGCATCTCCTCCGAGCGCAGAAAGCCCGGAGTGATCGAGAGGGCGGTGCCGCCGTGCTCCTTCAGCTCCTGCGCGAGGCCGTACGCCATCCGGATCGGGGCGTTCTTGGCGAGGTCGAAGAAGAGATTGCCACGGTAGGTCTTGTTGAACTCCGCCGTCCCGTCGGTCACCTCGACCACCAGTCCCCCGGGCCGGCGGATCAGCAGCGGCAGCGCGTAATGGCTGGTGATGGCGTGCGTCTCGACGGAGAGCCGCAGCATCCGCAGCCCCTTGTCCAGGTCCACGTCCCACACCTTGGTGTCGAACTCGATCAGGTGATCGCCGCCCCAGACGTCGTTGACCAGCACATCGAGCCGCCCCTGTTCCTCGTCGATCCGCTCGACGAGGGCCTTCACGGCCTCGCGCTCCAGATGGTCGGTGGGGACGGCGATGCCGGTGCCGCCCGCCGCCGTCACCAGCTCGGCGGTGTCCTCGATGGTCTCCGGCCGGTCCACCTCGCTGCGCCCCGCCCGCGTGCTGCGGCCGGTCACATAGACGGTGGCGCCCGCCCGGCCCAGCTCCACGGCCATCGCCCGGCCCGCTCCCCGCGTCGCGCCCGCGACGAGCGCGATCCTGCCCGTCAGGTCTCCGGCCTGCGCACTCTGCGACTGCACGTCTTGGTCCTCTCGTTCCGCCGTTCTCCGTCAGGACGACCCTGTCAGCGATACCCGACACCTTCCGTCCTGTTTTCCCGGCGTTTCCTCCCGCGCCCCTGCCGTGTCCCCGTCGTCTCCCCTCCCCCCGCCCCCCTCCGTCACCCGGGGCACGGCCGAGGGCCTACGAGCCGGACGTAACGACACGGCCGCATCCGCTCCGCTCCGCGTGCGCCGCCCGGTGCCAGGCCCGATGCTGGTGGCGTGATGGACGAGACGGAGTTCTGGGAGCTGGTCGACAGCACGCGCGAGGCCGCCGGCGGTGACGCCGAGGATCAGGCCGACCTGCTGGTCGAGCGGCTGGTGCAGCTCGACCCCGACCGCGTGGTGGACTTCGCCCGGCACTTCGAGGCGCGCTACAACCGTGCGTACCTCTGGGATCTGTGGGGCGCGGCCGCCGTACTGCTGAACGGCGCGAGCGATGACGCGTTCGACTATTTCCGCTGCTGGCTCATCGGCCAGGGCCGCGAGGTCTTCGAGGGCGCGGTGCACGATCCGGACAACCTCGCGGAACTCCTCGACGAGTTCGACGAAGAGGTGGACGGCGACGCGGAGGACCTGGGTTACGCGGCGGACGAGGCGTACGAGCAGCTGACGGGGGCACAGACCCCGGACCTGGGGCTGCCGAGCGCCCCGGCCGAGCCGATGGGCTCGCCGTTCGACCTGGAGGACGAGGCGGTGCTGGAGGAACGGTTCCCCAGGCTGTGGGACCGGTTCAGGGCGTAGGCGCTGTCCGGCGGAGCAGGTGAGCGGACGCTGCTGCGCTGTGTCCTCAAGCGCCGGACGGGCTCGAATAAGCCCGTCCGGCGATTGAGGACGCGCCCGCAGGGCGCCCGCCGCCGCAGGCGGCAAGACCCCGGTCGGGCCACGGCCGCGCGGGGGCGAGCCGGAGACAGCCGACGAGCCGGGGGGCGGCGGACTCCGATTCCGCCACGAGGATCGTGGGTGGCGGGGCGGATGACCGGCTCGGGCATGCGATCACTGTGCCACGCACCCGGCCGGGTACCCACCCCCTGCCCGGAATTCCGTGCAGGATGGGCGTCATGCGGATCGCGATCACCGGCTCGACCGGGCTCATCGGCACGGCACTCCTGCGCTCCCTGGAGGCGGACGGCCACCAGGTGGTGCGGCTCGTACGCCGGCCGCCGCGGCGGGAGGGCGAGGTCACCTGGGACCCGAAGGGCGGCCGGGTCGACACCGGCGGCCTCGCCGGGTGCGAGGCCGTGGTGCACCTGGCGGGCGCGGGCATCGGCGACCACCGGTGGACCGCTGCCTACAAGCGGGAGCTCCGCGACAGCCGGGTGCTGGGCACCGCCACGCTCGCCGAGGCCCTCGCCGCCCTCCCCGCCCCGCCGCGCGTGCTGATCAGCGGCAGCGCGATCGGAATCTACGGGGACACCGGCGACCGGGCCGTCGACGAGGCCACGGCCCCCGGCCACGGCTTCCTCGCGGATCTCTGCCAGGAGTGGGAGGCGGCGGCCGGCCCGGCCGTGGAGGCGGGCGTACGGACGGTGTTCGCCCGCACCGGGCTGGTCGTGGCCCGGGGCGGCGGCGCGTGGGGCCGGCTCTTCCCGCTCTTCAAGCTGGGCCTCGGGGGACGGCTGGGCAGCGGCCGCCAGTACTGGAGCTTCATCGCCCTGCGGGACCACATCGCCGCGCTGCGCCACCTTCTGGACACCCCGGGGTTGTCGGGGCCCGTCAATCTCACCGCGCCGGACCCGGTCACCAACCGCGAGGTGACGGCGGCCATGGGCCGCGTCCTGCGCCGCCCGACCCCGTTCCCCGTGCCCGCCCCCGCGCTCGAGCTGGCGCTGGGCGAGCTGTCCACGGATGTCCTGGCCAGTCAGCGGGTGCTGCCCCGGCGGCTGTTGGACTCCGGCTTCGACTTCGCCTTCCCGGACATCGAGGGGGCGCTGCGGGCGGCGCTGACGGCTCCACGCTGACGTTTGGACCGCTCCGCACGGCCGTTACCTGGCGGAACACCGGCGCGGGCCACCGGTGTGAGCCCGGGCGCGCTCAGAGTTCCTGAACGGGGGTCCGGGCAGCGGACTGTGCGGCGTGCGACCGCTGTGCGACCGTGCCCTGTTTGTGCGCGACTGTTATTGACCGAATTTCTCTCTACGGTCGAGGCAAACTCGCGCTTCCCCGCCGCCCGTTGAGGGCATCAGGCCCCCGAGTGAGCGGACCGATCCCGGGAGGGCACGTGCTCAGCAGCGCACGCGACACCGCACAGCACGCTGACGTCGTCATCGTCGGAGCCGGCCTCGCCGGTCTCTCGGCAGCTCATCAGCTCACCAGCGCCGGGGTGACCGTCACGGTCCTGGAGGCCGCTCCGTACGTGGGCGGCCGGATGACGACCGATACGGTCGACGGCTTCCGGCTCGACCGCACGGGCCAGTTGCTCAATACCTCCTTCCCCGAACTGCTGGCCCCCGGGCTCGGCGCCCTCGCCCTGCGTCCCTTCACCCCCGGTGTGCTCGTCCACAGCGGAGGCCGTAACCAGCGCACCGGCGAACCGCGTGGTGCCCGGCGCGCGTTCACCACCGCGCGGGCCTTCGCCACGGCCGCCCGGGCACCGCGCGGCGGAAGCCTCGACCAGGCCCGGCTCGGCGCGGCGCTGGCCCGGCTCGCCACCTTGTCCACCAACCGGATGCTCGCCCGGCCCGACCGGCCCACCGCCGACACCCTGACCACCCGCGGCCTGCCGGCCCGTACGGTCGAGGGCTTCCTGCGCCCCTTGCTGACGTCCCTGCTGTGCGACCCGGACCTGACCACCTCCAGCCGCTGCGCCGACCTCGTCCTGCGCGGCTACGCGCGGGGCCGGCTGTGTCTGCCGGCGGGCGGCGCGGACAGCGTCCCGGAGCTGCTGGCGGCGGCGCTGCCGCCCGGTACGGTACGGACGAACATCCACGCCAAGGCCGCCTGCACCACTTCCGTCAGCACGGCCGAGCACGGGGAGATCGGCTGCCGCTCGGTGATCGTGGCCACCGGGGCCCGCGCCGCCGCCGAGCTGATCCCGGGCCTGCGGCTGCCGGACTTCCACCCCGTGACGGTGCTGCACCACACGGCCGACGCACCGCCGCTGCGCGACGCGTCGCTCATCCTCACCACCGGCCGGGGCCCGGTCGCGCACACCACGGTCGCCAGCGAGGTGGACCCCTCACGGGCCCCCGACGGCCGGCCTCTGATCACCTCGACGGTGCTCGGAGCAGCCGCCGGGCTGCCCGTCGCCGAGCTGGACCGGGCGGCCCGCGCCCAGCTGGCCCGCGTCTACGGCACGTCCACCACGGGCTGGCGGCTCCTCGCCGCCCACCACGACCCGGACGCGGTCCCGGCGATGCCCGCGCCGCACGACGTACGCCGCCCGGTGCGGATCCTGGACGGCCTGTACGTCTGCGGTGACCACCGCGACACCAGCACCGTCCAGGGCGCGCTGCACTCCGGCCGCCGAGCCGCCCACGCGGTGCTCCGCGACTTCGGCATCCGGTCGGACTTCGACGCGCAGACCTTGCAGGTGGCGTAGGCGTAGGCCTGGCGGCGAATCCCGGCTACGGGCCGTCGTGCCGACTGCGGCCCGTCTTTGCCGCCTGCGGCGGCAGGCGCCCTGCGGGCGCGTCCTCAATCGCCGGACGGGCTTATATAAGCCCGTCCGGCGATTGAGGACACAGCACAGCAGCCCGCTGGGGGCACCTCCCAGCGGTAGCTGGGGGAGATTGAGGACACCGCCGCGCAGCGGTGGTGCGCACACCGCCGGACGGCGACCGTTACAGAGCCGCCACCTTCTCCCGGTACGCCCGCGCCGGAGCGGCATCGCGATACGGCTCCAGGCGCCGCTCGAAGTCGCGGATGTACTCCAGCGCCCGGACCGAGCGCATCTCGGCGCCCTGCTGCGCCGCCTCCACACCGAGCGCGCATGCCTGCTCCAGCTCGCCGAGGCCCAGCCGGGCCGAGGCCAGCACCACCTTGCAGAAGAGCCTGCTGCGGGCGTAGGAGGCGCTGCGCAGCTGGAGCGAGCGCTCCGCGTGCTGCGCCGCCGCGCGGTACTGCTGGAGATCGCGGTGGCAGTGGGCGAATTCGTCCGCGAGCTGAGCCTCGTCGAAGAAGCGCGCCCAGTACGGCACGTCGTCACCCGGCCGGGACGTCTCCAGGGCCCGCTCGGCCCGCGCGAGCGACGCCGAGCACGCCCGCACCTCGCCGAGCACGCCGTGTCCGCGCGCCTCCACGGCGTGCAGCAGCGACTGGACGACGGGCGGTGCGCCGGAGCCCACGCCCTGCTGCGCCACCCGCGCGAGCTGCACCGCCTCGCGCCCGTGTCCCAGGTACACGGCCTGCCGGCTCATGGTGACCAGCACATAGCTGCCGTAGGCCCGGTCGCCCGCGGCCTGGGCCAGCCGCAGGGCCTGGACGAAGTACCGCTGCGCCAGCCCGTGGGCGGCGATGTCGTACGACGTCCAGCCCGCGAGCCGGGTGAGGTCCGCGGCCGCCGCGAACAGCCGCCGGCCGATGGCCTCCCCGTAGGTGCCGCGGAGCATCGGCTCGGCCTCGTGCTCCAGATAGCGCACCAGGGCCTGGCGGGCGTGGCCGCCACCGTAGGCGTGGTCGAGGGTGCGGAACAGCTCGCCCACCGACCGCAGGGCCGCGATGTCGCCCATCGAGACCCGGCCGCCCGGCCCACGCTCGGCGCTCCGCTGGCGGGGCGGCGCGCCCCGCGCCTGGAGGGGCACCCGGGCGGTGTCCGCCGCGGGCGGCGGGCCGCCGCGGGCCACGCGCTCGTCCGCCCGGCCGATCAGCCAGTCGCGGCTGGGCACCACCAGCCCGGCGGGGGTGAACGCGATCTTCCGGAGCTCGGTATGGCTCCCGGAGTCCTTGCGCCAGAGCCCGCTGACGATGTCAATGGCCTCTTCGGGTGACGCGGCGAATTCGAGACCGGCGTACACCGGCGCACACGCGTCGAGCCCGAGATCCTGCGCGGACAGCCGTCGCCCGAGCCGTCGCGTGAAGACCTCGGCGATCAGCGCCGGGGTCGTGCCGCGCGGCTGCTGCCCGCGCAGCCACCGGGTGACGGATGTCTTGTCGTATCGCAGGTCAAGGCCGTGCTCCAGCCCTAACTGATCGACACGACGAGCGAGCCCCGCGTTGGAGAAGCCGGCCTCCGCGATGAGCGCGGCGAGCTGACGGTTGGGGATGCGCTGTGGGGGTCGTTCCGTCATCAGCCTGCCGGTCTCCCTGATCGCCCTCTGGAACGGCGTGAATTTAGCGTCGTCCGCCGCCCCGATCGCCACCTTCGCCCCGCATTCATCCGATCGTGTGAGGACAGATCAAATACGCCCGGAGGGCCGTCCGGGTCGATCTTGGGGGTGCCCGGACCACTCCCGGAGTCGGCCGCCCGCAGGCTTGCCGGACCCCGGCCGTACAGTTGCAGGGGCGCGGGAAACGGCGCGGGAACACCGAGACAGACCACGCAAGGTTCGAAATGGTTCGAAGAGGAGCTGCCGTGAGTGAGCTGCGCTTTGTCCACCTGGGCTTCGGAGCGGACGCCGTCGAGTACCAGGAGGCCTGGCAGGAGCAGCGACGGGTGCACGCGGCCCGCTTCGCGGACGAGCTCCCGGACACCTGCCTGCTGCTGGAGCACCCGGCGGTCTACACCGCGGGACGGCGCACGGAGGACAGCGAGCGCCCCCTGGATGGCACTCCTGTGATCGATGTCGATCGTGGCGGAAAAATCACTTGGCACGGCCCGGGTCAGCTCGTCGGCTACCCGATCCTGAAGCTGCCGCGCCCGGTGGACGTCATCGCGCACGTGCGGCGCCTGGAGGAGGCGCTGATCCGCGCCTGCGCCGACTTCGGTCTGGAGACCACCCGGATCGAGGGCCGCAGCGGGGTGTGGGTGCTGGGCGACCCGGTGGCCGACCGCCCGGCTCTCGGCGGCCTCAGCCTGGACTTCGACCCGCGGCTGACGGACGAGGAGTTCGACCCCCGGCTGAACGGCCCGGAGTACGCCCCGTCCAACGCCGGCCAGCGCCGGGAGGACCGCAAGCTCGCCGCGATCGGCATCCGCATCGCCAAGGGCGTGACGATGCACGGCTTCTCGCTGAACTGTGACCCCGACAACACCTGGTTCGACCGGATCGTGCCCTGTGGCATCCGCGACGCGGGCGTGACCTCGCTCTCCAACGAGCTGGGCCGGCAGGTACCGGTCGCCGAGGTCCTGCCGGTGGTGGAGAAGCACCTCCGGGAGATCCTGGAGTCGGCGGAACCCCTGCCGCGGGCGGTGTGACGACGGGGGTCGGGCCCCTCGACGACCGCCCGGAGCGGCGGTCGGAGAACCCGCTGGGATCAGTCCGGGGAATGGCCCCCGGTCTCCCCAGGTTGGTCTGCACGTAAAGACGCACAATTAACGGGCGTACCCTGGTGTCCGCCGAAGAATCGAAGTCGTAGGGAGCCGGACGTGTCCGCTGTCGCACCCGACGGACGCAAGATGCTGCGCCTGGAGGTCCGGAACAGCCAGACCCCCATCGAGCGCAAGCCCGAGTGGATCAAGACCCGGGCGAAGATGGGCCCCGAGTACACCAAGATGCAGAACCTCGTGAAGAGCGAGGGCCTGCACACCGTGTGCCAGGAGGCCGGCTGTCCGAACATCTACGAATGCTGGGAGGACCGCGAGGCCACCTTCCTCATCGGCGGTGACCAGTGCACCCGGCGCTGTGACTTCTGCCAGATCGACACGGGCAAGCCGCAGGCGCTGGACCTCGACGAGCCGCGCCGCGTGGGCGAGTCCGTCGTCACCATGGACCTGAACTACGCCACCATCACCGGCGTCGCGCGCGACGACCTCGAGGACGGCGGCGCCTGGCTGTACGCGGAGACCGTGCGCCAGATTCACGCCATGACGGCGGAGCGCGAGGGCGGCCACACCAAGGTCGAGCTGCTGATCCCCGACTTCAACGCGGTGCCCGAGCAGCTGGCCGAGGTCTTCTCCGCCCGCCCCGAGGTGCTCGCGCACAACGTCGAGACGGTGCCGCGGATCTTCAAGCGCATCCGCCCCGGCTTCCGCTACGAGCGTTCGCTGGAGGTCATCACCAAGGCCCGCGAGGCCGGCCTGGTGACCAAGTCCAATCTGATCCTGGGCATGGGCGAGACCCGTGAGGAGGTCAGCGAGGCGCTGCGCGATCTGCACGAGGCGGGCTGCGAGCTGATCACCATCACCCAGTACCTGCGCCCCTCCCCCCGGCACCACCCCGTCGAGCGCTGGGTGAAGCCGCAGGAGTTCGTGGAGCTCAAGGACGAGGCCGACGCGATCGGCTACTCCGGTGTGATGTCCGGGCCGCTGGTCCGCTCCTCCTACCGCGCCGGCCGGCTCTTCCAGCAGGCCATCGAGCGGCGCGAGACGGTCGCGTCGACGCAGGCCGTCTGACCACCCGACCCCTCCCCCGGCATGCCGTACAACGCGGCCCGCACCCCCCGCAAGAGCGCGGGGCGGTGCGGGCCGCGTCAACGTTTCATAGGTGTTTGACCAACAGGTCATCCATTGGTAACACCGTTCCGTAACGATAGAAGCACCCACAGCAGCACCCAGCCCCCCGCGCCTCATTCCCACTTCCGTTTTCCGAGGGGACTTCGCCAATGCAGGCCGCGACCGTACGCGCCGCTTCCGCACCGCCTTCCGCCCTTCCCGCCACGCTCTCCGTACGACCTCCGTCCGTCACCGGCGCCCTGCGCGCCCTGGAGGGTCTGCTGCTGCGCGGGGGCCAGCGCACCGCCCGTAGGAACGCCTGGACCGCGGTGCTCGAGGACCGTCGTCGGGCCAAGGACCGACGCGAGGCTCAGCACGTACTGGAGGCCGTGGCCGCCCCGGGTCCGCAGGCCACGTAAACTTCGCTACATGGCGAGGAAGGAAACATCCGAGAACCCCGGGCGACTGAAGCAGATCGCCCTGACCTACAAGATGACCAAGAAGGTCGACTCGAAGGTCGGTCTTGTCGTCGCGGCTGTGGGAATTGTCACCTTCGGTGTACTCCTCGCCATCGGCTTCTTGATCGACCACCCGGTCTACCTCGGCATCCTGGGCTTCCTGCTGGCCTTCCTCGCGATGGCGATCGTCTTCGGGCGACGGGCCGAGCGTGCTGCCTTCGGGCAGATGGAGGGCCAGCCGGGAGCGGCGGCGGCAGTGCTGGAGAACATCGGCCGTGGTTGGTCGACGACTCCGGCGGTGGCGATGAACCGCAGCCAGGACGTCGTCCACCGGGCTGTCGGCAAGGCGGGCATCGTGCTCGTCGGCGAAGGCAACCCGAACCGGGTCAAGACCCTGCTGGCGGCCGAGAAGAAGCGCATGGCGCGCATCGTCGCGGACACGCCGGTGCACGACGTGGTCGTGGGCGACGGCGAGGGCCAGGTGCCGCTCAAGAAGCTGCGCACCACGATGCTCAAGCTGCCGCGGGTGCTGCCGGGCGCGCAGGTGACGGTCGTCAACGACCGCCTCCGGGCGCTGGGCGACCTGATGAGCAACATGCCCATCCCGAAGGGTCCGATGCCGAAGGGCATGCGGATGCCGAAGGGCCGCTGAGGGTCTTTACACGCAAAAGGGCGGGGCGGGAACCTTTCGGTTCCCGCCCCGCCCTTTTGCGTTGCCTTCCGGGGTCTGGGATCAGATCCGCACCTGGACGGCACGGGCGAGCCGGTCGTGCAGACCGCGGGTGTCCCGGTCCCAGATGACCGCCGGGATTACGATGGCAAGGAGAACGCTGCGCAGCAGCACCCGGGGCAGGCCGAGCCGCCCGCCGTCCTCACCGACGACCCGCAGGCCCAGCAGGCGCTTGCCGGGAGTGCAGCCGACCGTCCCGACGGTGAGGAGGCTGAGCAGGACGAAAATGAGCACAGCCCAGTTGCCCGCCCGCTGGGGTTCGCCGTCCGCGAGGAACGCGTAGGCGATGAGCATGCACAGTGCCCAGTCGATGAAGATGGCCCCGAAACGCCGCCCGAGCGGGGCGACGGACCCGGGTCCCTTCTCCGGCAGCCCGAGGCCTTCGCCCCGGTAGCCGAATTCGACGCCCATTTCCTCCGCGGCGGCGCGGGGACCCGAGAGCCACGAGCCGATTGCTTGCCTGTTGTCCACCCGTCCACGGTACTGCGACCGCATACGTTCCTTTCGGCCCGGGTCGGCCGTCAGCCTGTCCCCGCCGTGAGAGGGCCCCGCTCCGGTTAACCTCGGCGAAACAAATGGGTCATGCTTGGGAAATCCCGTCTCTCTAGGGTCGGCCCCAGCGCGTCACCCGCACATGGACTGCGCCACCGAAGCAACCCCGACCGCTCTCGGCCGGGCTAGGAGGAGTTGGATGTTCCAGAACGGCGACGACGCCAAGAAGTTCATCGCGGACGAGGACGTCAAGTTCGTCGACGTCCGCTTCTGCGACCTGCCCGGCGTGATGCAGCACTTCACGATCCCGGCGAAGGCGTTCGACCCGGCCGAGGAGCTGGCGTTCGACGGCTCCTCGATCCGCGGTTTCCAGGCCATCCACGAGTCCGACATGGCGCTTCGCGCGGACCTGTCGACCGCACGCCTCGACCCCTTCCGCAAGGACAAGACGCTCAACATCAACTTCTTCATCCACGACCCGATCACCGGCGAGCAGTACAGCCGTGACCCGCGGAACGTGGCGAAGAAGGCAGAGGCGTACCTCGCCTCCACGGGCATCGCCGACACCGCGTACTTCGGCCCCGAGGCCGAGTTCTACGTGTTCGACAACGTGCGCTTCGAGACCAGCGCGAACCAGTCCTTCTACCACATCGACTCCGAGGCCGGCGCCTGGAACACCGGTGCGGTGGAGAACAACCGCGGCTACAAGGTCCGCTACAAGGGCGGCTACTTCCCGGCCCCGCCGGTCGACCACTTCGCCGACCTGCGCGCCGAGATCTCCCTCGAGCTGGACGCGGCCGGCCTTCAGGTCGAGCGCCAGCACCACGAGGTCGGCACGGCCGGCCAGGCGGAGATCAACTACAAGTTCAACACGCTGCTCGCCGCGGCCGACGACCTGATGCTCTTCAAGTACATCGTGAAGAACGTCGCCTGGCGCAACGGCAAGACCGCGACCTTCATGCCGAAGCCGATCTTCGGCGACAACGGCTCGGGCATGCACGTCCACCAGTCGCTGTGGACCGGCGGCGAGCCGCTCTTCTACGACGAGCAGGGCTACGCGGGTCTCTCCGACACCGCCCGCTACTACATCGGCGGCATCCTCAAGCACGCCCCGTCGCTGCTGGCCTTCACCAACCCGACGGTGAACTCCTACCACCGCCTGGTCCCCGGCTTCGAGGCCCCGGTCAACATGGTCTACTCCCAGCGCAACCGCTCGGCCGCCATGCGCATCCCGATCACGGGCTCGAACCCGAAGGCCAAGCGCGTCGAGTTCCGCGCCCCGGACCCGTCCTCGAACCCGTACCTCGCCTTCTCGGCCCTCCTCCTCGCGGGCCTCGACGGCGTCAAGAACAAGATCGAGCCGGCCGAGCCGATCGACAAGGACCTCTACGAGCTCGCCCCCGACGAGCACGCGAGCGTCCCCCAGGTCCCGACCTCCCTCCCGGCGGTCCTCGAGGCCCTCGAGGCCGACAACGAGTACCTCCAGGCGGGCGGCGTCTTCACGTCCGACCTGATCGAGACCTGGATCGACTACAAGCGCACGAACGAAATCGCGCCGATGCAGCTGCGTCCGCACCCGCACGAGTTCGAGCTGTACTTCGACATCTAAGAACACGGTTCGACGACCGGGAAGAGGCCCATTGAGGGCCTCTGACCCGGGACGCCTTCTGGTGTCTCGTCGAAATCACGAAGTGCGACTGAGCCCCGTCGCTGTCCCATGGGACAGCGACGGGGCTCAGTCGTGCTCCGGGGCACGGTGACCGGGCGGTGGTTGTGAGTCGGTGCCGCAGCGGCACGTCCGCGAGGAGTTGTCCGACCGGCCCCGGCGGATCAACGCGGGCCGAGGCGGTGATCGCCGCCCTTCGGCGAGGGTGGTGGAACTGTCCGTCAACCACGAGGGCCGGTGGAGGGGAATCCCGTTGCGTTTCACCGCCGGATCCCCAACCGTGTGCCTCCCCGGCCTTGATCCCGCCGAGGCCGGGCAGTTGGCCACCGTTGACGCCAAGCTCCGCCACGCCTATCAGCCGCTGGCCCGCCTGTACGTCCCCGCATGACACTCACGGGAAGGAGAAACCGCAGTGACCAGGACCGCTACCCGCATCGCCACGGCTACCCAGGCCGCGACCGTCACCAGCAACAGCACGGTGGTCACCGAATGGGCCCTTCGCTACTTCGGCCCCTGGTGGAGCGCCACCAGCACCACCGAGGACGACGGCCCTCAGGTGATCGCCGACGTCAACCCGGGCAGGGTCACCGAGATCGCCCAGCAGGTGGCCGACCGCTCCGGCGAAGAGACTGTCTACGCCAGCTCCCGGATGCTCCTGGGCCGGGACGATGAGGGCACGGTCTTTGCCTCGCAGCGCGAGGACAAGACCGCCTACCGGGCCGAGCCCGGCGGCCCGCTGCACATCTACGGCTGCGAGGACATCCCCGTCGCTCTGGCCGCTGCCCGTCTCGCCCGCGAGGTCGTTCGCGGCCGGCTGTTGGCCGACGGCTGGTCGATCCTGCACGCCTCCGCCGTCGTCCGCGACGGGCAGGCCGTGCTGACCTTGGGCGACAAGGGCGCCGGGAAGACCACCACCGCCCTCCTGCTGGCCCGGGCGGGCTGGCAGCTGCTGGCCAACGACCGCGTCTTCATCCGCCCCGACGGGGACCGGCTGCGGGTCCTGCCCTGGCCCTCGGCCGCCGCCATCGGCCTGGGCCTTCTCGATGCCCTCGGCTGGTACGACCAGGTCCGCGACCGCGTCCAAGAGGGCGAACAGCTCCACCCCACCCAGCACCAGATGGTCACCGACGCCCTCCACTCCGGCAGCCGCACACCCTTGTGGAAGGAGTCCGGCAAGGAGCTCAAGCCGCAGTTCTTCCCCGACCAACTCGCGACCTGGCTCGGCCTGACCCTGGCCACCGAAGGACACGCCGCCCGCATCCTCTTCCCCCGGATCACTCCCGGCGCTGAACCTGCCCTTCTCGACGAGGACCGCAGGGTGAGCGCCGGCGACTTCTTCACCGTCGGCACCGAGGACCGGTATCCCGATGTCTTCGGCCTGCTCCCGGACGACATTCCCGGCACAAAACCCCTGCTCGAACTCCTCGGCGAGCTCCCCCGGCAGCCCCTGTCCCTTGGACACGACGTGAAGGCGAACACCGACCTTCTCATGCAGGTCACAGAGCTGATTGCCTGAACCAAGTGACACGGTGGCGGAGGTACCTCATGGCACCTCCGCCACTGTTGTCCGCTACCGGTATCGCTCGCGGCCTTCAGGCCTTGGGCCCACCGCTGTGGCCGTAGGCCGCGGACACACGGCGGACGTGGCTGCCTGACTGCGTCTGCTCGGCTGGGTGGTGATGCGCCTGGTAAGGACCTCGGCAGGGCGCTCGGCGGTATCGAGTTCTTGGCAGGCGCCGGCTTTGGTCAGGAGCTGGCAGGGGATGTGGCGGCGGCCTTGACGGCAGAATTCCCCTATGAGCACGCCGACTTCCACAACGGGTTCAGCCCAACCGGCTTCCACCTCACAGCCTGACCCTGGCCCCGGCGGGCCGGTCGTGACGCTCGGGCTCCCCTTCAACCGTCGCATACATACCATCACTCAGGTCTTGGACCGCCCCGAGGAGCTGAACCTGCTCCAGCAGGTGTGCGACGCAATGGGCTGGCCCGTACGCGAGCCGCTGGCCGGTGAGACCACAGCAACCCCGGACGCGGGTTGGACGCTGCGCATAATCGAGATCCGGATCCGGGGTGTCCGCGAGACAGCGGTGCAACAGGCGGTCGCAAGCCTGGACACACTGACCCAGAACGCCGAACTCTCTCTACACTGCCTGGACGCCACACTGGTCGAGGGCATCCAGAAGCCACAGATCGAGTGGCATCTGCGGGGCAGGCGTGGACCGGTGAGCCGCTGGCTGGTCCACGCACTCCACGTGGCCTACAGGACCGGTGGACACGATCCGCACGCAGGCACCGTCCGGCTCGTCCGCGTCCCAACCCAACTCGATGAGCCCAGGGCACGCCGTTTGGCGCGCACCCGACGTGCCGCCCGGGCTGCACTGTCGCACCACCCGCTCGAAGCACGGCGGCTAGACCCTGACGTCCATCAGATCGACAGACCGGCGGGGCCTCAGGGCTGGCACGCCCTCGCCTTTCTGGCGCTCGCAGTCACCCTGGCGGCGATCGGCCTGCTCGGCGCCGGGCTCTGGCCCGCAATCGGCGCGGACAATCCGTCGGTCGGCGGTTCACTCGTGATCTTGATCGTCGGCTACCTGTTGAGCGGCACGGTACTGGCGATACGGCGTACCCCGACACACCGCGCAGTGCCGTGGCTCGTCCCACTGGCAGTGCCTCTCATGGTTCCCCTGGTGCCCTGGCTCGGGACGCTCGTGCAGCGCGCGTACCTGTCGGCGTTCGGGGTGCGCCCTGCAGCGGAGAGGATCGGGATGGGCGACCTTCAGGCGGGGCTCTGGGTGCTGTGCGTGTTCGTCGCTGCGTCACTGCTGCCAGTAGCATTCATGGGGTGGATGCGGTTTCTCACGCCCTCCCTGCGGGTCCAGGGGCAGTGGCTGTCTTGGGCACCGATTGCCGTGGGCATCGGCATGGGCCTGATGTTCAGTTTGGTCATCCTTATCACCGCGGCACGCAGTGGCGCGGAGAACCGCGCGCTCGCCGTGACCGGCCGGGACATTCCGGAGTACTTCGGTGTGAGAGCCGAGTACGCGTGTGTGGAGCCGATCTCTTCCGAAGCGCCGTACTACGGGACTCCGCCTCCTCACAACCATCCGGTGGTGATCTTCGGGCAGTCCGGCGACCGGGTCGAATTTTGGGATCCCAGCACCCGCCGCAAAACAAGTGTCCGTTTGGAGGACGCCCGTATCAGGGTTGTCCCCCATACCAACTCACCGTGCGCCAAGGCCGCCCGGTAGCAAATTCTAAGCACTTCCCACGGTGCACTGGTTGCGCACCGACCCGCACGCAAGAGGGGCATCAGTGCAGGCCAGACGGGTTCCCAACCTGTACTTCGACTTCTAATTCCGGTGGTCGGGTGACTCGGGGAGGAAGCCCCTTGAAGGGCCTCTGGCCTGCGGGCTCCTGACTCCTTTCGCTGGTCGCCCACCGCTTCCTCCCTCGTGCGCGCTGAGAGCCGGAAGTCGGGGGCCGCCAGAGCTGCACAGCGCTCCTTGAGCCCCGCCATTGTCCATCGGGCCCTGGCGGGGCTCAGTGCTTCTCCGCGTCCAACCCGACCTTCGGGGCCCTCGGCTCCCTACCCCTTGTCCACGATCACAGGTACCACAACAGCCGCGATGGCTGACGCCAGCCCGCCAACCGCAATGAACGCTGCGAATTTGTCTTTTGCGGTTGGAAAGATCGCGCGCGAGACATCACCGGCCTTGCTACGTGCCACCACCATCTTCAGCTTCTGCCACCGGTGCTGGCGGCGCCTGCATCCCATCAAGAGCCCAGAAGCGTTCTCTCGGCAGTACGTGCGCCCGTCGCGGTTCACGGCCCCACACCACACAGGCACCTGGAACAACGCCCATGCGCTGACCGCCAATGACAGAACGAAGATAATCTGCCAGGCCCCGCCCTTGCCCCATACGACAACCAATAGAGCAGCTGCCAGGAACCCCCAGTACGACCGAATCCCCCTCATGGCTGCGAAATGTACCGTTCCCGTCCATCGCAGAGGAGGTCGCGAACAAGCCATGTGGATCGCACCGGCCCGGCCGAGGTATGCGGCGCTCAGCCCTGTACCGGAGAGCTCCTGGCACGCCGCGTACTCGGCAGGGGTCTGTGACCCCGGGGACTGAACGGCTCGGATCGAACGCCGTCGTACCCGCGTCGGCAGGGCATCGCGGCACATCCGCCCGGCATGGAACCGTCAAGTTCACCGTCTCGCTGGAGCAATGGTGATGTACCGTGAGCTCAACGCTGCTGCGGCAGCGTGTCTCGCTATATCCGGTCCCGGCGCCGGGGCGAGCAGTGGGCTCTTGAGAGTCACCCGCAGTTGGCAGTCAGTACGCATCAGGACATCCGATCTGTCTCTCCTGTCGTCGCCGGGCGGCAAGTGGAAGGGGCGACGTGTGTCCAGGTCACGCAACACCAACCGTCTGGCCAAGAAGATCCGTGCCCAGACGTCACTCACGCTCTCGGCTGCTTCCAGACTGGCGCAGCAGGCCAATGTCTATCTCGGGTCCTCTGTCGAGGACTCCCCCAACCCGCAGCAGAGCCGCCTGGAAGCGCACGTGGCCCATGTGTTGGCAAGCAGCTTCCAGGATCGTCAGCTCAATGGCGCCCTCCTTGGCGTGGAAGAAGCGCAACCAGAGAATCAAGGCTTGAAGCTGATCTTAGAGTCCAATATGGCAAACGAGGTTCTCCGTGAGCTCCTCCCACGATTCGATCACTTCTATGGAGGCATTCGCGGAGTCCCCGGGCTTCGCATCCGGGGGAGCAACAGGCGGGTGGCTCTCCACGACGCGCTCAGCTCGGCGCAGGTCACGGTAATGCGGGCCGATCACGGCGCCATGCGTCTGCCGTCCGCGCGCGATGGCGAGGTGCTTCTATGGAAGCGAGTACCCGGCGTCCTCACTCGAAACGAAAGGCAGGAGGCTGCGGAGTGGGCGGACTCAAGAGCAATCGTGGACCTGCGGGTACGCGATGTGCTGTTGAGTCGAATTCTGCGCTGGCCTGGGTTGGTCAACAGGACAGCGAAACCACACGGGTTCGCCAACTGCTACACGCATCACTCCGGCGATCTTGTCATCGAGTGGTGCTGCGGTGACACCGTAGAAACCCTCTGCGCGAACCTCTTGGCTCACGGCTTCGCTGACGGTTTGCCACGAGAGAGAGCGATCGAGTTGATCTCTCGTTACTCTGCTCATCTCGGCGATCGCACAGTGATCTTGAATCGCCACGGTTCGTGCTTCTACGGGCGCGAGGGGGAGAAGATTGCTCAGCGCATCAGGAAGCACTACGGCTCATGAGCTTGTCTGTGCTGGTGCTCGGAGTGTCGGCGTGCGCGGCCTTGGGTGTCATCACGCGCTGCGGGCGGGACATGGCGGTGCTTCGATGCCTGGAGCGGCTTCTGGAAGGCTGCGACCAGGGGCACCGAGTTGAAGTCTGCCGGATCCTGGCTGCCTCGTTGCACTCTGTTGGGAGATCCAATCTGCAGGATGATGGGCAGGCGTGAGATCTCCGCGTTCATCACGGCGCGAGCGTAAGCTGCGAGGTCGGCTCCTGGACGGGTACCTGGCTGACTACGAGCGCCGCAGGGGCTCGGTCTCAGCACAGGAGCAGGAACGCGTGCGGCAGATCTTCGACGAGGTGTTCGCCAAAGAGGGCAATTGGTCCGCCGGAAGCTGAGACACGAAGGTGCCCTCTTTGTCGGCTGCGAGACTCTTGCGGCGTCCGCTCGTCACCTGTCGCAGGCGACTCCGTCGCCGTCGCGGTCCAGGCCCGCGCGGTAGCCCGGCTGGCCTCGGTGGATCGGGGCCGCGCCGGCGGCGCGGGCTGCCGCGCAGCTGCTGTAGTAGGCGCTGCCACCACCGGACGAGCCACCCGACGAGCCCCCGGAGGAGCCCCCGCTGTCGTCGGCCACCGTGGGCTCCTCCTCCGGTTCCTCCGGAACCTCCGGGTAGTCGCCGCCGCAGGCATGGCCGTCGCCGTCCGCGTCGAGTGCCGACCTGTATCCCCGGTGCTCGTCACGCGTCAGGCCCGAGTCGCGCGGCACGCCGCCCTTCCACGCCGCTTCGCATGACGTCCAGCGCCTGTCCACCGCTCGAACCAGCGGCTTCGGCTTCGGGCTCTCGGTAGGCGTCGACTTCGGGGTCGGAGAAGGGGAAAGGGAAGGCGAAGGGGACGGCTCCGGCGAAGGCGATCGCGTCGGGCTCGCGCTCGGCTTCGTCACCGCCGTCACCCGCTTCGGGGCCGCGTCCGTCTTCTTGCCTTCGGCCGGTGGATCGGAGGCGAGCATCAGCGCGAACCACAGGAGCGACAGGACCGTCGCGACGATCTTCTTGCGTCTCGGCCAGCGGCTCAGCCACACCCATAAGACCCCGACGGGCGGCAGGAAGACGAGGAGGCTGATGATCAGCACCGGGTGCTGCCACTTCGGCCTGGGCCGGGGCGGTGGCACGGCGTACGGATGCGGGTAGGGCTGTTGCACGGTTGGCTCTCCCCCTGCGGCACGGTCCCTGCGAATCGGGACCCGCACGCTACTCCCGCGGCATGGCCGTCCGAGGGCTCTTTACCCAGGAGCCCGCGCCCCGGAGACACCTTCGCCATTTCCCCCCGCGTCGCGCTTTCTTCACGCATGATGGGGCACCATGCGTACCCGCTCGGTCCTCGCCTTCCTCGCCGCGGCGGCGTTGCTCACGCTGACTGCCTGCGAGGGCTCCGACACCGCCACGAAACCCGCACAGGCCAAGGGTGGCAGCGACACCGCCGTTCTCCCCGATCTCACAGGCAAGGGGCTCCAGTCCGCGCAGGACCAGGCGCAGTCCGCGGGCTTCCGTCATCTCGCCTCGCACGACGCGCTCGGCCGTGGTCGTGCGCAGGCCTTCGACCGGAACTGGAAGGTCTGCTCGCAGACCCCCGCGCCCGGGACCCGGGCGACGGACACCAAGGTGGACTTCGGCGCGGTGAAGCTCACCGAGGACTGTCCGGCGAAGGACGACTCGGGCGAGCGCCCGCCCTCCAAGGCCGGCGGCACCATGCCCGGGTTCACCGGGAAGTCCGTGAAGGTCGCGCGGGAAGCCCTCGACAGCTCGACGAGCCTCACGGTGAAGGACGCCTCCGGCAGCGGCCGCATGGTCCTTGTCGAGTCCAACTGGCAGGTCTGCGCGCAGGACCCTGCGGCGGGCGCCAAGCTGGACGGGCAGCCCGTGCGGCTCGAAGCGGTGAAGTTCAGCGAGGGGTGTCCTTGAGCGACACCCGGCTCGGCCCTTGCCCCTCCGGCGGGCAAGGGCCGATCAACGCACAGCGGACCTCAGCGGTCAGCGGTTTTCCTCGCGCGGGATGAGCGAACGCACCATGCGGCAGGTCGTGTTGGAGGGCGTGTGCACTCCGATCTTGGCGGCGACCCTGCGGATCCTGCGGTTGTCCGCCTGCTCGGGGCGGTACACGCCGGAGTGGAGCAGCGCGATGGCGAGGCGCATCGCCTTCAGCCGGCGGTTGTGCGACTCGTACCACGTGCGCGGGTGCCCGGCGGGCAGGCGCTTCTTGGGCAGGGTGGGAACACTGGGCAGGTTCGGAAGAGGTGTGGCTATGGGCATCGGCTTCCTCCTGACAGGGGGCGTCTGCGCCCTTCTCAACACCCCCCATTTTAGTGCCTGGCACTGACAATCGCCCCAGCTCAGACGGTATTTCATGGCCCTCGCGATACCGTGGTCGGCATGGAGATCTGGATCAATCCCGCCTGTTCGAAGTGCCGCAGCGCGATCAAGCTGCTCGATGCCGAGGGGGCCGGTTACACCGTGCGCCGCTACCTCGACGACGTGCCCCACGAGGACGAGATCCGCGCCGTCCTCGACCGGCTCGGGCTGGAGCCCTGGGACATCACGCGGACGCAGGAGGCCGAGGCGAAGGAGCTCGGGCTCAAGGACTGGCCGCGCGAGGCGGATGCGCGGGAGCGGTGGATCTCGGCGCTCGCGCGGCATCCCAAGCTGATCCAGCGGCCCATCATCACCGCGGACGACGGCTCGGCCGTGGTGGCGCGCACCGAGGAGGCCGTACGGGATGCGCTCACCCGGTCCGCGCGTTGAATCCGCGCGTTAAGGCGGAAAGGGTCACAGGGGCCGTCTGTAGCGCACCTCGGTGAGTTCCACTTCGCCGTACGGATCGCTCTGCACCGCCCCGTCAGCCGTGTAGCCCGCCGTTTCGTAGAAGCGGCGGGCGCGGGGGTTGTCGCGGAGCACCCACAGCAGCATGCTGTCGAACCGGCGGGCCGCCGCGTGCCGGTGCACCTCCTGGAGCAGGAGCCGGCCCACTCCCGTGCCGATCACGTCCGGGCGGACGTAGAGGGCGTACAGCTCCCCCGGCCGCTCCTCGCCCTCACCCCGGTACTGCCCCAGGCTCGCCCAACCCACCGGTCCGGCACCGTCGTCGACGGCCACGAGGTCCAGCGCCTGGCCGCGCGAGCGCGTGAACCACGCCCTGCGCTGCCGGGCATCGTCCTCGACCGTCATCGCGTCCAGGTACGGCTGCGGGACCACGCCCGCGTACGCCGTCTGCCATCCCGTCACCCGGATCCCGGAGACGGCTTCTATATCGGCTTCCGTCATCTCTCGCACACGCACCATCAGGACACCGTAGCCCTTACGGAACGGGTTTTGGCCCGATTGATGATGCCCCGGTACCCATTCCGTGACGGAATGATGACTACCCCCTTTTCCCCTCCTTTCCCATGTTTGCCTCGAAGGGGCAAGAGGCGTACGAGATGCACGGATTGGGCAGCCACATGACGGAAAAGGAAAACAACAAAATCCGGGGGGTACGAATGAAGCGTGCCGGCATGATCGCGTCCGCGACGGCGATAGCGGCCGCGCTGACGAGTGTGGTCGCCCTCTCCTTCCATACTTCGGCGGGCGCCGCCGAGAGCCGTCGTCCGTCCGGTCCGGCGCCGCTGCGGACCCCCGAGCCCGGCCAGACCTCCACGCCGGACCCCTCGCTGCCCGCGCCGAAGGTGAACATGGACCTCGTCCGGGAGGCCGAGGACAGCGGCAAGGTCGTCGCCCTCACCCTCGACGACGGGCCCGACCCGAGGTGGACCCCGAAGGCGCTGGAGCTGCTCGCGAAGTACGACGTGAAGGCCACCTTCTGCGTCACCGGGCCGAACGCGAAGGCCCACCCGGATCTGGTCAAGAAGATCGTCGCGGCGGGGCACCGGCTCTGTGACCACTCCGTCAGCCACGACGTCGCCATGGACAAGAAGGCCGTCGACTACCAGTCGAAGGAGATCCTCGACGCGAAGAGGATGATCGACGAGGCCTCCGGGAACGAGAAGATCTGGTACTACCGCGCCCCCGGCGGCGCGTTCACCCCGGCGAGCCGGCAGATCGCCGCGGCGTACGGCATGCGCAGTCTGGGCTGGAGCGTCGACCCCAGCGACTACAAACGGCCCGGTACGGCGAGCATCGTCCGGTCCGTGAAGGAGCAGCTGCCCAACGGGCCCACCGTGCTGCTCCACGACGGCGGCGGGGACCGTACGCAGTCCATGGAGGCGCTGGAGCAGTTGCTGCCCTGGTTCAAGCAGGAGGGGTACGGGTTCAGCTTTCCGAAGGGATAGCTCCGAAGGGATAGCTCCGAAGGGATGGCGACGCGACGGAACAGCGGGATAGCTGTGGGGAAATGGTGAGCGATGTGACGCCGAGGGGAATTCGACGGCTTCCATAGGTGAATTGATCACCTGGGGGTTACCTGGAAGTAAGTGCGGCTGATGGGATGTCGACGGCTCGACACCCCACCGGTGTCCCATCCGGATCCCAGCCGCCCAGGGCCCCCACCCCACAGGGAGACGCAGTGCCGTTCACGAAGTCCTCCGCCCTCGCCGCCGCGCTCGCCTCGGCCGCGCTCGTCGTGTGCCTGCCGCAGACGGCTCGGGCCTCCGCCGCTCCGGCGGACGCCGCCGTGCCGGAGGTGAAGGTGCTCACCTACAACACCTTCCTGTTCGACAAGGGCCTCTACCCGAACTGGGGCCAGGACCACCGGGCCAAGGCGATACCCGCCGCCGGCTTCTTCAAGGGCAACGACGTCGTCGTGCTCCAGGAGGCGTTCGACAACGGCGCCTCCGACGCGCTCAAGGCCGATGCGGCCGGCCAGTACCCGTACCAGACCCCGGTCGTCGGGCGGAGCAAGGACGGCTGGGACGCCACCGGCGGCGACTACTCCACCACCACGCCGGAGGACGGCGGCGTCACCGTGCTCAGCAAGTGGCCGATCGTCCGCAAGGAGCAGGTCATCTTCCATGACGCCTGCGGTGCGGACTGGTGGTCCAACAAGGGCTTTGCGTATGTGGTGTTGAACGTGAACGGCACCAAGGTCCACCTGGTGGGCACGCACGCGCAGTCGACGGACAGCGGCTGCGAGGCGGGTGAGGCGGCCGCCGACCGCGCGAAGCAGTTCCGGCAGATCGACGCGTTCCTGGACGCGAAGAAGATCCCGGCGGGCGAACAGGTCATGGTCGCGGGCGACTTGAACGTGGACTCGCACAGCGCGGAGTACCGGTCGATGCTCGCCGACGGCGACCTCGCCCCCACGACCGCGCGCACGGGCCACCCGTACTCCTTCGACACGAAGGACAACTCGATCGCCGCCTACCGCTACCCGACGGACGGGCGCGAGGACCTCGACTACGTCCTCCACCGCAACGGCCACGCGCGGCCCGCGACGTGGGGGAACGACGTGGTCAAGGAGTCGTCCGCGCCGTGGACCGTCTCCAGCTGGGGCAAGCAGTACACGTACACGAACCTCAGCGACCACTACCCCGTCGTCGGCAGCGCCGGCTGAGCCGTCGGCCCCACCCGGCCCACCGCCCCGGCCCGTGCACACGGGCCGGGGCCTCGTGGCCGGAACTGTCAGTGGGGGATGTCAGGATGCTCCTACGTGGGCTGCTGATCATGAGCGGCCCTCAAAGCGAGGGGGACCCATGCTGCCCATCACCGTGAACACCGAGCCCGGCGAAGTCCTTTCGGGGATCACCGCCGAGGAGCTGGCCACCGTGATCGGCCGGCTGGGCGGGAAGGACGACCGGTTCGCGGTGGTCGAGCGGACGTCCGGCGACGCCGATTACTACATCCAGACCTGGCACGAGCGCGGTGGCGCCTACGAGGTGGAGTACCGCGACGGCTCGCAGGAGCGGCACTTCGCGGCGCGGATGACCGACGTCGAGGATGTCGTGGCGGTGTTCGTGGGCTGGGCCCTGGAGAAGGACGGCTGGACCGGCGGGCACGACTGGGAGCAGGTGGACTTCTCCGCGGAGGAAGAGGACGAGGAGGGGGACGGCGGCTCGGCGACCGATGCCACGGGTGCAACGGATGCCACGGACGACTTCGACGACGAGGCCGACGCCCGGGCGGCGGACGCCCTCGACCCCGAGCTGCGGGAGGAGGCCGAGGAGCACGCCGGGGTGCTGGTCCGGAGCGGTTTCGAGCTGCCGGGTGAGATCGCGGAAGCGGTGTCCGATTACTTCTACGAGGACGGCGACACCCCGGTGTCCGTGGCCGCGGCGCGCGGGATCGTGGGTCCGCTGTGGCGCGAGCGGCTGGCCGAGCAGGCGTCGTGGCCCGAGGTGACGGACGCCGACCGGGTCGAGACCGCCTTCGCCGCGCTGGCGGAGCAGGGCATCACCGCCCGTATGCACTTCACCTGCTGCGGGAACTGCGGCCTGGCGGAGATCGGTGCGGAGGCGGCCGAGGGTGACCGCGGGTTCGTCTTCTTCCACTACCAGGACACCGAACGGGCCGTCGAGGGCGGCGCCTTGTGTCTGCGGTACGGCGTCCACCACGGCACGGGTGAGGACGCCGACGGCGCCGACGGCAAGGACGACACCGCCTCGATCGGCCGTGAGGTCGCGGCCGCGCTCGTCGAGGCGGGGCTCGGCGTGGTGTGGGACGGCGACCCGGGCCAGGCGATAGAGATCGAGCCGCTGGACTGGCGGAAGCGGCTGCCCACGTACTGAGCCGCACGTTCCGCTTTTCGCCGGACCCCGGTCGGCCGCCCGCCGATCACCAAGGTTCCGTATGGAGTGCCGGAGGGCTCTGCTGCCCCGTCGCAGGTCATGCTTCAATAGGGGGCATGGCCAGCTATCAGAACACCGCGACGGGTCGCAGCGACCTCGAGCCCTTCTGGCCTTCCCGTCAGCACCACGACTTCGACCGAGTGTGTTGCCGCGCGACCTCCGCGCAGGCCCACTCCTCCCGCTGACCCCCACGTCGAAGTCAGCCGCCGGTCATCAGTTCCGGCCAACGGCCCCGCGCATCAGCACGACCCCTCGACGGTCTCTCGCGCGAAAGAGCTGAGCTCTCCATGACGAACCTCCGAACCCTGGCCGCGTCCCCTTCCGCCGCCCCGGCGACCGTCGGTTCCTCGGCCGTCGTTCCCACCGGAGTCCCGGCCGCCGTCGGTGCCGCGCACCGCCATCGACTGCGGGCCGTCGCCCCGGACGAGGTGCCGCCCGTCGCCGAGCTGCTGCACTCCGGGGCCACCTGGCTGCCCGCCCCGCCGCACACGGTGCCGAACCTGCCGGGCCAGCCGCCGATGGTCGGCTATCTGGTGCTCGTACCGGCCGAGCAGCCGGCCCCCGAGGCCCCCACGGCCGCCACGCACGGGGACGCGCTGGTGCGCATCGACCCCGAGCAGCGGACGGCGCGGGTCGCGGACCGGCTGCTGGACCTCACGTACCTGGAGTTCGAGCTGCTGGCCCACCTCGTCGCGCACCCGCACCGGGTGCACACCCGCGACCAGCTGGTGACCACCGTCTGGGGCTACGGTCACGTGGGCGACGGCCGTACCGTCGATGTCCACGTCGCCCGGCTCCGCCGCAAGATGGGGGCGGAGCACCGGGCGTCGATCGTGACCGTCCGCCGCGTGGGCTACAAGTACGCGCCGCCGATCGGTTTCTGAGCCCGCGTCGGCTTCGTCCCCGGGGCGGGCGAGGGGGTGGTGCCGGCTACACCATCGGCCCGCCGGGTGGCGCCAGTGACCGGCAGGTCCCGCGCGCGCAGACTGGGGCGGGGCGCGAGGGCCGGGCCCCGGGGACGGATGCGGGGAGACGGAACAGATGAGGGTCCGCAGTGCGCTGCTGGCCGGGGTCCGGGGGCTGTGGCTCGCGGTCTTCGGCATCGTGGGGTCGGTGGTGCTGTTCACGCTGGCGGTGGTGTCGATCAGCTTCATGCTGCTGGGGATCGGCGTGCTGACCACCCCGGTCGTGCTCGGCGCGGTGCGGGCGTTCGCCGATCTGCGCCGCGTCCAGGCCGCCGAGTGGGCGGGGGTGCGCATCCCCACCCCGTACCGGCGGCCGCTGCCCGCGCGGCGCGGTGGGGTGGCCGGGCAGGTCGAGCTGTGCTCGGCGCTGCTGAAGGACAAGGCGACCTGGCGCGATCTCCAGTGGCTGCTGGTCGACATGACGCTCGGCGCGGTGCTCGCGCTGCTTCCGGCCGCGATGCTGCTGTACGCGCCGTGGGGTGTGGTGGTGGCGAGCGGGGTGTGGAAGCCGCTCGTCCGGACCGACGGGACCTTCTGGTTCCTCTTCGTGCCCGTCACCGGCCAGGACACCGCCTACCTGGCGGCGGCGGCCGGGGTGACGCTGGGCGTCGTCGGCCTGTTCACCGGCCCGGCCCTGCTGCGCGCCCACTTCCTCCTCGCCGAGCCGCTGCTGCGCCCCACCCGTGAGCGGGAACTCGCCCTGCGCGTCGATCACCTCACCGAGTCCCGGCACGACGTGGTGGACGACTCGGCCGCCGCGCTGCGCCGCATCGAGCGGGATCTGCACGACGGCGCGCAGGCCCGGCTCGTGGCGATGGGCATGAGCCTCGGCACGATCGAGGCGCTGGTCGAGAAGGACCCGGCCCAGGCCAAGCGGCTGCTGGCCGCCGCCCGCGCCGACTCCGCCGAGGCCCTCACCGAGCTGCGCGACCTCGTCCGCGGCATCCACCCGCCGGTCCTCGCCGAGCGTGGTCTCGCCGACGCGGTACGGGCTCTGGCGCTGCGTGTGCCGCTGTCCGTGGAGGTCGATGTCGAGCTGGCGGGCCGTGCGGCGGAACCGGTGGAGTCTGCCGCGTACTTCGCGGTCAGCGAGGTGCTCACGAACGCGACCAAGCACTCGGGCGCGGACCGGGTGTGGATCGACGCGCACCACGCCGAGGGGGCGCTGCGCATCGCCGTCACCGACAACGGCCGCGGCGGCGCGAGCGTCGCCGCCGGTACGGGGCTGCTCGGCGTCGAGCGCCGGCTGGGTGCCTTCGACGGCGTCCTGGCCGTCAGCAGTCCGGCCGGCGGGCCCACCATGGTCACGATGGAGATCCCCTGCGTCCTCTCGTGACGGCCCGGCCCCAAGTGCCGTGGGGGAACGGCATCGGCGACGATGGGGGCGTTCGTTCTCGTCGATCGTGGAGTTCGCGTGCGCGTCGTCATCGCCGAAGACCTGTTCCTGCTGCGGGACGGGCTGGTCCGGTTGCTGGAGGCGTACGACTTCGAGATCGCCGCGGCGGTGGAGAGCGGGCCGGAGCTGGGCCGCGCGCTGGTGGAGCTGAAGCCCGATGTGGCGGTCGTGGACGTCCGGCTGCCGCCGTCGTTCACCGACGAAGGATTGCAGTACGCGCTGGCCGCGCGGCGGCGGACGCCGGGGCTGCCGGTGCTGGTGCTGTCGCAGCACGTGGAGCAGTTGTACGCGCGGGAGCTGCTGGCCGACGGCAGTGGCGGGATCGGGTATCTGCTGAAGGACCGGGTCTTCGACGCGGACCAGTTCGTCGACGCCGTCCGGCGGGTGGCGGCGGGTGGTACGGCGATGGATCCACAGGTCATCTCGCAGTTGCTGACGCGGCGCTCGCGGGACGAGCCGCTGGGGAAGCTGACCCCGCGGGAGCGCGAGGTGATGGAGCTGGTGGCGCAGGGGCGGTCGAACGCGGCGATCGCCACGCAGCTCCTCGTGACCGAGCGGGCCGTCGCCAAGCACACCTCCAATATCTTCGCCAAGCTGGCGCTGTCGCCGTCCGATGACGACAACCGCCGGGTGCTGGCCGTACTGGCGTACCTCGACCGGGGCGGGTTGTCCTGCTGACGGCGGGCTGCCTCTGCCGCCTGCGGCGGCGAGCGCCCTGCGGGCGCGTCCTCAAGCGCCGGACGGGCTGGTTTTGGCTGAGCTCAGCCGCATCAAGCCCGTCCGGCGCTTGAGGACACAGCACAGCAAGCCCGTCCGGCGCTTGAGGACACCGCAGCGGAGGTGCCGACGACACCGCACAAAGCCATCGCGCACCCCATTGCTGTGCCCCGTAACGGCAGTTACCGTGCGCTGCGCATGCGTCCGTTGTTGCATTCGCACACTGGGGAGCGCCATGTCCGATCTGTCGAGACGCCTGTTATTGGGTACCGCCGGAGCGATCGGCGCGGGAGCCGCCGTCGGTGCCCTCACCCCCGCGGCGGCCGGGGAAGCGGCGAGGCCGTTCGAGGTCGCCCCGGCGCGGGCCGCGCTGGAGCGGCTGCTCGGGGAGCACGCGGAGCAGTTCCTGCTGCGCGCACTGACCGGCGGCGAGGAGCGGTTCGAGGTCACCGGCGAGGCGGGGCAGATCGAGGTGGCGGGCACCAGTGCGGGGGTGCTGCTGACCGGGGTGCACCGGTATCTGCGGGACGTCTGCCGGGTCCATCTCGGCTGGCGTGCGAGACGGCCCGCGCTGCCGCGCACCCTTCCCGCCCCGGCCCGGCCGCTGGCGCGGTCGACACGCCTGCGGCACCGCTTCGCGCTCAACGACACCAACGACGGCTACACCTTCCCGTACGCGGACTGGCCGTACTGGGAGCGGATGATCGACGTCCTCGCCCTGCACGGCTGCAACGAGGTGCTGGTGATCGCCGGGCACGAGGCGGTCTACCACCGGGTCCTCATGGACTTCGGGTACAGCGACGCCGAGGCCCGGGCGTGGTTGCCCGCGCCCTCGCACCAGCCGTGGTGGCTGCTGCAGAACCTCAGCGGCTTCGGCGGCCCGTTGAGCCCCGCGCTCATCGACCGGCGCGCCGCGCTGGGGCGGCGCATCGCCGACCGGCTGCGTGAGCTGGGCATGGCGCCGGTCTTCCCCGGCTACTACGGGCATGTGCCCGACGGGTTCACCGAGCGGAATCCGGGGGCCCGGGTCGTCCCGCAGGGCATCTGGCACGGCTTCAAGCGCCCGGACTGGCTCGACCCGCGCACTCCCCCGTTCGCCGCGGTCGCCGCGTCGTTCTACCGACACCAGGCCGAACTGCTCGGCCCTTCGGCGCACTTCAAGATGGATCTGCTGCACGAGGGCGGCACCGCGGGCGGTGTGCCCGTCGCGGACGCCGCGCGGAGCGTCGAGCGGGCGCTGCGCACCGCGCACCCGGACGCGACGTGGGTGATCCTCGGCTGGCAGGACAATCCGCTGCCCGCGCTGCTGGGCGCGGTCGACCGGAGCAGGATGCTGATCGTCGACGGCGCCTCCGACCGCTACCGGTCCGTCACCGACCGGGAGAAGGACTGGGGCGGCACCCCGTACGCCTTCGGCTCGATACCGAACTTCGGCGGGCGGACGACGCTGGGGGCGCGGACGCACATCTGGGACGAGAAGTTCTTCGCGTGGCGCGACAAGCCCGGCAGCGCCCTGGCCGGCACGGCGTACATGCCGGAGGCCGCCGACCGCGACCCGGCCGCCTTCGCGTACTTCACCGACCTGGCCTGGCAGGAGACGGCCCCGGACCGCCAGGGGTGGTTCGCCGCGTACGCCGACGCGCGGTACGGGCGCGGCGACCGCAGTGCGCGGGAGGCCTGGGCCGTGCTGGGCGAGACCGCCTACCGGCAGAGCGCGCCCGAGCGCAGCGACCCCCACGACAGTCTCTTCGCCGCCCGCCCGGACCTGCGGGCCAACCGCGCCGGCGAGTACGCCCCGAGCGCCCTGTCCTACGATCCGTCGCGATTCGACGCCGCGCTGACCGGGCTGCTGGGCGTCGCCGGCGGGCTGCGCGGCGGTGACGCGTACCGCTACGACCTGGTCGACGTCGCCCGGCAGGCCCTGGCGCACCGCAGCCGGCAGCTCCTCCCCCAGTTGCGGAACGCGTACGACCGTAAGGACCTGCCGGCCTTCCGGGCGCTGTCCGCGCTGTGGCTGCGGCTGATGCGGCTGGCCGACGACATCGCGGGCGCCCACCGGGACTTCCTGCTCGGGCCGTGGACGGCGGCGGCAAGGACGATGGGGTCGGACGCGGCGGAGGCGGCGGAGCTGGAGCGGACGGCGCGGGTGCTGATCACGGTGTGGGGCGGCCGGGCCACGTCCGACGGCGGCAAGCTGCACGAGTACGCGAACCGGGACTGGCACGGGCTGATGGGCGACTTCTATCTGCCGCGCTGGCGGCGGTGGCTGGAGGAGCTGGAGGACGCGTTGCGGGAGGACCGGGCGCCGCGGGCCGTGGACTGGTTCGCGGTGGAGGAGCCGTGGACGCGGGAGCGCAAGGAGTACCCGCTGCGTCCGGTGGCCGACCCGTACCGCACGGCTCTGCGGGTCCACGACACCCTGGCCGTCGCCCCGTACCAGGGGACGCTGACCACGTCGCCCGCCCCGGCCGCCGTGCCGCCCGGTGGGGGTGCGACGCTGACCGTCGCGCTCACCAATGTGAACGGCCTGCGGGCCACCGGCCGCGTCGACCTCGGCGTCTCGGGCCTCCAGGCCCGCCCGCAGGGCCCCACGTCGCTGGAGCGCCTCGCGCCGGGCGCCACGGGCACGGCGCGCTGGAGCGTCACCGCGCCCGCCGGGCCGCTGGAGCGCCCGCTGCTGCCGCTGCCGTACGAGGCGAGCGCGCGCTACGGGCCGCGGGGGCAAGGCCGGATCCGCACCGCCCGGACCGGCACGCTGTTCGTGGCGGGCCCGCTCGCCGACGGATGGCGGACCTTCACCGACAACGCCGCCGTCTTCGGGCAATTGGGGGACGACCGCTTCGCCGTCGACGGCTCGGGCGACGACCTGTGGAAGGGCACGGAGGCCTTCGGCGTGGTCTACCGTCCGGGCGCCCTGGCGGTGGGCGGGTCGGCGACGGTCCGGGTCGACGAGCAGGCCGACACGGGCGGCTGGGCGCGTACGGGCATCATCGTGCGCAACACCCTGGCGGGCCGCTCCCCGGGGGCGGTCAATCTCGCCGTCACCCCGGCGGAAGGCGTCGTGCTGTCCTACGACACCAACGGCGACGGCACCTTCGACGGCTACCGCCGCATCACCGGCCTCAAGGCCCCCGTGCACCTCCGTCTCACCCGTACGGCCACGGGCGGCTTCACCGCGGAGTGCTCCACGGACGAGGGCGCGACCTGGCGGACGGTCGCGTCCGTCACCGTCCCGGGCGCGGCCCGGGACCTGGACGTGGGGCTGTTCATGACGGCGGGCAACGACGGCAGCGGCGAGCGGGGGACGGCGTACTTCAGCGGCTGGCGGCTGGGCTGAGGGAACGGCGCCGGGTTCGGCCGCACTCCTGGCGGCCGGGGCGGCCACCACGGATCATGGCCGGATGAGTCGTTCCCCTGATGCGCTCGGTGCCCCCGGACCGTCACCCCGATGGGCGCGGCCGCCCGTTCCGCGGCTGCCGCGCCTCGCGCCCGCGTACGTGGGGGGCGTGCAGCTCGGCGCGTACGCCATGGGGCGACTGCTCACGCCCGCCGTCCGGGACCGGGTGCTGCGGTACTGCTCCACGAACGTGGACAACCTGCGGGGCGGCCGCCGGCACACCCTCGCCACCAGCGCGCTGGTCGTCGAGGAGCCGATGGAGCTGCCGTACGCGCTGCTCCTGCTGGCGGTCCTGGGCTACGCGGAGTACGCGCACGGCGCCTGGTGGGCGGCGGGGGCCTTCGTGTTCGGGCACGTGGGCGCGACGCTGGTGGTGTACGGGGTGCTGCGCGGCGCGCGGGCGGGGGCGCGCACGCGGTCCGCGATCGATGTGGGCACCAGCTACGGCTTCAACGCCGTGGTGGGCGCCCTCGCCACGACCCTGCCGCGCGGACCGGTGCGCACAGGCGCGTACGCCGCGCTGTTCGCGCTCGGCGCGCGCCCCCTGCTGCGCGGTGGCGCTCATCGCCCCGACTTCACCGACCTGGGGCATTTCCTCGCGCTGGCACTCGGCGTCGGCTATGGGCAGGGGCGGCGTCGCGCGCTCGGCCACTGTTCGTCACAATATCGGTAGATATCCGATAAAGGAGCCGTGCGCATGCCACACCAGTTCGATGTCTCGACCATCGTCAACCTCCGCGACCTCGGTGGTATCGCGCTCGCCGGAAACTCCGCCGTCCGCCCCGGCCTGCTGCTCCGGTCCGGCCAGCTGGACCGCCTCGACCCGATGGCCGACCCGGCCGTCGCGGCCCTCGGCATCCACACGGTCGTGGACCTGCGCACCGAGCACGAGCGGCGCGACCGGCCCGACCGGGTGCCGGACGGCGCCCGGCTGATCGTCGCGGACGTGCTGGCCGGCGCCTTCGCCGCCGCCGTCCAGGGCGATCAGGTGCCCGCCCGGATCGAGTCGGTGCTCGGCAGCCCCGCCCTGGCCGAGGAGCATCTCGGCGGCGGCAAGGCGGAGAAGCTGCTCTGCGACTCCTACCGCGCCTTCGTCTCCTCCCAGGCCGCCTGTGACGCCTACCGGCTGCTGCTGTCCGCGCTCGCCGAGCCGGACTGCGGCCCGCTGCTCTTCCACTGCACGGCCGGCAAGGACCGCACCGGCTGGGCGGCCACCGTGATCCTGCTGCTGCTCGGCGCGGACGAGGCCACGGCCGAACGCGAGTACCTCGACGTCAACCCGGCCGTGCGCGAGGCCTTCGCGCCGATCACCGAGCGGTTCACCGCGGCGGGCGGCGACCCCGGCATCGCCGACGCGATCCTGGGCGTGCGCCCCGCCTACCTCGCGGCGGCGCTGGAGGAGATGTACCGGACGCACGGCGATGTGGAGGCGTACGTCCGCGACGGGCTCGGCGTCCCCGACGACGCCGTCGACCGGATCCGCGCCCGCTACGTCGCCTGAAGCAGCCCCGGGCGCCCGGCCGGTCCCCGGCACGGGTGAGGTGACCATCCCACCATTCACTCGTTCTATGGATCGTGGAGCAGCAAGCGACAGCCCCCCGCCCCCGGTCCATCGCCCCCGTCGACGTCGAGCAGGCCGAGGCCGCGCTCATCGAGCACTACCCTCGCCTGGTGCGGCTGGGGTATCTGGTGCTGCCGCCCGCCCTGGGCCGCAACCGCCGTGTGCTGACCGCGCACGCGCTCGTCCAGCGGTCGCTGCCGCGCAACCGGGTGGGCGGTTCGGAGCTGACCGTACCGGCTCCGCGTGGCACCGACGGCGTGCCGAGCGAGCCCGGTTACACCTACGTCCGCCAGCGGGTGCTGCGGGCCGCGCTGGACGCGGGGCGGCCGCGGGGCCGCTGGCAGCCGCCGCGCCCGGGCCAACTCCCGCCGCTGCTGCCGCAGGTGTGGGGGCTGCGGCTGTTCCCCCGCTCGGGCGGCGCCGACGAACTCGCCCTGGACCAGGCGCTCTCCTCGCTGTCCGGGCCCGGCCGGGCCGCGTACGTCCTGCGCGGACTGGAGCTCTCCGACGACCGGGACGTGCGGCGGGTGCTGTCCGCGGCCGGGGTCGAGGACCCGGGCGCGGCGCTCGCCGAGGCGGACCGCGTCCGCACCCCGGCGGGCAGCCGCGACACCCCGCTGCTGGAGTCGGTGGAGTTCGACCCGTGCTCCCTCCAGGCCCGGCCGACGGATCTGATGCGCCGCCGCCAGCACACCCGGGCCGCGCTCGCGGCCGCCGCCGCGGCCGTGGTGTGCGCCACGCTCCTCGGCCTGCCCGGTGACGGCTGGGGCCGGGACGGCGCCGCCGCGCCCCCGTACGCGCAGAACGCGGCGGCCGAAGCGGCCCTGGACCCGGCCAGGTTGACCCAGGCCACCTCCTCGGCCTGGAAGAGCGCGGACCGCCCCGGCTTCGCCACCTGGCCCGCCCGCGGTGACCGCACGGGCGACCGGGAGCTGCTGCGCCGGGCGCTCGCCGCCTGGGCCCGGCCGGGCCGCGCGGTGCGGGTCACGGCGACACCCGGCACCCCCGTCGGCCCGGCCTCCGGGCCGCCCCAGCTGCTGTACGCGGGCGAGGTCGACGCGGCGGCCGTCGTGCTGCTCCACGACGGGCTGCGCCTGGTGCGCTACGCGGAGGCCAGGAGCGGCGAGGCCGGTGCCGCCGCGCTGGACTTCGCGCGCACCGACGCGGCGGACGCCGACACCTCCACCGCGGTCGTCGTCGGCCGCACCGACGGCAACGTCCGCTATCTGACAGCTCCCTGGGTGACCGACGCGGCCGTGCGCGATCTGCTCGCACCGACGGGCGCCGGGCGGCCGCTGCACCGGGACGCCGAGGGCGTGACCGACGCGATGCCCAGCCCCGCCCCGGCCGGCGGCTGCCGCGCCTGGCCCGCGCTGCGGCTCGGCGGCCGGCTGGTGACCGACCTCGGTGAGCTGGTCCCCGCCCGGCTCACCGTCGGCGCCCCCGGCTCCCCCCGCGATGTGGCGGGCGACCGGGCGCTGGCCGGCTGGGCGCACTCCGCCTGCCATCTGCAGACCGTCCGCTCACAGGGCGTCCGGTCGGTGAACGCCTGGCAGTTCGCCACGCAGCCGCTGCCCGGCGGCGCGGGCAGCGCGGCCTGGCTGTGCGTCCGGGCCGAGACGTGGCGCGGCCCGGGCAGCCGGGTGCAGGCGCAGTTCCAGGTCCCCGGTGCCCGGCCCGGCGCGCCGGGAACGGTCGTCGCCCGCGCCGAGGACTCCGCCGCGTGCGGGGCCCGCGATCCGCACGTCCTGGCGGGCGTGCTGTGGAAGTCGAAGGCCGGTGCCTGGTACGCGCTGGCGGCGGGCAGCGACGACGTCGCCTCCGTCACCGCGACGGGCGGGGTGCGCGGCAGCACCCGCGGCGCCCTGCTGGCCGTCCCGGCCCGGGCGGGCGCGCACGCCGAGTTGAGCGCCCTGACCACCGCCGGGAAGAAGCTCACGACTCTGCGGTGAGCGGCGCCCGCCCCGCGGCCCACCGGGCTTTCTCGCCCGGTGGGCCGCCGCGCGTCGGCATTAGGATGACCGCATGACGACCGGGGTGCGCCGCAGAATGGGCGTCGAGCAGCGACGCGAGCAGTTGATCGCGGTGGCGCTCGACCTCTTCAGCAGGCGCTGCCCCGACGATGTCGCCATCGACGAGATAGCGGAGGCGGCCGGCATCTCCCGGCCGCTGGTCTATCACTACTTCCCCGGCAAGCAGAGCCTGTACGAGGCGGCCCTGGGCCGCGCCGCCGAGGAGCTGACCTCCCTCTTCGACGAGCCCCGCGAAGGCCCCCTGGGGGCCCGGCTGTTGCGCGTCATGCGGCGGTTCTTCGACTTCGTCGAGACCCACGGGCCGGGGTTCTCGGCGCTGATGCGCGGCGGCCCGGCGGCGGGCACCGGCCGGGCGAACGCCCTGATCGACGGGGTGCGCCGGGCCGCGTACGAGCAGATGATCGAGCACCTGGGTGTACGCGCCCCGGCGCCGCGCCTGGAGCTGGCCGTCCGGTCCTGGATCTCGCTGGCCGAGACCACGGCGCTGCTCTGGCTGGACGGCTGCCCGGTGGCCCGTGCGGAGCTGGAGTTGCAGCTCGTCCATCACTTCGCGGCCCTCACGGCGGTGAGCGCCGCCTACGACGAGGACATGGCGGCCGTGCTGCGCCGCGTGCTGCGGGACGAGCCCGCCGACGGGCCCTTCGGGGACCTGGTCGGACGGCTGGCCGCGCTCGCGCCGCAGCCGTCCTGACGCCCTTCTGCTGCCTCCCGGCGCCGGTCAGCCCCGGCGGAAGACGGCGACCGTGCGGCCCGGGACCGTGAAGGTGCCCGATTCCCGTGCGTACGAGGCGGACTTGACGACGGGGTCCGAGCCGCGCGCCTGCACGGGGTGCAGCGCGTAGTCCGTCCCGGAGAGCGCCCCGATCCGCTGGGTCGCCTCGTGCGGTGCGGCATTGAGGACCACGACCAGGTTCCCCAGCCGCATCGTGACGACGCCCGGCGTCTCACCGGCGCCGGACAGCGGGAACGACAGCGTCCGCTGGACGTCGGCGGTGGTCGCCTGGCGGAACGCCCGCTCGGTCGTGCGGATGCGCAGCAGGTCCCGGTAGGCGGCGGAGGCGGCCCGGATCGGCCCGCAGCCGGGGCGCAGGGCCGGGTCGGCGAGCAGCGGCCGGGCGTAGGGCCACTTGGACCGGTTGTCGGCGGCGGGCGGCAGTCCGCGGCCGAAGCCGTTGCCGTCGGCGCAGTCCCAGTGGATCGCGTTGAACCAGTCGCCGCTGTCGTAGGAGTTGCGGTCCAGGGACTTCGAACGCAGCAGGTCCGTGCCGGCCTGGGAGAGGGACGGCCCCTGGGAGAGCCCGGCGGTGGCCATGGCCAGGACCTGTGCCCTGGCCCGCTCGGCGGCGGGGGTGGCGGGCGGGAGCTTGTAGGCGAGGGCGTCGTAGAGGGACTCGTTGTCGTGGGCGTCGGCGTAGGCAAGGGCGTCGCCGGGGGCGGCGGCGTAACCGGCGGGCGAACCGTTGTAGTCGACGTCGGCGCCGCGCACGTCCCGGCCGTTCGAGTCGGTGAAGCGGTAGTCGGCGAGATGGCCGGTGAGGCCGACCTTGATGAGGTCCTGGGCGTGCAGCAGCCGGGCCCGCTGCTCGTCGGGGCTGCCCGCGGGCGAGCCGTTGGGGGCGGTGAACAGTCCGGAGGCGAAGCCCTGGACACGGGGGTCCTCGTCGAAGGGGCCGCCGCCGCGGATCGCGTCGCGGGAGCGGTCGGCGAAGGTGGCGATGCCGGTGCCCGCCATGTTCTTCTGCGTGGCCTGGACGAAGCGGGCGTCGTTCGCCACCTCGCCGAAGTTCCAGCCCTCGCCGTAGAGGACGACGGCCTTCCCGTCGACGCCGTCCCTGTCGACGGTGAGGGCGTCGAGGGCCTTGCGCACGGCGAGGATGTTGGCCTTGGGGTGGTGGCCCATGAGGTCGAAGCGGAATCCGTCGACCTTGTACTCCTTCGCCCAGGTGACGACGGAGTCGACGACGAGTTTGCCCATCATCGCGTGCTCGGGCGCCGTGTTGGCGCAGCAGGTGGAGGTGGCGACGCTGCCGTCGTCGAGGAGGCGCTGGTAGTAGCCGGGGACGATCCGGTCGAGAACGGACTTCGCGTCCTGCCCGGACGCCACGGTGTGGTTGTAGACGACGTCCATGACGGTCCGCAGCCCCGCTCCGGCGAGGCCCTGCACCATCTGCCGGAACTCACGGGTCCGGCGCGGCCCGTCCGGGTCGGAGGCGTAGCTGCCCTCGGGGACGGTGTAGTGCAGCGGGTCGTAGCCCCAGTTGTACGCGTCGCGGCCCGCCGTCTTCCCCACGCACTCCTGCTGGCGCTCGGAGTCGGCGGGCAGGGCGGCGAGGTCGCAGTCGGGGGTGGCCTGGTCCGCGCTCCGCTCGGGGACGGTGCCGAAGTCGAAGGCCGGGAGCAGATGGACGTAGGAGGTACCGGCGGCAGCGAGCGACCGCAGGTGCCGCATCCCTGCCGAGGACCGGTCGGTGAAGGCGAGGTAGCGGCCGGGGTGGGCCGAGGTGCGGTCGGCGACGGAGAAGTCACGGATGTGCAGTTCCTGGATCTGCGCGTCGCGCAGCGGCACGGCCGCCGGCTTGCGCAGCCGTGACCAGCCCTCGGGAGCGAGGGCGGGGTCGGCGAGGTCGACGACGAGGCTGTGGGTGGAGTCGGCGGTCAGGGCGGTGGAGTACGGGTCGGTGACGTGATTGGTGACGACCTTCCCCACGGAGGGGGCCCAGACGGTGACGGCGTAGCGGTAGGGCTTCGCGGCCCAGTCGCGTGCACCGGTGACGCTCCACACGCCGCTGCCGGCGTCCCGTCGCATGGGGACGGTACGGCCGTCGAGTTCCAGGGCGACGCGGCGGGCGGTGGGTGCCCAGACGGAGAGGGTGGGCCGGCCGCCGCGGAAGCGGGGGCCGAGCTCGGCCTTGGTGGCCGCGGCGGCGTAGAGGTCGTCCAGTACGCCGGGTATCTGCACGCCGGTGGCGACGCCGTCCGTCTCGGCGACGAGCCGGCCGGTGAGGGCCGTGCGCTCCTGGCCGTGGGCGTCGACGCGGAAGGCGTCGTAGCCGGCCAGGTGCGGGTATTTCGCGCGTTGTTGCGCGGACAGCCCGCCGGGCCGGGGGGTGAGTGCGAAGCTGCCGCGGTCGTGGGTGAGGCGGTGGGGGTGGGTGGGGTTGCCGAGGTTTTTGGGCCAGGCGAGGGTGTTTTTGTCGATCCAGTGGACCTTGGCCCCGGCGGCGGGGGTGGGGGCGGCGGCCTGGGCCGGGCCCGTCCCGAGGAGGGGTAGGGCCAGGGCGATTGCTGCGGCCAGGGTGGCCAGGCGTCTCACGGAACGTGCTCCTTTGGCTGGCGTTGGGACGTGGTTTTTCTCCCCTGACCCGCCCCTTCCCGTAACCGGGGGCGAGCCCCCAGGCCCCCTTTGTCCTCAATCGCCGGACGGGCTGAATCTCAGCCCGTCCGGCGATTGAGGACCGGGGTCCGGGGCGGATCCCCGGGGTCAGGGGCAAGTTCCGCCGGCGCGCAGTGCCAGCGCCGTGTTCGGCGCGATCGTGGCCGCGAAGCGGCCATCCGCTCCCACCGCCACGCGGCGCCCGCTCTGCACATCGCAGTACTCACCCCCCGGCAGCGACGTCTGGAAGGTGCGGCTCAGCGGGGACGTTTCGTGGTTGATGGCGACGTAGCCCTTGTTTCCGCGGCCGAAGGCGATGGCCTGGGACCCGTTGTCCCACCAGTTCGTCACCGCCGTGCCGCGTACCGCGTTGCGGAAGCCCACCATGCTCTTGATCTCCGGCCACTTGTGCTGGCACTTCCAGCCGTCCTGCCAGCACGCGGTGACCTTGCCCCCGTTCGGCGGGCCCGCGTCGCGGTCGGTGAATTCGTAGCCGGAGTGGATGTCCGGTGAGCCGTAGGGCCAGGCGAGCATGAAGACGTTGGCGAGGGTGTAGTCGGCGCCGTCCTTGTAGCTGAGGGTGTCGCCGCCGCGCTCGGTGTCGTGGTTGTCGACGAAGACGGAGGCCTTGCCGGTGGGGAGGTAGCCCCAGCCCTCGCCGTAGTTCTTGAGGTAGGCGAGCCGCTCGTGCTGGAAGACGCGTTTGAGGTCGCGGGCGTAGCGGAATTCCTGGACGTCGCCGTTGCCCAGGTATTCATCGGGCTGAACGGCCTCGCCCGCGCCGAAGATGGTCTCCTGCTTCCAGTACACGCCGGGCTTGCTCAACTTGGCCTTGATCGCGGTGAGATCCTCCACGGCGATGTGCTTGGCGGCGTCGACCCGGAAGCCGTCGACGCCGAGGGACAGCAGGTCGTCGAGGTAGCGGGCGATGCGCTCGCGGACGTACTCCTCGCCGGTGTCGAGGTCCGCGAGGCCGACCAGTTCGCAGCGCTGGACGTTGCCGCGGTCGCGGTAGTCCGTGATGACCGCGGTGCAGTCGTCCATGTCCTGGCGCTGGTAGGTGCCGGGGTAGTCGTACTTCGTATACGACGAGCCGCCGGTGCCGGTGCCGGAGCCGGCGGCCATGTGGTTGATGACGGCGTCGACGACGACCTTGACGCCGGCCGTGTGGCAGGCGCCGACCATGCGGGCGAAGGACGCGCGGTCGCCGAGGCGGCCGGCGATCCGGTAGCCGACGGGCTGGTAGGAGGTCCACCACTGGGGACCTTGGATGTGCTCCTGGGGCGGTGAGACCTGGACGTAGCCGTAGCCGGCGGGGCCGAGGGTGTCCGCGCACTCCTTGGCGACCGAGTCGTAGGTCCACTCGAAGAGGACGGCCGTCGCGGGTCCTTCGGCCGGGTCGCCGGGTGCGCTCGCCCGGGCCGGAGGGGCGCAGAGCAGGGCGCCGGCGACGAGGGCGAGGGCTGCGGACAGGGCCCTGCGTGGGGATGTGGGCATGGCGGTGGGGGCCATGGGTTCTCCTGGGGGGTGAGGAGCACGAGGCGGGGAAGCCGGTGGGACACGGCCTGGCGAGGGCAACGCGCCGCGCCCGTAAGGCCCATGAAGGTTCTTGCGGTTCTTGCTGCAAGGCCGCCCGCACGTCAGCGGTCACTTGCCGCGCACTGGACCGTACGAGCCGCCCCGTCGCTGGTCAAGCCTTTGGACACAGTCAGGTTACGACCCGGAAATCTCCCCGTTTCCTTCTTGCAAGGTCTTTCGCAAGAGATTGCAGCCTGTTAGCTTCCTCCTCAGCTCGGGCCGCCCGCGACAGGTCGGCCTCCTTGAAGAGGAGATCCCCTATGCGAAGAGGCATATCGGTCGCCGCCCTCGTCGGCGTGCTGGCCCTCACCGCGACCGCGTGCGGCGGTGACAGCGACGGTGGCGCCGGTGACGGCTCCAAGGCGGCGAGCGATCCGAGCAGCGTGAGCGGCACCATCACCTGGTGGGACACCTCGGACGCCACCAATGAGGCACCGACGTTCAAGAAGCTGGTCGCGGACTTCGAGAAGAAGTACCCGAAGATCAAGGTCAATTACGTCAACGTGCCCTTCGACCAGGCACAGCAGAAGTTCAAGACGGCCGCCTCCTCCAACCAGGGCGCCCCCGATGTGCTCCGCTCCGACGTGGGCTGGACCGCGGGCTTCGCCCAGCTCGGCTACCTCAAGGACCTGACGGGCACGCCCGCCCTCGACAAGACCGACGACTTCCTCGAAGGGCCGCTGAAGAACGCCGCGTACCAGGGCAAGACGTACGGCGTCCCGCAGGTCACCGACACCCTCGGGCTGCTCTACAACAAGGAGCTCTTCCGGAAGGCCGGCATCGACAAGCCGCCGACGAACTGGAAGGAGGTCAAGGAGGCCGCGGAGAAGATCAAGGACAAGACGGGCACGGCCGGCATCGGCCTCAACCCCGACAGCTACTACTCGCTGCCCTTCCTCTACGGCGAGAACAGCGACATGGTCGACGTCGAGAAGAAGAAGATCACCATCTCCGACGCCGCCTCCCGCAAGGGCATCGAGACCGCCGTCGACCTCGTGAAGTCCGGCGCCGCGCCCAAGCCGGCCGGTACCGACGGGTACAACAACCTCAAGACGGACTTCAAGAACGGCAAGCTGGCCATGCTGATCGACGGTCCCTGGGCGACCAAGGAGATCTTCGGCGGCGAGGCGTACAAGGCGAAGGACAACCTCGGCATCGCGGCCGTCCCCGCCGGTTCCACCGGCACGGCGGGCGCCCCGGTCGGCGGGCACAACCTCGTCGTCTACGCCGGCACGAAGAACTTCGACGCCTCGTACCTCTTCGCCAAGTTCATGACCGAGGCGGCCCAGCAGGAGACGGCGTCGACCACCATCGGTGTGCTGCCGACCCGTAAGTCCGCCTACACCAAGGCCGTGCTGTCGGACCCGGTGCGCGACGCCTACTACCGGGCGCTGGACAAGGCCCACCCGCGGCCCGCGATTCCCCAGGGCGGCGACCTGTTCACCGACTGGCTCCAGCACTACACCAAGATCCTGACCCTCAAGGAGGACCCGAAGGCGGGTCTGGACGCCACGGCCAAGGCCTGGAAGTCCGCGCTCCTGAAGGACTACGCGATCCAGGAGTAGGCGGCCCGCCCTCCAGGTACTCCGGTGCGGCCGGGGGCGCTCCGACGACGCCCCCGGCCGGCCGGACCGGTCGCGTTCCCCTCTCTCTTCTCCCTCTTCTCGAACCCCTCCCTCCCCGAGGAAAGCCGCCGAGCCATGACCACAGCCGTTTCCGAGACCGGAAGCCCGCCCGAGGGACAGGTGCGCAGGCCCGGCCTGCTCACCCGCGCCAGGCGCTCGTTCGACACCCACTGGTACGCCTGGGCGATGGTGCTGCCGGTGGTCGTGGTCCTGACCGTGCTGGTCGGCTATCCGCTGGGCCGGGGCATCTATCTGTCCTTCACCGACGCCAACGAGGCCAACATCGGCCGGACGATCGGCGTCAACCACATTCCGTCGACGTACCAGTTCGTCGGCCTGGACAACTACTGGAAGGTGCTCTCCGGCCAGGAGGGCCACTTCTACTCCCGGCTCACGTGGACCGTCGTATGGACCGCGTCCTGCGTCTTCCTCCACTACACGATCGGCCTCGGGCTGGCGCTGCTGCTCAACCGCAAGATGCGGTTCCGCTCGCTGTACCGGGTGCTGCTGATCCTGCCGTGGGCGGTGCCCGCGTTCGTCGCCACGTTCTCCTGGCGGCTGATCTTCAACGAGAAGTACGGCGTCCTGAACGCCTTTCTCGCCAAGCTGGGAGCAGGGCCGGTCGACTGGCTCGGTGACGAGACGCTGCAGAAGCTGTCGGCCGTCGCCGTCAACGTGTGGCTGGGCGTGCCGTTCATGATGGTGGCGATCCTGGGCGGTCTCCAGTCGATACCCGCCGAGCTGCACGAGGCCGCGGAGATGGACGGGGCGACGCCCTGGCAGCGGTTCCGCCATGTGACGCTGCCCGGGCTGCGGCCGGTGAGCGGCACGGTGATCCTGCTCGGCGTCATCTGGACGTTCAACATGTTCCAGGTGATCTACCTGCTGATCGGGCAGGGCGCGAGCTCGGAGAGCGAGATCCTCGTGACCTACTCCTACCGGCTCGCCTTCCAGGGCGTACGCGACTACGCGGGCTCGGCGACCTACGGCATCCTCATCCTCTCGCTGCTGCTGGTCTTCGCCGTCTTCTACCGCCGGATGCTTTCCCGACAGGAGTCTGTGCGATGAGCGCGATGAGTTCCGGCACCACCGGACCCGTGAAGTCCCGCGTGCGCGGTGAGCGCTCGCGCGGTGTGTCCGTCGCCCTGCACACGGCGCTGGTCGTCGCGTCCCTGGTCTCGGTCTTCCCCGTCCTGTTCGTCGTCTTCGTCTCCCTGCGCGGGCGCGACGGCTGGCAGGAGCCCACGAAGTTCGTCGGCTTCGAGCTCTCGAACTACACGCACATCCTGAAGAACACCGAGTTCCTGACCTGGTTCGGCAACTCCGTGATCATCGCGCTCGGCGCGACCGTGCTCGGCGTGCTCGTCGCCGCGACCGCGGGCTACGCCGTCTCCCGGATGCGCTTCCCCGGCCACCGGCCGCTGATGTGGACCTTCCTGGTCGTCCAGATGTTCCCGATGGCCGTGCTGATCGTGCCGCTCTACAACATTCTCGGCCGGCTCGAACTGCTCGACTCCTACACCGGCTTGATCCTGACGTACTGCTCGATCTCGGTGCCGTTCTGCGCGTGGATGCTCAAGGGCTACTTCGACACGATTCCGGCCGAGATCGACGAGGCGGGCCGGGTCGACGGACTGAGCCCGTTCGGCACGTTCTGGCGGCTGATCCTGCCGCTCGCCCGGCCGGGCCTGGCCGTCACCGGCTTCTACTCCTTCATCACCGCCTGGGGCGAAGTGGCCTTCGCGACCCAGTTCATGAGCAGCGAGAAGCACTACACCCTGGCGGTGGGCCTGCAGACCTTCGTCGGCCAGCAGAAGGCGGAGTGGGGCCTGATGACGGCCGCCGCGGTGCTCATCACCGTGCCCGCCGGGCTCGTCTTCTTCCTGGCCCAGAAGCACCTGGTCGCCGGACTGACCGCGGGCGGCACCAAGGGCTGATTCCATCCGTCACCGGTCGCGTGACCGCGCGTTGAGCAGTTCGTACCACTTTCGCTCGTACCCCTGCTCGCCGACTCGCTCGCGTACGTCCGCACGGCTCTCACGCACCGTTCCCGCACCGCTCTTACGCACAGCTCCGCACAGCTCCTCCGCATCGCCTTACGCATCGCAGCCCCCTTGGTTGGGCCCACCCGATAGGGAAGTACATGACCCAGGACCTCGCGCCCTCCGTCCGCGACGCCGCCGTACCCGCCGCCCGCCGGCCGGAAAAGTGGTGGCGCAGCGCCGTCATCTACCAGGTGTACGTGCGCTCGTTCGCCGACAGTGACGGCGACGGCATCGGTGATCTGCGGGGGATCCGCGAGCGGCTGCCGCACCTGGCCTCGCTGGGGGTGGACGCCGTGTGGCTGACGCCGTTCTACGCCTCGCCGCAGGCCGACGGCGGCTACGACGTGGCGGACTACCGGGCCGTGGACCCGCTGTTCGGGGATCTTTCGGACGCCGACGACCTGGTCCGCGAGGCGCACCGGCTGGGGCTGCGCGTCATCGTGGACATCGTTCCCAACCACACCTCCGACCGGCATGTGTGGTTCCAGGCGGCGCTCGCGGACCGGGCCGGGGGGACGGCCCGCGAGCGCTATCACTTCCGGCCGGGCAAGGGCGCGGTCGGCGAGCTGCCGCCCAACGACTGGGAGTCGGTTTTCGGCGGTCCGGCGTGGACCCGGACGGTGGGCCCGGACGGCACCCCGGGCGAGTGGTACCTGCATCTCTTCGCGCCCGAGCAGCCGGATCTGAACTGGGACAATCCGGAGGTCCGCGAGGAGTTCGACTCGGTCCTGCGGTTCTGGCTGGATCTGGGCGTGGACGGTTTCCGGATCGATGTGGCGCACGGCATGGTCAAGGCGCCGGGGCTGCCGGACATCGGCCGCAAGGAGCAGGCGAAGCTGATCGGCGCGCAGGTGCTGCCGTTCTTCGACCAGGACGGGGTGCACGAGATCCACCGCTCCTGGCGGCGGCTGCTGGACTCCTACGAGGGCGAGCGGATCGGAGTGGCCGAGGCCTGGGCGCCGACCTCCGAGCGGCTCGCGCTGTACGTACGCCCGGACGAACTGCACCAGGCGTTCAACTTCCAGTTCCTGACCTGCGCGTGGGGCGCCGACGCGATGCGGACCGTCATCGACGAGTCGCTGGCCGCCACCTGCTCCGTCGGGGCGCCCACGACCTGGGTGCTGTCCAATCACGACGTGGTGCGGCACACCACCCGCTACGGCGGTGGCGAGCGGGGCCGCAGCCGGGCCCGGGCCGCGGCGCTGCTGATGCTGGCGCTGCCCGGCTCCGCCTATGTCTACCAGGGCGAGGAGCTGGGGCTGCCGGAGGTCGTGGAGCTGCCGGACGAGGTCCGTCAGGACCCGGCGTTCTTCCGCGGGAACGGCCAGGACGGCACCCGCGACGGCTGCCGGGTGCCGCTCCCGTGGTCGGGCGAGGAGGCGCCGTACGGCTTCGGGCCGGGCGGCAGCTGGCTGCCGCAGCCCGCCGAGTGGCGGGGGCTGTCGGTCGAGGCGCAGTCGGGCGACCCGCGCTCGACGCTGGAGCTCTACCGCTCGGCGCTGGCGCTCCGCCATGAGCTGCCGGGGCTCGGCGACGGGGAGATGACCTGGCTGGAGGCGCCCGAGGGGGTGCTGGCGTTCTCCCGTCCGGGTTTTGTGTGCACGCTCAACACGGGCGAGGCCGAGGCGGAACTGCCCGTGCCGGGCCGCCCGGTGCTCGCCACCGCCGCCCTCGAGTTCACCGGGGGCACGGTGCGGGTGCCTTCCGACTCATGCGTCTGGTGGGCAGTCTGAGATGCGACGGGTAAGGTCCAGTCCTGTGACCGCCCGGCTAGCCGATATCGCGACCCAGGCGGGTGTCAGCGAAGCAACCGTCAGCCGCGTCCTCAATGGAAAGCCTGGGGTCGCCGCTTCCACCCGCCAGTCCGTGCTGGCCGCGCTCGACGTGCTGGGCTACGAGCGGCCCGTGCGGCTGCGGCAGCGCAGCGAGGGGCTGGTCGGTCTGATCACCCCCGAACTGGACAACCCGATATTCCCCGCTTTCGCCCAGGTCATCGGGCAGGCGCTGACCCGCCAGGGGTACACCCCGGTGCTGGCGACGCAGACCCCGGGCGGTTCGACGGAGGACGAGCTGACGGAGATGCTCGTCGACCGGGGGGTCGCGGGCATCATCTTCGTCTCCGGGCTGCACGCCGACACCTCCGCCGATATGCAGCGCTACGAGCGGCTGCGCGGCCAGGGCGTGCCGTTCGTCCTGATCAACGGCTTCTCCTCGAAGGTGCGGGCGCCGTTCGTCTCCCCCGACGACCGTGCGGCCGTCAAGCTCGCCGTCACCCATTTGGCCGCACTGGGCCACCGGCGCATCGGTCTCGCGCTGGGGCCCAAGCGCTACGTGCCGGTACAGCGGAAGATCGAGGGGTTCCTGCTGAGCATGCGCGAGCAGCTCGGGGTGGCGGAGGCCGAGGCCGAGCGGCTGGTGGAGCATTCGCTGTTCTCCCTGGAGGGCGGCCAGGCGGCCGCCGCGGCCCTCATCGACCGCGGCTGCACGGCCGTGGTGTGCGCGAGCGACATGATGGCGCTGGGCGTGGTGCGGGCGGCCCGGCAGCACGGGCTGGAGGTGCCGCGCGACGTCTCGGTGGTCGGTTTCGACGATTCGCCGCTCATCGCCTTCACGGATCCGCCGCTGACCACGATCCGGCAGCCGGTCCAGTCGATGGGCCAGGCGGCCGTGCGGGCGCTGCTGGAGGAGATCGGCGGCACCCCGGCCCCGCACAGCGAGTTCGTTTTCCTCCCGGAATTGGTGGTTCGGGGTTCAACGGCTTCTGTACCAGGGCCTCGTCGCGATTCCGGGACGACCGTCACGAAGAGTACGCAAAGCGGGGAAGACCAGACTTGGGGATGATCTGCGCCCGGCGGCTATCTGGCAGACTGTTTCCCTATGGGTGAAGCGACAGTGAGGACCGCGGAAGGCCGGACGGCCACCCTGCCACCCAGCGGGGAGAGCCTGGAGCGGCCGTCCTCGGACCGGCGCGTCCTGGCGGGTCTGCGCTCACCGCGACGGCCACGGCTGTGGTTCGAGATCCTGCTGATCGCGGTGAGCTACTGGACGTATTCCCTTGTCCGCAACGCGGTCCCGGAGCAGCGGGCCGCCGCCCTGCGCAACGCCGACTGGATCTGGCAGGCCGAGCAGTCCCTGCACATCGCGGTGGAGCACACCGTCAACCACGCCGTGAATTCGGTGACGTGGCTGATCGTGGGCATGAACTACTACTACGCCACGCTGCACTTCGTGCTGACGATCGGTGTGCTGGTGTGGCTGTACCGCTGGCATCCCGGGCGGTACGCGGCCGCGCGTCTCATCCTGTTCGCCACCACGGGTGTGGCCCTGCTCGGTTACTACCTGTATCCGCTCGCTCCGCCACGGCTGATGAACGGCGGCGGCTTCATCGACACGGTCGTGGTGCACCACACCTGGGGCTCGATGGCCTCGGGCAATCTCGCCGACATGTCCAACCAGTACGCGGCGATGCCGTCGATGCACATCGGCTGGTCGACGTGGTGCGGCATCACCATCGCCCTGCTGGCACGGGCGGTCTGGGTGCGGGTGCTGGGCCTGCTGTACCCGGTCGCGACCCTGGTCGTCATCGTGTCGACGGCCAACCACTTCTGGCTGGACGCGGTGGGCGGTCTGCTCTGCCTCGCCTTCGGCTTCGGCCTGTCCTACGCTTGGTACCGGGCGTTCCCGCACCGGCTGACCCGTCATGTGACGGCCGCCGACGCGTCGACGCGGCGCTAGCGTCAGCCCTACCAGCTTTGTCCTCAATCGCCGGACGGGCTGCAAGATGCAGCCCGTCCGGCGATTGAGGACACCGCCGCGCAGCGGTGGTGCGCACGCCACGGCCGGCAGAGGCGGACGCATGCCCGCCAAGACCAAGACCGGCTGGCCGGCCAGGCCTACGCCCCGTAGAACAGCTCCTCGACGACGGCCCTGGCCCGTCGCGTCGTACGACGGTAGTCGTCCAGCATCTCCCCGACGTGCCCCGGTTCGTAGCCGAGGTAGCGGCCCACGGCGCCCAGCTCGCGGGGATCGCCCGGGAAGGTGTCCCCGGGGCGGCCCCGGACCAGCATGACGGCGTTGCGGACACTGGTCGCCAGCACCCACGCCTCGTCGAGGATGCGGGCGTCCTCCGTGCTCAGCAGCTCCGCCGCGCAGGCCGCCGCGAGTGCCTCGCGGGTGCGCGTCGTGCGCAGCCCCGGCTCCGCCCAGCCGTGCTGCATCTGCAGCAGCTGCACCGTCCACTCCACGTCGGACAGCCCGCCCCGGCCCAGCTTCGTGTGCGTCGTCGGGTCGGCGCCGCGCGGCAGCCGCTCGGTCTCCATGCGGGCCTTGAGCCGGCGGATCTCGCGCACCGCGTCCTCGCCCAGCCCCTCGGCGGGGTAGCGCAGCGGGGCGATCAGGTCGACGAACCGCGCGCCCAGTTCCGCGTCGCCCGCCACGGGCTCGGCGCGCAGCAGCGCCTGGCTCTCCCACACCCGCGACCAGCGGCGGTAGTAGGCGGCGTACGAGGCGAGGGTGCGCACCATGGGCCCGGTCTTGCCCTCGGGCCGCAGATCGGCGTCGACGAGGAGCGGCGGGTCGGCGGTCGGCAGTTGCAGCAGGCGCCGCATCTCGGTGGCGACGGCGTGGGCGGCCTTGGCGGCCTCCTCGTCACTGACGCCGTCCCGTGGCTCGTGCACGAACAACACGTCGGCGTCCGAGCCGTAGCCCTGTTCGCGCCCGCCGAAGCGGCCCATGCCGATGACGGCGATGCGGGTGGGGAGGGTGTCCCCCCACTCGGCGCGGACGGCGGCGCGCAGCGCGCCGGCGATGGTGGCGGCGTTGAGGTCGGAGACGGCCTTGCCGACGGTGTCGACGGCCGCGCGCGGACCGGCGCCCACCGCCTCGCCCGCCCGGTACGCGCGGAAGCCGTGCTCTTCGGCGGCGTGCGCCCCGGAGTCGGGGCCGGCCCCGCCGTACGCGCCGATGATGTCGGCGGCCGCGGTGCGGAACAGCTCGCGGCGCCGGACGCCGCGCACCGCGACGATCGCCGCCTCCGCGTCCTCGGCGCGGCCCACGGCGGCCAGCACCTCCTGCTCCAGCGGCTCCCGGCCGCGCGGTCGCAGCCCCTCGGGGTCGCCGAGCAGGGCGACGGCCTCGGGGGCGCGCAGCAGCAGGTCGGGGGCGAGCCGCCCGGCGGACAGCACCCGGGCGAGGTTCTCCGCGGCCGCGCCCTCGTCGCGCAGCAGCCGCAGGTACCAGGGCGTCTTGCCGAGCGCGTCGGAGACCTTGTGGAAGTTGAGCAGTCCGGCGTCGGGGTCGGCGGAGTCCGCGAACCAGCCGAGGAGCACGGGCAGCAGATGGCGCTGGATGGCGGCCTTGCGGCTGACGCCGGAGGCCAGGGCCTCCAGGTGGCGCAGCGCGGCGGCCGGGTCGGCGTAGCCGAGGGCCTCCAGCCGGTGGCCGGCCTCCTTGGGGCTGAGCCGGATCTCGCCGGGCTCCAGCTGGGCGACGGCGTCCAGCAGGGGCCGGTAGAAGAGCTTCTCGTGCAGCCGCCGCACCTCGCGGGCGTGCCGCTTCCACTCCTTGCCCAGCTCGTCGACGGGCTCCTTGCCGCTCGGCCACTGGAAGGTCCGGGCCAGGGAGCGGCCGAGGCGGCGCAGATCGGCCTCCTCCTCGGGGACGAGGTGGGTGCGGCGCAGCCGGTAGAGCTGGATGCGGTGTTCCATGGTGCGCAGGAAGCGGTACGCGGCGTCGAGGGAGGCGGCGTCGGCCCGGCCCACGTAGCCGCCGGCGGCGAGCGCGGCCAGCGCGCCGAGGGTGCTGCCGCCGCGCAGGGTCGCGTCACCGCGGCCGTGCACCAACTGCAGGAGCTGGACGGCGAATTCGACGTCGCGCAGCCCGCCGGGGCCGAGCTTCAGCTCCCGGTCGATCTGGGTGGCGGGAATGCTCGCGACGACGCGGCGGCGCATCTGCTGGACGTCGGTGACGAAGTTCTCGCGCTCGGCGGCCTGCCACACCAGGGGGGCGACGGCGTCCACGTACTCCTGGCCCAGCTGGAGGTCGCCGGCCACCGGGCGGGCCTTGAGCAGGGCCTGGAACTCCCAGGTCTTGGCCCAGCGTTGGTAGTAGGCGAGATGGCTGGAGAGGGTCCGCACGAGGGGACCGTTGCGGCCCTCGGGGCGGAGGTTGGCGTCGACGGGCCAGATGGTGCCCTCGGGGGTGACGTCGGAGCAGACCCGCATCATCCGGGAGGCGAGCCGGGTGGCGGCCTGCACCGCCATGCCCTCGGCGGTGCCGCTCCTGGCCTCGGCCACGAAGATGACGTCGACGTCGGAGACGTAGTTCAGCTCCTGGCCGCCGCATTTGCCCATGCCGATGACGGCGAGCCGGCAGGCCGCGGCGTCGGCCGGCTGCTCCCGCTCGGCGATGTCGAGGGCGGCGCGCAGCGTGGCGGTGGCCAGGTCGGCGAGTTCGGCGGCGGTCTGGGCGACGTCGGTGGTGCCGCAGACATCGCGGGCGGCGATGGCCAGCAGGGCCCGGCGGTAGGCGGCGCGCAGCGCGTCGGCGGGCGCGAGCCCGGCGCCGCGCTCGCCGCGCACCCCTTCGGCGAGGGCCTTCTCGAACTCCGGTGTGGTGGGGTGCAGATCGGCCGCCTCGTAGGTGACGAGCGCGTGCCAGTCGTCGGGGTGCCGCACGAGGTGGTCCCCGAGCGCCTCGGACGCCCCGAGCACGCCCAGCAGCCGGTCGCGCAGCGGTTTGGCGGAGGCGAGGGTGTCCAGGAACGCCTGCCGCCGGCCGGGGTCGCGCGCCTGGAGGACCTCCACGAGCCGGACGAGCCCGTGCAGCGCGAGGTCGGGGTCGGCGGTGGCCCCGAGTGCGTCGAGGAGCGCGGTGTCGTCCCGGACGGCGGCCAGCTCGGGGGCGTCGAGCAGCCGCTCGGCGGCGGCCGCGTCGGTGAAGCCGTACTTCAGCAGCCGGGTGTACGCGCTGCTGCGACGCCCCTGCGGCACCGTCATCGACAACCCTCTCGTCCGCTCGCCCCGCCGAACCCCGAACCCGTGCCTACAGCACCGGCAGCATCTTCCGCAGCTCGAAGGCGGTGACCTCGGAGCGGTACTCCTCCCACTCCTGCTTCTTGTTGCGCAGGAAGAAGTCGAAGACGTGCTCGCCGAGGGTTGCGGCCACCAGCTCGCTGCGCTCCATGAGCTCGATGGCCTCGCCGAGGTTCTGCGGCAGCGGCTCGATGCCCATGGCGCGGCGCTCGGCGTCCGACAGCGCCCAGACGTCGTCGTCGGCGCCGGCGGGGAGTTCGTACCCTTCCTCGACGCCCTTCAGGCCCGCGGCCAGCAGCACGGCGTAGGTCAGGTAGGGGTTGGCGCCGGAGTCGATGGAGCGGACCTCGACGCGGGCCGAGCCGGTCTTGCCGGGCTTGTACATCGGGACGCGGATCAGTGCCGAGCGGTTGTTGTGGCCCCAGCAGATGTACGAGGGGGCCTCGCCGCCGGAGCCCGCGGTGCGGCTGGAGCCGCCCCAGATGCGCTTGTAGGAGTTCACCCACTGGTTGGTGACGGCCGAGATCTCGGCGGCGTGCCGCAGCAGTCCGGCGATGAAGGACCGGCCGACCTTGGAGAGCTGGTACTCCGAGCCGGACTCGTAGAACGCGTTCCGGTCGCCCTCGAAGAGGGAGAGGTGGGTGTGCATGCCGGAGCCGGGGTACTCGGAGAACGGCTTGGGCATGAAGGTGGCCTGCACGCCCTGCTCCAGGGCGACCTGCTTCATGACGAGGCGGAACGTCATGATGTTGTCGGCGGTGGAGAGCGCGTCGGCGTAGCGCAGGTCGATCTCCTGCTGGCCGGGGGCGCCCTCGTGGTGGCTGAACTCGACCGAGATGCCCATCGATTCGAGCATGGTGATGGCCTGGCGGCGGAAGTCCATGCCCACGTTCTGCGGGGTGTGGTCGAAGTAGCCGGAGGAGTCGGCGGGCACCGGGCGGGTGCCGTCGACGGGCTTGTCCTTGAGCAGGAAGAACTCGATCTCGGGGTGGGTGTAGAAGGTGAAGCCGAGGTCGGAGGTCTTGGCGAGGATGCGCTTGAGGACATAGCGCGGGTCGGCGTAGGAGGGCGAGCCGTCCGGCATGAGGATGTCGCAGAACATGCGGGCGGTGCCGGGGGCCTCGGCGCGCCAGGGCAGGATCTGGAAGGTGCCCGGATCCGGCTTGGCGATCATGTCGGATTCGTACACCCGGGCGAAGCCCTCGATGGCCGATCCGTCGAAGCCGATGCCCTCGTCGAAGGCCTGCTCCAGCTCGGCGGGTGCCACGGCCACCGACTTCAGATAGCCGAGCACATCGGTGAACCACAGCCGCACGAAGCGGATGTCGCGCTCTTCGAGGGTGCGGAGCACGAACTCCTGCTGCTTATCCATTTCCACCAATCCTCGCCGGTTCGGCCCCCTGCTCCCAGGCCGCGGAGCACGGGGGCACATGAGCATCCCACCACACGGTTTCGACCGCGTTGCGTACAGGCGTCTGAACGTCCCGCGTCACCTGGGTGTACCGCTCTCTCCCCATACTGCCCGTCCGCCCGCGCCCCGGGTACTCGTGGAGCACCCCGGAGCACGTGCGACTTGTCTCCATTGTGGGACACGCCCTGATCTTGGTCGACCCGCAATCGGCCCGCACTCCCCCGCCCTACGTTCCGTAGCCGCCGGTGACCTACGGCGAGCACCGGCCCCGCGGCGCCGTGACCCTATAGAAGCGGGCCGTCGAACGCGACACGAGCGCCACGGGCGGGTGAAACGGCCCGATGGTCCGGCGGCGAACGGACCGGCCGGGGCAGGCTGCGGGTGCGGATCCTCCCTGCCCCCCTTGCGGCGTGGGCGCACGGCCTCGGGCCCGGGGGCCGCCCCTCACCCTGAACCATCACCCGACGGAGGCCGAAGGGCAACATGCCAGACATCAACGACACACCGCGGCGGACGGGCGCCGCGACGGCGCCCGGCGGGCGGGGCGACAAGCGGTGAGGTACCTGATCACCGGGGCCACCGGCTTCATCGGCAGGCATCTGGCCCGGCACCTGCTCGAGCGGGGCCACCACGTCACCGCCCTCGTCCGCCGCGACGGGCGCGTCTTCGGGTCCCTGACCGTCCGCGGGGACCTCGTCACGGGTGAGGGACTGGCGGCGGCCGTGCGGGGTGTCGACCGCGTCATCCATCTCGCCGGGGTCACCAAGGCCGCCGACCCGCGCCTCTACACGATGGTCAACACCGTCGGTACGGAGCGGCTGTTGGCCGCCGTCGCCGCCCGGCCGGAGCCGCCGCGGCTCGTCTACTGCTCGTCGCTGGCCGCCGTCGGCCCCGGGCGGCGGCGTCACGAGGACGATGCGCCCGCCCCGGTCTCCGCGTACGGCCGCAGCAAGCTCGGCGGCGAACTCGCCCTGCGCGGGGGCGCCGGGCGGGTGCCCGCCGTGGTCGTCCGCCCGCCGATCGTCTACGGGCCGGGCGACCGCGAGTTCCTGCCGCGCCTGGCCACCGCCGTACGCGCCGGGCTGCTCCCGGCCGTCGGCCGGCCGGGCCCGCGCCACTACTCGCTGCTCCACGTCGAGGACCTGTGCCGCGCACTGCTCACGGCCGCCGACTCCGGTGTGCCCGGCGCGACTTACCACGTCAGTGACGGTGTCGAGCACCTGTGGGACGACATCGGGGCCACCGCCGCCGAGGTGCTCGGCAGACGCCCGCCGCGGGTCGTCCACATCCCCGTGCGCCTGGCGCTGACGGTGGCCCGCACCCTGGGCGGCGCGTCCGTGCTGAACCCGGGAAAGGTCGCCGAGGCCGCACACCCCGCGTGGACGAGCGCGGTCGGCCGGCTGCCGTTCGGCCCGTGCGTGCCCCTGGCCGAGGGGCTGCGGACGGCGCTGACTCCGTGACGCCCCTCAGGCCCGTACGGGCGGCATCGCGAGGACGGCGGCCGCGATGGACTGGGGCCGGTCGAACATGACCAGGTGACCGGCCGGGGCGACCGCCTCGAAGCGGGCGTCGAGGCGGTCCGCGAGGGCGCGCTGGCGCTCCAGCCAGCGGCGCTCCAGCCAGGAGCCGGTGCCCGGGGAGGCCGCGAGGACGGTCACCGGCACCGGCGGCAGCGGGTGCAGGGCCCGCAGTTCGTCCAGCTCGGCGGCCACGTCGTAGTAGCGGGCGTTCTCCATCAGCAGGGCACGGGCCACCCGGCCGGTGCCGTAGGTGCGGCGCACCAGTTCGTCGGGGGCGGGGTCGTGGCGCTTGACGGAGGAGACCCGGACGGCCAGCCGGCGCAGGGCGGGGCCCAGGGCACGGGGCAGCCCGGTGGCGGCGACGGCGTGACCGCGCGCGTGGGCGGCGGCGGTGCGCAGCTCACGGGCCGGGATGGGCCGGACGTCCTCCTCCACGCTGCCGTCGACGAGGACGATCCCGGCCGTGCGCTCCGGGTGCAGCCGGGCGAACGCCTCGGCGTGGAACCCGGCGAGGGAGTGCCCGACGACCGTCGCCGGGCCGGGCAGGTCCAGCGCGTCCAGGACGCCCGCTATGCGGGCGGCCTCGCCCACCGCGGTGGGCGGCTCGACGGGCGGTGCGCTGAACCCCAGCCCGGGGCGGTCGAAGCGGACGACCGTGCGGTGCTCGGTGAGCAGCGGCACGACGGGCTCCCAGTCGAACCAGCCCATGCCGAGCCCTGCGCTGAGCACGCACACCGGTCCGGAGCCCTCGCGCAGTACGTGCAGCGGCACTCCGCCGACCCGCAGCATGCGCCCTGGTGGCCGCTTCATCCCCGTCGCCCCCTGGAGGTTCGTCGTTCACACCGCCGCGTGGGCGCGGGGCGCGGGTCGTGGAGCGGATCCTTGACCTGGGATGACCGTACCTGGGCCGGTCGGGCGATTCTGCGGCTGCGGGCTGTCTGTGCCGCCTGCGGCGGCGGGCGCCCTGCGGGCGCGTCCTCAATCGCCGGACGGGCTGGTCTCGGCTGAGCTCAGCCACATCAAGCCCGTCCGGCGATTGAGGACACCGCCGCGCAGCGGAGGTGCACACCCCAGGGTCCGCAGCCGGAGAACCGCCGGCACAGGCCTACGCGCGATGCTCCGGAGCCACCCAATGCGGCTTGCGGAGCTTCAGGAACGCCAACGGCGCCAGGAGGCCGAGGACGAGCAGGCCGCCGCCGACGGTGAGGAGATAGCGCCACAGCGGGCCGCCGCCGAACTGCTCCGGCGGTACGAAGCCGATGCACATGGCCGCGACGGAGGCCACGAAGCCGACGCCGGCGACGAGCCGCACGGCCGGTACCCGGAAGCCGCGCGGCCGGTCGGGCTGGGTGCGCCGCAGCCGGACGACGGCGGCGAACATCAGCAGATAGACGACGAGGTAGATCTGCGTGGTGATGACCGAGAAGATCCAGTAGGCGCTGGAGACATCGGGGATGAACGCGTAGAGCAGGGCGATCAGGGTGGTGAGCGCGCCCTGGGCGACCATGATGTTCATCGGCACGCCGCGCCGGTTGAGCTTCTGCAGGACGGGCGGCAGATAGCCCTCCTGGCGGGAGACCATCAGCAGTCCCTTGGCCGGCCCGGCCAGCCAGGTGAGCATGCCGCCGAGCGCGGCGGCGACCAGCAGCACGCCGACGACCTTGGTGAGCCAGCCCACGCCGAAGTGGTCGAAGAAGCCCTGGAACGCCTGCATCACTCCGGCCGTCAGGCTGAGGTCCTCCCCCGGCATGACCCAGCTGATGGCCAGCGCCGGGAGGATGAAGATCAGCAGAACGAGACCGGTGGCGGCGAAGACCGCGCGCGGGAACTGCTTGCCGGGCTCGCGCAGCGAGGCGACGTGCACGCCGTTCATCTCCATGCCCGCGTAGGACAGGAAGTTGCCCACGATCAGCACCAGGCTGGCCAGCCCGGTCCACGGCGGGAGGAAGTGGCCGGAGTCCATGGGGGCGGCCGACGGGTTGCCCTGGGCGAGGAAGACCAGGCCGAGGACGACGAGGACGACGCCGGGGATCAGCGTGCCGATCACCAGCCCCATGCCCGCGAGCCCCGCCACCGCCTTGGTGCCGCGCGAGGAGACGAACACGCCCGCCCAGTAGATGACGACGATGACGACGGCGACGTAGAGACCGTTGTCGGCGAGCCTCGGATCGATGACGTACGCGAACGTGCTCGCCACATAGGCGAGCAGGCTCGGGTAGTAGGCGATCGTCATGGCGAACTGGCACCAGACGGCCAGGAAGCCGAGCGGCTTGGACAGCCCCTCGCTCACCCAGCGGTAGACCCCGCCGGTCCAGCCGGAGGCCAGCTCGGCCGAGACCAGGGCCGTGGGCAGCAGGAAGACCACGGCGGGGACGAGGTAGAGGAAGACGGCGGCCAGCCCGTACAGCGCCATGGACGGGGAGGGCCGCAGGTTCGCGACCGAGGCGGTCGTCATCATCGCGAGGGTCACCCATGAGATGAACTGCTGCGCCTGCGGGGCGGACGGGGTCAAAGGGGCCCCGGCGGCGGGGGTCTCCCGGGCCGGTTCCGTGAGGGTCATGGGTGGAGCGTCCTTCGGGCCGTGCGAGAAAATGAAAATGAGAGGGGAACTGGAGGGGGAAATCGAATCGCCCCATAATCAGGCCTTGGACCCCCTCCGCGCACATCCGTCACCCTCCCGTCGGCCGCCGATACCCCGAGGGGGTAGGGTGCGGGCGAGGATTTCCGGGGCGGTGGAGGCTCGTGATGGACGAACGGCGGAAGGCCACCGCGTGGTGCGGCCGGCTGCTGCTGTTCGCCGCGCTCCTCCTCGGCATCATCACCATGCACACCCTCGGTCACCCGAGCGAGCACGGCTCGGCGCAGCCCGGCCCGGCAGCGGCCCGGTCCGCCGCCCACGCGATGCCGGCACACGCGATGCCCGCCGACACGATGCCGGCCCACGCCGCGCACACCCGGGCCGACGACACCGCACCGGCCGCGGTGGCCGACCCGGCGGCCGACGCGCCCCGTACCGATGCCCCGCCGCACAGCGGCATGGACCCCATGTCGGTCTGTCTCGCCGTGCTCGCCGCGGGCTGGGCCGTCGCCCTCCTCCTCGGCCTGGCCGCCTTCCGCCGCCGGTCCGGCGCGGCCGCCCCCGCGGCCCGCGCCCTCCTCCTGCGCACCCTGTGGCCCATACCGCCACCCCGTCACAAAGCCCTCGCCCGGTTGTCGGTCCTGCGCGTGTAGAGCCGCGGCCCGCCCCTGCTCCCCCGCAGGCGGCGGACGCGCTCCCACCCGTACCCGACCGACAACCTCACGAGGTGCACTCCCATGCGCACGACCACCCGCCGCGCCGTCCTCGGCGCGGGCATCGCCGCTGCCGGCGGCAGCCTGCTCACCGCCTGTTCGAAGGGCTCGGACAGCGGCTCCTCCGCCGCACCGGCGCCCACCGCCGACCTGGTCTCCCCGGACGGGAAGGAGGTCGCCGCCGCCGAGGCGAAGCGTGGCGGCGGCCCCGTACGGAAGATCGCCCTGACGGCCACGCCGACCCGGCTCGACCTCGGCGGCCGTACCGTCACCACCTGGGCGTACGGCGACCGGCTGCCCGGCCGGGAGATCCGCGTCACCGCGGGCGACACGCTCGCGGTGACCCTCGCCAACCACCTTCCGCAACCCACGTCCCTGCACTGGCACGGACTCGCGCTGCGCAACGACATGGACGGCGTGCCGGGCGTCACCCAGCGGCCCGTCAAGGCGGGGGCGTCCTTCGACTACCGCTTCGCCGTCGCCCACCCGGGCACGTACTGGTTCCACCCGCACTCGGGCACCCAGCAGGACCGGGGGCTGTACGCGCCGCTGATCGTCGAGGACCCGAAGGAGCCGCTGGCGTACGACAAGGAGTGGGTGGTCGTCCTGGACGACTGGGTCGACGGGGTGGACGGCAGCACGCCGGACGCGGTGCTCGCGGAGCTGAGCCGGGGCATGGGCGGCATGGACCACGGCGGCGGCAGCGGCGGCATGGACCACGGCGGGCACGACATGTCGCACATGTCGATGACATCGAGGGCCTCGAAGAGGGCGGCGTCCGCCGAGCCGTCCCCCTCCCCCTCCGGCCCGTCCCGGATGATGATGGGCGCGACCAGCCCGCTCCTCGGCGGCGACGCGGGCGACGTGGCCTACCCGCACTACCTCGTCAACGGCCGCACGCCCGAGGACCCGGAGACCTTCACGGCGAAGCCCGGCGACCGGGTGCGGATCCGGTTCGTCAACGCCGGTGGCGACACGGCCTTCCGGGTCGCCCTCGGCGGCCACCGTATGACGGTGACGCACACCGACGGCTTCCCCGTCGAGCACCGGCAGGCCGACGCGCTGCTGCTGGGCATGGGCGAGCGGTACGACGTGCTGGTCGAGGTGAAGGACGGCGTCTTCCCGCTGACCGCGCTGGCCGAGGGCAAGAAGCGGTCCGCGCTGGCGCTCCTGCGCACCGGCGGGGGCGCGGCGCCGGACGCCGACGTACGCCCCAAGGAGCTGGAGGCCGCGCCGCTCACCGCCGACCGGCTGCGGGCCGACCGCTCCGTCGCGCTCGGGGAACGCCGCCCCGACCGTACGATCACGCTCCGGCTGACGGGCTCGATGGCGAAGTACGACTGGGCGATCAACGGCAGGAAGTACACGCCGGAGCCCCGCTACCTGGTGGGGTCGGGTGAGCGGGTCCGGCTGGTCTTCGTCAACGACACGGAGATGTGGCACCCCATGCACCTGCACGGACACACCTTCGCCCTGCCCGGGCGGGGGCCGCGCAAGGACACCGCGATCGTCCTGCCGGGGCGGCGGCTGGCGGTCGACTTCGACGCCGACAACCCGGGCCGGTGGATGGTCCACTGCCACAACGTCTACCACGCGGAGTCCGGGATGATGACGCTCCTCGGCTACCGGAAGTAGCGGCGGCACCGCCCGTCCGCGCCGACGCGCACACCGCCGGCGCGGACGGCCTGTCCCGAACCTCAGTACCCGTCTCGCCGACAGGGGAAGGACCTCGCCCCCCGGCGGGCCCGCGGCCGTCGCCTGCCGCCGCGGCGGTCCCAAGAGCGATCAGGGCGGCAACACCGAACCGGGCGGGCACTCCGTCCCCTTTGCCGGCCGCAGGCCCGGCCGCGCTCCACCCCACATTGCGTCAGACAGACGATTACACTGAACGGCGTGCCTCAACTTCGTCTCGCCCTGAACCAGATCGACTCCCGCGTCGGCGATCTCGCCGGGAACGCCGAGACGATCGTCCACTGGACCCGGCACTCCGCCGAGCAGGGCGCCCATCTCGTGGCGTTCCCCGAGATGGCGCTGACCGGCTACCCCGTCGAGGACCTGGCACTGCGGTCCTCCTTCGTCGAGGCCAGCCGGGCCGCGCTGCGCGCGCTCGCCGCGCGCCTCGCCGCCGAGGGCCTCGGGGAGCTGCCCGTCGTCGTCGGTTATCTCGACCGCAGCGAGCAGGGCAGTGTCCGCTTCGGCCAGCCCGCCGGCGCCCCGCGCAACGCCGCCGCCGTGCTGCACCGCGGCCGGGTCGCCCTGACCTTCGCCAAGCACCACCTTCCCAACTACGGCGTCTTCGACGAGTTCCGCTACTTCGTGCCCGGTGAGACGCTGCCCGTGGTGCGGGTGCACGGCGTCGACGTCGCGCTCGCGATCTGCGAGGACCTGTGGCAGGAGGGCGGCCGGGTGCCCGCGACCCGGTCCGCCGGGGCCGGGCTGCTGCTGTCGATCAACGCCTCCCCGTACGAGCGCGAGAAGGACGACACCCGGCTGGAGCTGGTGCGCAAGCGCGCCCAGGAAGCGGGCTGCACGACCGCGTACCTCGCGATGACCGGCGGCCAGGACGAGCTGGTCTTCGACGGCGACACGATCGTCGTGGACCGCGACGGCGAGATCGTCGCGCGTGCCCCGCAGTTCGAACAGGGCTGCGTGCTGATCGACCTCGACCTGCCGGCCGCCGCGGCCGAGGCCCCCTCCGGTGTCGTGGACGACGGGCTGCGCATCGACCACGTCACCCTCTCGGCCGAGCCGCTCCCGGCGTACGAGCCGGAGACGCCGGGCGGTCTCGCGCCCCGGCTGGGCGACGAGGAGGAGGTGTACAAGGCGCTGGTGGAGGGCCTGCGCGCGTACGTCGTGAAGAACGGCTTCCGCAGCGTCATCATCGGCCTGTCCGGCGGCATCGACTCGGCGCTCGTCGCCGCCCTCGCCTGTGACGCCATCGGCGCGGAGAACGTGCACGGCGTGGCGATGCCGTCGCGCTACTCCTCCGACCACTCCCTCGGCGACGCCGAGGACCTCGCCCGGCGCACCGGCCTGAACTTCCGCACGGTGCCGATCGGCCCGATGTTCGACGCGTACATGGGTGCGCTGGGCCTGACCGGTCTGGCCGAGGAGAACCTCCAGTCGCGGCTGCGCGGCACGCTGCTGATGGCCCTCTCCAACCAGGAGGGCCACATCGTGCTCGCGCCGGGCAACAAGTCCGAGCTGGCCTGCGGGTACTCCACCCTCTACGGCGACTCGGTCGGCGCGTACGGCCCGATCAAGGACGTCTACAAGACCCTGATCTTCCGCCTCGCCCGATGGCGCAACCAGGCGGCGGAGGGGCGCGGCGAGACCCCGCCGATCCCGGAGAACTCCATCACCAAGCCGCCGAGCGCCGAGCTGCGCCCCGGCCAGGTCGACACGGACTCGCTCCCGGACTATCCGGTGCTGGACCGGATCCTGGAGCTGTACGTCGACCGCGACCAGGGCCGGGACGCGATCATCGCGGCGGGCTTCGACGCGGAACTGGTCACGCGGATCCTGCGGCTGGTGGACACGGCGGAGTACAAGCGCCGGCAGTACCCGCCGGGCACGAAGATCTCCGCGAAGGGCTTCGGCAAGGACCGCCGGCTGCCGATCACGAACGCCTGGCGGGAGCACGTCTGAGGCGCGTCCGACGCGGGCGCGTCTGACGGGAGCTCAGGCGCGGGCCGGGCCGGACTTCACGACCAGCCCGTCCAGCAGGCGCGCGGTGGCATCGGCCACCGCGTCCACGGCCTCGTCGAAGACCGCCTGATTGTGCGCGGCCGGCGCCCGGAAGCCCGACACCTTGCGCACGTACTGCAGGGCGGCCGCCCTGATGTCCTCCTCGCCCACTTCGGGGGTCATGGGCGGTCTGAGCGTCTTGATGCTGCGGCACATACCCCCAGTGTGACGCGCCCCACCGACATCGCGCCGGGCGCGAGGGTTCAGGGAGTCAGGCCCTGGCCCGGCATGGACCGGGCCAGGACGCCGCACAGCACGTCGAGGGCCCGCGGGTAGGCGCGGTCGGACGGGGCGGCGAAGCCGATCAGCAGGCCCTGGGGGCGGCCCGCGGGGTCGTGGTGGAGTTCGGAGAGGCCGCGCAGGGCGAGCCCGTGGCGGGCGCAGGCGGCCAGGAGCCGGTGTTCGGCGGGCCCGTCCGCCGGGAGGGTGACCAGGGCGTGCAGCCCGGCCGGGACCCCGTGGGCGGTGAGGCCGCCGATGGCGGCGACCCGGTCGAGGAGGAGTTCGCGGCGCCCGCGGTACCGCAGACGGGCCGCGCGGATGTGGCGGTCGTAGGCGTGCGTGGTGATCAGGTCGGCGAGGACGAGCTGGCCCAGGGTCTCGGTGTACAGATCGGCTTCCCGCTTGGCCCGCACGACGGGTGCCACCAGGTGGGGCGGCAGGACCAGCCAGGCCAGCCGGAGCGCGGGACCGAGCGTCTTGGACGCGGTGCCGCAGTAGACGACGTGGTCGGGGGCGACGCCTTGCAGGGCGCCCACGGGCTGTCTGTCGTAGCGGAACTCGCCGTCGTAGTCGTCCTCCACGATCAGTCCGCCCGTGGCGCGCGCCCACCCGCACACGGCCTGCCGGCGGCCCGGATGCAGCGGCACACCGGTCGGGTAGTGGTGGGAGGGTGTCAGGAACACCGCGCCGGCGCTCCGCGGCAGGGCGTCGACGCGGGCCCCTTGGCCGTCGACCGGCAGGGGGAGCGCGGTGAGCCCGGCGCGGCGGACGGCCTCGCGGTAGAGGTTGTGGCCGGGGTCCTCCACGGCCGCGGCGCTCGTGCCGTTCGCGGCCAGCACGCCGCCGAGCAGGCTCACGGACTGGTAGTGACCGGAGGTGATCACGACCCGGTCCGGGGTGGTGATCACGCCGCGGGTGCGGCCCAGGTGGTCGACGAGAGCGGCACGCAGCTCCATCCGGCCCTGCGGGTCCCCGGCGCCGAAGACCTCGGGACGGGCCCGGGCGAGCACCCGGCGGGTGGCGGCGAGCCAGGCCCGGGAGGGGAAGGCGCTGACGTCGGGGAGTCCGGCGCGCAGATCGTGGCGGGGGGCGGTGGGGGCGGGTTCCCGGTGCCGGGCGGGGAGTACGGCGCGGGAGGGTACGTCGGCCACGGTGGTGCCCGAGCCCGGGCGCGTGGTCAGGTAGCCCTCCTCGGTGAGCTGGCCGAAGGCGGCGCTGACCGTGCCCCTCGACAGCCCGAGCTCGCGGGCCAGCCCACGGGTGGACGGCAGCCGTGTCCCGGCGGCCAGCCGGCCCTCCCGGACCGCCGCGCGCAGGGCTGCCTCCAGGCCGGACCGCCGCCCGCCCGCCACGTCGATGTCGAGGTGGAGGTCGAGGCGGGAACCGGACCAGTCTTTCGGCATGAAAGTGGATCTTAACCATGGTCCGGTCGCCCTCTAGGTTCGTGAGGGGCGCCGGGCGGAGGGGCGCCCCGCGCAGATCCGTACCACGCGAAGAAGGGACCACAACGGTGATCATCATCGCCCACCTCAGCGACATCCACCTCGACGGAGGGCGGCGCAGCGCCGAGCGCACCCGGGCCGTCATGGACTATCTGGAACGGCTCCCCTGCGACCTGGACGCCGTCCTCGTCACCGGGGACATCGCCGACCACGCCCGTGCGGCCGAGTACGAACAGGCTCGTCAACTGCTCGTATCCCGGCACCCGGTGCTGGTCTGCCCCGGCAACCACGACGAACGCACGGCGTTCCGGCAGTTCCTGCTGGGGCAGCCGGGCTCGGGGGCGCCGGTCAACCAAGTGCTGCACACCGCCGGCTGCGTCATCGCGCTGTGCGACTCCTCGGTGCCGGGCAAGGACGAAGGCTTCCTCGAGGACGAGACGCTGGATTGGCTGGACGGCGTCCTGGGCCGGGCCCCGGTGGGCCTGCCCGCGCTGGTCGGCTTCCACCACCCGCCGGTGCCGCTGCACACGCCGTTCGTCGACGGCATCCGCCAGTTCGGCCAGGAGCGGCTCGCCGCCCTCGTGGAGCGCCGGCCGCAGATCGCCGGCTTCGTGTGCGGACACGCCCACACCCCGGCGGCGACCACCTTCGCGGGGCGGCCGTTGCTGGTGGCTCCCGGGGTCGTCTCCACGCTCCGGCTCCCCTGGGAGCGGCACGGCGACCCGGAGGGGCCCGCCGCCCACGTCCACCTCGACCAGCCGCCCGCGCTGGCCTTCCACATCCTTGCGGAGGACGGGCGGCTGACCACCCATTACCGGACCGTCGTCGGCTGACCGGTCAGCGGGGCACGGGCGCGGGCGCGCCTACGCCTCGAAGTCGTACTCCAGCACATAGGCGTTCGCGTCCATGACCATCTCGTTGACCTCGACCGCGTCGCCCCGCGCGGTGAACGCCGTGCGGCAGACGAGCATCACCGGGGTGCCGCCCGGCAGGCCGAGGCGGCTGACCTCCTCGGCGGTGGGCATCCGGGAGCGGATCTCCTCGCGGAAGCGGACGGGCTCGTACCCCAGGTCCTTGAGGCGGGCGTACGTACCGCCGGGCCCGGTGTCGGGCCGGGTGATGGGCGAGCCCGCGACCAGCGCGGTGGGCAGGTACGAGGTGGAGATCATGACGGGCTCGCCGTCCAGGACGTAGCGGCGCCGGCGGACGCACACGGGGGCGGCGGGCGCGACGTCGAGCACGGCGGCGATGCGCTGGTGGGCGGGCTGCTCGTCGACGGCGACCTGGTCGACGACCAGGTCCCGGCCCGCCGCGTCCGCGGCCCAGACGGAGTGCCCCGAGCCCCACTGCCGCCGGGCGAGCCGCTGGATGCTCAGCCTGCGCAGCGGGGAGGCGGTCCGCACGAACACCCCGGCGCCCTTGCGGGCCTCGGCGAGGCCCTCGCCCTGGAGGACACCGAGGGCCTGGCGGGCGGTCATGCGCGCCACGCCATGGGCGGCCATCAGGTCGTTCTCACCGGGCAGCCGGTCGCCGGGGCCGTACTCGCCCGCGGCGATGGCGTCCCTGAGCGCGGCGGCGATCCGCCGGTACTTCGGCTCGGTCACTGCGCGCCTCCTCGTGCTCTCCTCGAAGACGACCCCCGTCATCTCTAGAGACCACCCTAGGCGGCGTGCGGCGGGAAAGTGAGGCGCGGGGCCACCGTTGACATCTCTAGAGATGCCCGCTTCACTGGAAGTTGTCTAGAGACGTTCCCGTGGGTGCAGGTGGGTGCATCGCACCGATCAGGGGAGGCGGCATGGCGCGCGTGGCCAGCATCGTCGGCACCGGCGTGAGACCGGAGCCGCTCGGCTGCATCACGGTGGAGGCGGTGCCGGAGTCGGTCGCCCTGGTCCGGCGGTTGTTCCGCGAGCTCACCGGCGCCCATGGCCTGGGCTTCCCGGTGGACGACTGCGTCCTGCTGGTCTCCGAACTGGTCACGAACGCGGTCGACCACGTCGAGCGTGCCGAGGGGGACGGCGCCCGGCAGGTCCGTGTCGACTGGTGGCGGGTGCGGGACGGCCTGCGCGTCGACGTCCACAGCGGCGGACCGCCGGAGGGGATCCGGCTACGGCAGCCGCGTGACGACGACCCGCGCGGGCGGGGACTGCTGCTCGTCGATCTGCTCACCGACGCCTGGGCCGTGGAGCCGAGCCGCCACGGCGGCACGATGGTCTCGTTCGTCATCGAGAACGTCTGGCGGCCGGCGAGGCCCGTGCGGTCGGCTTGAGCGAAGGGCGCCGGGAACGGCAGGGCGCGGCGGGCCGCGCACCGCCTTCGGCCGGGCCGCGAGGCCGCCCGGCCCGACGCCGTCCTCCCGACAGCCCCGCGCGGGTGACCGCGTCAGCCGGGATGCACCCGGGGCGGCGCAGGCAGGGCGGCGCGCCGCGACCGCCCCTCGGGGGTCGTGGGGTGGCCGGCCCACCCATGAGCCGACGCCGTCCCCGGCCACCGCACGGATGCGCATCCCGCACGGGTGTCCGCCCCGCGTGGGGGGCCGCGTCAGCCGACGCGCTCCCCCTCCGGCATCCGCTCGCTGCCCGCGGCGACCAGCCGGGACGCACCCGGGCCGCCCCGGTCGAGCAGTCCCGCCGTCACCGCGATGGCCAGGCCGATCACCGCGAGGACCGCGCCCACCAGGGTCGGGGAGGTCCAGCCCCAGCCCGCGGCGATGGCGACGCCGCCGAGCCACGCCCCGCCGGCGTTGGCGAGGTTGAAGGCCGAGTGGTTGGAGGCCGAGGCCAGGGTCGGGGCGTGCCGGGCCTTGTTCATGACGAGCATCTGCAGCGGCGTCGTGGTCATGAAGCCGACCGCGCCGAGGACGACGACCGTCGCGAGGGCCGCCCACTTCACGTGCACGGTGAAGTCGAAGAGGACCAGCACGGCCGCCAGCGCGGCCAGCGACCCGTAGAGCGTGGGTCGCAGCGCCCGGTCGGTGAGCGGGCCGGCGACGAGGGCGCCGAGCGTCATGCCGATGCCGAAGAGGGCGAGGACGAGCGTGACGGAGGTCTCGGAGAAGCCCGTGACCTCGGTCATCATCGACGCGAGATAGCTGTAGACCGCGAAGACCCCGGCGAAGCCGAAGACCGCGGTGAGCAGCCCGAGCAGCACCTGCCGGTCGCCGAGGGCGCGCAGTTCCTGGCCGAGGCCCCCGTGCCGTTCGCGCGGGAGCTGGGGGACGAGCAGGGTGAGCGCGGCCATCGCCACCAGCCCGATGCCCGCGACCACGAGGAACGTGGCGCGCCAGCCGAGGTGCTGGCCGAGCAGGGTGGCGCTGGGGACGCCGACGATGTTGGCGACCGTCAGGCCGAGGAACATCGTCGCGACCGCCCGGGCCTGCCGTCCCTCGGCCACCAGCCGGGCGGCGACCACCGCCCCGACGCCGAAGAACGCGCCGTGCGGCAGCCCCGCCAGCACCCGCCCCACGACGAGCAGCCCGAAGGAGGGGGCCAGCGCGGAGGCGAGGTTGCCGATGGTGAAGAGGCCCATGAGCAGGACGAGCATCCGCTTGCGCGGGATGCGCGAGCCCAGTGCCGTGAGCAGCGGGGCGCCGATGACGACGCCGAGGGCGTAGGCGGAGACCAGGTATCCGGCGGTGGGCACCGAGGTGCCGAGATCGTCGGCGACATTGGGCAGCAGGCCCATCATCACGAACTCGGTGGTGCCGATGCCGAACGCGGAGATCGCCAGGGCGAGCAGCGCCAGGGGCATGGAAGACCTTTCAGAGGATGTTCCCTTCCGGAACAAAGCCTCTCGGACCAAATGTTCCCGCCCCTGACGGAAAGGTGAACAGCTGGTCAGATCTTTACCCGGGCGGCCACCGGCAGGTGGTCGCTGTTCGTCTCGGGGAGGGTCCAGGCCGAGACGGGGTCCATGCCGCGCACCATGATCTGGTCGATGCGGGCCATGGGGAAGCTCGCGGGCCAGCTGAAGCCGAAGCCGTCGCCCGCCGCGCCCTGTGCCGAGCGCAGCTGCGAGGTGATGGGCGCGAGCGAGCGGTCGTTCATCGTGCCGTTGAGGTCGCCGAGCAGGACGACCTTGCGCACCGGCTCCCGCGCGATGGCCTGGCCGAGCGCCTCGGCGCTGTTGTCGCGCTGGCCGGCGGTGAAGCCCGCGTTGAACTTGACCCGCACGGAAGGCAGGTGCGCGACGTAGACGGCCACGGGGCCCTGGGGAGTGTTGACGGTGGCCCGCAGGGCGCGCGTCCAGCCCATGTGGATGTCGACCGGCCGGGCATCGGCGAGCGGGTACTTGCTCCACACCCCGACGGTGCCCTGCACGGAGTGGTACTTGTAGGTGCCCGCCAGGGCCCGCTCGTACCGGGAGGCGTCGCTGAGCTCCTCCAGCGCGACGATGTCGGCGCCCGAGGCGGCGACGGCGCGGGCGGTGCCGACCGCGTCGAGGTTCTCGGCGTTGACGTTGTGGCTGACGACCGTGAGGTTGCCGCCCTTGCCCGACTTGTCGCTGAGCAGCCCGCCGAAGAGGTTCGCCCAGACGACGATGGGCAGCAGCAGCGCGACCAGGGCGGTCGCCGACCGGCGCAGCACGGCGAGGACGAGCAGCACCGGAATGCCGAGGCCCAGCCAGGGGAGGAAGGTCTCGGTGAGGCTGCCGAGGTTGCCGACGCGGTTGGGGAGCCCGGAGTGGAAGAGCATCAGCAGCCCGAGCAGGGCGGCGAAGGCGGCGACGACGAGTCCGCGCCGCCAGACATCCCGGTCCCGCCACTGGCTCACGAAGTGCTCGAACCTGGATCCGGTGCGCTCCGGGCCCGGCCCGTCGTGGCCCGTCTCCTCCATGTACGCCTGCGACATCCGTCGTCCTTAACTCTTCAGCTGCTGCGTCCCCGCCACCTGACGATAAGTGATCACCGTGGGCCGGGTTTCTCCGCGGCGCCCCTGGCAGGGGAGCCGGTCTGGAGGACGAGGGCTTGGCCCGCCCGGGTTCCTGTCGAGCGGCTGTGCGGGCCTGCTGTGACACAACGGGCATATTCGCCGCGCCCCGCGGTCGGGCCCGACCGCGAGCAGGGTCAGCTCCGAGCCGGGCGCTCCCCCGCTCGCTCACCCCGCGGCCGCGCGCCCTCCAGGACGGTGTCGACGATCTGCTCCGCCAGCCCCTCGGGCATCTCCTTCCACTCGTGGAGCATCGCCCGGGTGAGCATCGGGCCGACGAACAGGTCGGCGAGCAGATCGAGGTCCCGGTCGGCGCGGATCTCCCCGGTGAGCGTGCCGCGGCGCAGCACGGCGAGCAGTGCCTCGCGGCGGGCCGTGACGACGGTGTCGTGGTACTCCTTCCACAGCTTCGGCTGCGCCTGCATCTGCGCGACGACCGTGCGCAGCAGCGCCGAGGAGCGCTTGGCGAGGCCGCGGCGGCGCATGAACTCCAGCATGGTGACGAGGTCGTCCCGGACCGACTCCCCGGCGGCCGGGGGCTGCCGGACGTTGTCGAGGGAGCGCATGACGTCGAGCATCAGCGCCTCCTTGCCGGCCCAGCGGCGGTAGACGGTGGCCTTGCCGACGCCCGCCTCGCGGGCTATCCGCTCCATCGACAGATCGCCGATGGTCACGCCTTCCTCCAGCAGCCGCAGCACCGTTTCGATGACGGCGGTGTCGACGGCGGCATTGCGGGGGCGTCCCCGCCGCTCGGCGACCGCGCTCACGCCCTCCCCCGGCTTTCCTTCGACGTGCCCGTTCACGCGTCCGCTCCCGCCTGCTCCTTCTCGGCTTCCGGCCGGGACCGGCCGGCCGCCGCGGCCGCCGCCTTGCCCGGCAGGAACAGCGCGACGACGGCCGCACCGAGCAGGGCGACGGCAGAGGCGCCGGTGACGGTGATGTGCATGGCGTGGATGAAGGCGTCCTGGGCGGGGCCGACCAGCGCCTTGCCGGACGGTCCCAGCTTCTCGGCGAGGCCGAGGGTGCCCTCGATGGACTCGCCCGCCGCGTGCCGGGCGGAGTCCGACAGGCCGGGGACGTCGTCGAGCGTGCCGGAGATGCCGTCGCGGTAGGTGGTGGAGAGCAGCGAGCCGAGCACGGCGACCCCGAGCGCGCCGCCGACCTGCCGGAAGGTGTTGTTCACGGCGGAGCCCGAGCCGGCCTTCTCACGCGGCAGCGACTGCATGATCGAGACGGTGGCGGGCGGCATGATGTGCGCCATCGCGGTGCCCTGGAAGAAGAACAGCACCTCCAGGACCCAGATCGGGGTGTCCTGGTCGAGCAGCAGGAAGCCCGCCGTGGTCGCGGCGACCAGCAGCATGCCGACGGTGCACACCACGCGGGCGCCGAACCGCTCCACGACCAGCCGGGCCCGCGGGGCGAAGAACATCTGGGCGACGGCGATGGGCAGGAGCAGCAGGCCGCTCTCCAGCGGGCTGTAGCCGCGCACGCTCTGGGTGTAGAAGACGATGAAGAAGGTCGTGCCCATCAGCGCGAAGAAGACCAGCGCGATGGAGGTGACGGCCGCCGAGAAGGCCGGGTTGCGGAAGTAGCGCACGTCGATGGCGGGGTGCGCGCTGCGCCGCTCGTGCAGGACGAAGAGGACGAGGACGAGCAGACCGCCGCCGGCCGTGCCGAAGACCTCGGGGTCGGAGAAGTCGGCGAGCTGACCGCCCTTGATGATGCCGTAGACCAGCAGGACCAGGCCGACGACGGACAGCAGCACGCCGACCGGGTCGAGCCGGCCGGGCTTCGGGTCCTTGGAGTCGGGGACGAGCAGCACCATCGCGATCAGACCGACGATCACGATGGGCACGTTGACGAGGAAGACGGAGCCCCACCAGAAGTGTTCGAGCAGGATGCCGCCGGTGACCGGGCCGATGGCGATGGCGAGGCCGACCGCGCCCGCCCAGATGCCGATGGCCTTGGGCTGCTCGTCCCGCTCGAAGACGTTCATGATGATGGCGAGGGTCGCGGGCATCACGAAGGCACCGCCGAAGCCCATCACCGCGCGGAAGGTGATCAGCTCGCCGGGCGAGCCGGCCAGCGCGGAGAGCACCGAGCCGATGCCGAACACGACCATGCCGAAGAGCAGCACCTTCTTGCGGCCGAGCCGGTCGCCCAGCAGGCCCGCGGTGAAGAGTATCCCGGCGAAGACGAGGGTGTAGGAGTTGATCGCCCACTCCAACTGGCTCTGCGTCGCGCCGAGTCCGGTGGGGGCGGGTGCGGCGATCGTCTTCATCGCCACGTTGAGGATCGAGTTGTCCAGCACCACGATCAGCAGGCTGAACAGCAGGACGGTGAGGATCGCCCAGCGTCTGCGGTGGACCGCCTCGGGGACCCGGCGGGGCGGTGCCGCGCCGGGGGTACCGGAGGGGCCGGGAGGTCCGGAGGGGGCGGGGTCGCCAGAAGCTGCCATGCACACCACCATAAACCTTTTCGATACGAGACCGTCTCGTATTGGAAAGTCTTTGCGAACGGGTGCCCGCCGCCGGGCCCGGCAACCAGCGCAGGGGGTTCCCTTCCCCGCCCGCGTGCGGCGTGTCAGCATGGGAGGTGATCCGGGGACGCCGTGAGGGCGCCTCGAGACACTTCACAGGAGCCATTGCCATGACGCATGCCTCGAAAGCCGAGAACCGGCCCGACAGCAGCCCCGCCAACCCGAAGGCGCTGTACGGCGGTACGAGTTCCCGGCGCGTCACCGTCCGCGACATCGCCGCAGCCAAGGTGCGCGGCGAGAAGTGGCCGATGCTCACCGCCTACGACGCGATGACCGCCTCGGTCTTCGACGAGTCCGGCATCCCCGTCCTGCTCGTGGGTGACTCCATGGGCAACTGTCACCTCGGCTACGACTCCACCGTGCCCGTCACGATGGACGAGATCGCTCTTCTCTCGGCCGCCGTCGTACGGGGCACCAAGCGCGCCCTGATCGTCGGCGACCTGCCCTTCGGTTCGTACCAGGAGGGCTCGGTCCAGGCGCTGCGCAACGCCACCCGGCTGGTGAAGGAGGCGGGCGTCGGCGCGGTCAAGCTGGAGGGCGGCGAGCGCTCCGCCGACCAGATCGACCTGCTGGTCCGCTCCGGCATCCCCGTCATGGCCCACATCGGCCTCACCCCCCAGTCCGTCAACGCCTACGGCGGCTACCCCGTGCAGGGCCGTGGCGAGGAGGCCGCGCAGCAGCTGCTGCGCGACGCCAAGGCCGTCCAGGACGCGGGCGCCTTCGCGGTCGTCCTGGAGCTGGTCCCGGCCGAGCTGGCCGCCGAGGTCACCCGGACGCTGCACATCCCGACGGTCGGCATCGGCGCCGGCCAGGAGTGCGACGCCCAGGTGCTGGTGTGGACGGACATGGCGGGCATGACGGCGGGCCGGGTGCCGCGCTTCGTCAAGCAGTACGCGAATCTGCGCGAGGTGCTCGGCGGCGCGGCGAAGTCCTTCGCGGCCGACGTGGTCGGCGGGCTGTACCCGGCGGAGGAGCACGCCTTCCACTAGACCGGGGCTCCGCCCCGGACCCGGGTCCTCAAGCGCCGGACGGGCTTGAAAGCCCGTCCGGCGCTTGAGGACACAGCACAGCAGCCCGTCCGGCGCTTGAGGACACCGCGAGCGGCGAGGTGTCGGCGGGCTGTCGATTAAATATCGGCGCGCTGTCAGTGCCCCCTGGCACTGTGGTTTCCATGACGCGAAACGACATCCCTGGAAGCGGCCGGAACGCCGTAGAGGTCCGGGGGCTGGTCAAGCACTACGGCGAGACCAAAGCCCTCGACGGGGTCGACCTGGACGTGCGCGAGGGCACCGTCCTCGGAGTCCTCGGCCCCAACGGCGCGGGCAAGACCACGCTCGTGCGAGTCCTGTCCACCCTGATCCGGCCCGACGCGGGCAGCGCCCGCGTCGCGGGCTACGACGTGGTGTCCCAGCCCCGGCAGCTGCGCCGGGTCATCGGCCTGACCGGGCAGTACGCCTCGGTCGACGAGAAGCTGTCCGGCACCGAGAACCTCTACATGATCGGGCGGCTGCTCGACCTCTCCCGCAAGGACGCCCGGCGCCGCGCGGCGGAGATGCTGGAGCGCTTCTCGCTCACGGAGGCCGCCAAGCGGCCCGCCATGCAGTATTCGGGCGGTATGCGCCGCCGGCTCGACCTGGCCGCCTCGATGATCGGCCTGCCGTCGGTGCTCTATCTGGACGAGCCCACCACCGGCCTCGACCCCCGCACGCGCAATGAGGTGTGGGAAGAGGTCCGGCGGATGGTCTCCGAGGGTGTCACCGTGCTGCTCACCACGCAGTACATGGAGGAGGCGGAGCAGCTCGCCGACGAGCTGACCGTCATCGACCGCGGCCGGGTCATCGCCGGCGGCGGGGTCGACGAGCTCAAGGCGAAGGTCGGCGGGCGCACCCTGCAGATCCGCCCGGCGGACCCGGCCGAACTGCCCCGGATGGTGGGCGCGGTGGCCCAGGCCGGGCTGGACGGCATCGCCGGCGCGACCGCCGACGCGGCGGAGGGCGTGGTCAACGTCCCGATCGTCAGCGACGAGCAGCTGACCGCCGTGATCGGGCTGCTGGGCGAGCGGGGCTTCGCCATCGCCGGCATCAGCACCCATCTGCCCAGCCTCGACGAGGTGTTCCTGGCCGTCACCGGCCAGAAGACCTCCGACAGCACCGCGCCGCAGGACCGTACCGACGAACTCCAGGAGGTCGCGGCATGAGCGCGGCGACGATTCAGGCGCCCGTGAAGGCGCCGGCCGGCGAGGGCCGGATCGGCCTGCGGGCCAATGTGCGGCACATCGGGGCCCTCGCCCGCCGCAATCTGCTCCAGATCAAGCAGGACCCGGAGTCGATGTTCGACGCCGTGCTGATGCCGATCATCTTCATCCTGCTGTTCACCTACGTCTTCGGCGGCAACATCGCCGGCAAGGGCAACGAGCAGCAGTACGTCAGTTATCTCGTGCCGGGCCTGATGGCGATGATGGGCATGAACATCGCCATGGCCGTCGGCACGGGGGTCAACGACGACTTCAAGAAGGGGGTGATGGACCGCTTCCGGACGATGCCGATAGCCCGGTCGTCGGTCCTCATCGCGAAGATCGTCGTCGAGGTCGGGCGGATGCTCATCGCGACCACGATCCTGCTGGTCATGGGCTTCATCCTGGGCCTGACCATCAGCACCTCGGTGCTGCACCTGCTCGCGGCGGTGGCGCTCGCCATGGTCTTCGGCGCCTCACTGATGTGGATCTTCATTCTGCTGGGTCTGACCCTGAAGACCGCGCAGGCCGTCCAGGGGGTTGCCATGATCGTCCTGATGCCCCTGCAGTTCGGCAGCTCGATCTTCGCACCGACGCAGAAGATGCCGGGCTGGCTGGAGACGTTCACCGACTACAACCCGCTGTCCAACCTCGCCGACGCCTCCCGCAATCTCATCAACGGCGGCCCGGTGGCCGACTCGGTGTGGATGACGCTGGCCTGGGCCGCGGCCATCACCCTGGTGACCGCGCCGATCGCGATCTCCAAGTTCCGCAACAAGACCAACTGAGCGGCACGGCCGGGCCCGGCGGTGCCGGGGGCGTCCCGGGGGCGCGTCACACGAGGGCGGTGGCCTCCTCCAGCGTGAGGCCGCCGCCTTCGGCGTACCCGCGCTCGTACGCGATGTCGCCCAGGGCGGCGCGCGCCGCGGCCTCCGTCGCCGCCCGCACCTCCCGCTCGATGGACGCGACATGGACGCCCGGGGTGCGCAGCGCGACACTGGCGCCGAGCAGCCGGGCCGCCGTCAGCGCGTGATCCTCGCCGCCGAACGCGACATGGGCGTGGGCGGCGTACAGCAACTGCACCATCACCAGGTGCGGTGCGATCAGCTGGGACAGGGGCTCGGCGCCGTGCACCAGCGCCCTGCGCAGCCTCGGCAGCGCCTCGGACGGGCGGCCCTGAAGGGTGTCGACCCAGGCGACCAGCCCGCAGATCGTGCTCGCGAGGATCTCGATGGCCCGGCCCTCGAACTCCGCTTCCAGCGCTTCGAGGACCTCGCGCGCCGCCGCGGTGTCACCGTACTGGGCGAGCCGCACGCCGAGCTGGAGCCGGGCGAAGAGAGCGGCGTCGGGGCTGACCCGCTGCGCCTCGCCGATGATCTCGTGGAGCGTGCGCCTGACCTCCTCCGCGTCGACGAGCCCCGCCTCCGTGCGCACCTCGAGGAGACGGCCGCGCAGCATCGGCACCATGGCGGTCGAGCCCAGCTCCCGGACGCTGTCGATGGCCTCCCGGTAGTCCTCCGCCGCCAGCTCGTACTCACCGCGCCGTTCGCGTGCCTCGCCGCGCCCGGACAACGCCTCGGCCACGCCCCAGGAGTCACCGATACGACGGAAGATCTCCAGGCTCTCGTCGGCGTCCCGGCTGCCCTGCGCGGAACGGTTCGCGCTGTCGTTGAAGAGCTTGGCGCGCAGCTGGAGGGCGTTGGCCAGTTCCCAGTCGTAGCCGAGCCGGCGGCAGCGCTCCACCCCGTCGTCGATCATCGCGTAGAGGTTGTCGGCGTGACCGGTCAGCAGGGCCGCGTAGATCCACGCCATGCCCGGGACGCGGCAGTTCTGCGGCTGCCCGCCCCCGTAGGCCTCGACGATGCCGCGCAGCCTGGTCTGCATGCGGGGGTCCTCGAACACCCGCATGTCGCTCTCCATGTTGGAGATGGCCACCAGCCGCACCCCGCGCCGGGCCTCCTCCAGCAGGTCCGGCGGCATCGGCGGCGGCGCCGCCGTGCACGGGACGAGCAGCGGCGGGGCCGGGGCGACGGGCGCCGCGAACGGGTCGGGGCCGAGCGCGGCCGCCGCCTCGGCCCAGGTCCGGGCGTCGGTCCGGTGGTCCCGCAGCTGCCAGAACCAGCCCAGGGACAGCACCAGGCACAGCGCCTCGTGCTCGTCCCGCGCCGCGACGGCGTGCCGCAGCGCGGTCCGCAGATTGTCGTGCTCCCGCTCCAGCCGCTCCAGCCAGACCCGCTGCTCGGGGCCGCGCAGCAACGGGTCGGCGGTACGGGCCAGTTCGCGGTAGGCGACCAGGTGCCGTCGCTCCGCCGCGGCCCGCTCCCCCGCCTCGTCCAGCCGCTCGGCGGCGTACTCCCCCACGGTCTCCAGCAGCCGGTAGCGCATCTGGCCGTCGGCGGCGGGCGCGGCGACCACCAGCGACTTGTCGACGAGGGAGCCGAGCAGGGCGGCGACGTCCCGGCCGTGGACGGCGTCGGGGCCGTCGGCCGCGCAGACCTCCTCGGCGGCGGACAGGTCGCAGCCGCCGGCGAAGACCGACAGCCGGCGCAGCACGGCGCGCTCGGGGCCGGTGAGGAGGTCCCACGACCAGTCGACGACGGCGCGCAGCGTCTGCTGGCGCGGCAGGACCGTGCGGCTGCCGGAGGTCAGCAGCCGGAAGCGGTCGTCGAGGCGGTCGGCGAGGCCGCGGGGGGTGAGCAGCCGCAGCCGGGCGGCGGCGAGTTCGATGGCGAGCGGCAGGCCGTCGAGGCGGCGGCAGATCTCGGCGCACGCCGCGGGGTCGTCGTCGAGCAGGAAGCCGGGGCGGGCCGCGGCGCCCCGGTCGGCGAGGAGCCGCAGGGCGACGGGGTCGGGCAGGGGCTCGACGGGCCGGACCAACTCGCCGGGCACGGCGAGCGGTTCGCGGCTCGTGGCGAGGACGGTGACGCCGGGGCAGTGGGCGAGGAGCGACTCGGCGAGCCGGGCGGCGGCGTCGATGACGTGCTCGCAGTTGTCGAGGACGAGCAGCATGCGGCGGTGCGCGCAGTGCTCGGCGAGCCGGGCCGCCGGGTCGAGCGCGGTCGCGTCGGTCGCGGCCCGCAGCCCCTCGGCGGCGGTGCCCCGCACGACGGTCTCCCGGGCCCCCAGCGCGGTCAGCACGGCCTCGGGCACGGTGCCGCCGTCGTCGACGGGCGCGAGCTCCGCGAACCACACCCCGTCGGGCCAGGCCCCGTCCGCCCGCGCGGCGGCCTCGGCGGCCTCCTGCGACAGCCGCGTCTTCCCGGCCCCGCCGGGCCCGAGCAGGGTGACGAGCCGGTACCGCGCCAGGTCTCCCCGGATCAGGGCGAGCTCCTCCTCCCGGCCGACGAAGGAGGTGTGCCGGGCGCGCAGATTGCCGGGCGGCGGGAGCACGGGCGGTGCCGGTACGGGCGTCCCGGCGCCGGAGGGCTCGGCGGCCTCGGCGCCGCCGGCCCCGCCGGCCCCGCCGGGCGTCGCCGCTTCGCGGGCGCCCGGTCCCGGGTCCGCTCCCGCACCGGGCCCGGCGACGCGCCGCGCCCCGCCCCGCGTCGGCTCCCCCTCGGCAGCCGCCTCGGGCAGCGGCTCGGGCGTCAGCAGTTCGGTGTGCAGGGCCCGCAGCTCCGGGCCGGGGTCGGTGCCGAGCCGGTCGGCTATCGAGGTGCGGATCCGCTCGTACGCGGCGAGGGCCTCGGCCGGGCGGCCCGCGGCGCGCAGGGCACGCAGACGGAGGGCCTGGAGGGGTTCGTCCAGGGGGTGGGCGGCGCAGAGGTCGGCGAGCTCGGGCAGGACCGCCGCCGCGTCGCCGAGGGCGACCGCCGCGGCGGCGCGGTGACGGCGGGCGTCGAGGCGGCGGGCCTCGTGGCGGACGGCCAGGGCCCCGGAGTCCGGGAGGTCGGCGAGGGCCGGGCCGCGCCACAGCGCGAGGGCGTCGTCGAGCAGGACCGCGGCCTTGGCCGGGTCGCCGTCGTCGAGGGCGCGGGCCCCCTCGTCGGCGAGCCGGCGGAAGCGGTGCAGATCGACGTCGTCGGGCTCGGCCCGCAGCCGGTAGCCGCCGGCCACGAGGTCCACCGCCTCGTGACCGATCGCCCGCCGCAGCCGTCCGACGAGCGCCTGCAGCGCGCCCTGGGCGTCGGCGGGCGGCGCGGCCCCCCAGACCTCGTCGATCAGCGCTTCGGCGGGCCGGGGCCGGCCGGGGTGCAGGGCCAGCGCGGCGAGGAGGGCGCGCAGCCGGGAGCCGCCGAGGGCGGTGGTCCGGCCGTCGGCGGAATGGGCCTGGGTGGTGCCGAGAATGCCATAGCGCACGGACCCATTCTCACCCGGCGCGTACAAGGCGGTACGCCACGCCGGGGCGAGCAAGTAACGTCGCCCGGTACGTTCGTACGCCCCGGGCCGCGTCCTCCACCGCCCCGGCGGTACCACCCCGAATCACAGGAGCATCAGGTATGGCATCCACAGCGACCCGCGGCGAGGCGCGTGTGAGCCCCGTCTTCCTCGCCCTCGTCGCCATCATGGCGGTCTCGATATGGGCGGTGTGGACGGACTTCTCGGCGAGCCCCGGCTTCGCCGTCTTCCTGTTCGTCGTCTCGGGCTGGATCGTCTCGCTCTGTCTCCACGAGTACGCGCACGCGCGCACGGCCCTGCACGGCGGGGACATCTCGATCGGCGCCAAGGGCTATCTGACCCTGAACCCCTTGAAGTACACGCACGCGCTGCTCAGCATCGTGCTGCCGGTGATCTTCGTGATCATGGGCGGGATCGGCCTGCCCGGCGGGGCCGTGTTCATCGAGCGGCACCGCATCCGGGGGCGCTGGAAGCACAGCCTGGTCTCGGCGGCGGGCCCGCTGACGAACGTGCTGTTCGCGGCCGTGGTCAGCGCGCCGTTCTGGCTGGACGCCCTGGACGGGGTGCCGGACAACTTCCGCTACGCGCTGGGCTTCCTGGCCCTGCTCCAGCTGACGGCGGCGATCTTGAACTTCCTGCCGGTGCCCGGCCTGGACGGCTACGGGGTGATCGAGCCGTGGCTGTCGCACAAGCTGCGGCGGCATGTGGAGCCCTTCGCGCCGTTCGGCCTGATCGCGGTCTTCGGCTTCCTCTGGATCCCCGGGGTCAACCACGCCTTCTTCGACATGATCGACGCGATTCTGCGCGGCCTGGGAGTGACCGAGTGGGACACCTACTGGGGCCAGGAGCTGTTCCGCTTCTGGCAGGGAACGCCGGACATCCCGCCGCTCACCTCGGTCGACGTCGGTCTGTGAGACCACTCACCCCGCGCTGCCGGCCTGCTCGGCGGCCCGGTCGTTCTTCTCCTTGCGCACGTAGTACCAGGCGATGTTCGACGAGACGCCGAGCAGCAGGATCCAGATGACGCCGAGCCAGCTGCCCCGCGCGAAGGAGACGACGGCCGCCGCGAGCGCGAGGGCGCAGACGGCGAGGGCGTAGAGGGCGAGGCGGGGCATGGGGGCGGCTCCTGGTCCGGCGGACGCGTGTGCGTGGATCCCGCCCATTATCTCCCAGGTGTCCCCCGCGCCCCCGGGCGGCCCGGGGCCCGTCCGGCGGATCTTCGTGGATCAGCCGGCGGGCTCACGGGCCCCGGCACGCCGGTCACGCCCTAGACGTCGGTGACCCGCAGGCCCGCGTGCGCCTTGTAGCGGCGGTTCACGGAGATCAGGTTGGCGACCAGGGACTCCACCTGGTGGGCGTTGCGCAGCCGCCCGGCGAAGACGCCGCGCATGCCGGGGATGCGGCCGGCCAGGGCCTGGACGATGTCCGTGTCGGCCCGCTTCTCGCCGAGCACCATCACATCGGTGTCGATCTCCGCGATCTCCGGGTCGGAGAGCAGCACGGCGGACAGGTGGTGGAAGGCGGCGGTGACGCGCGACTCGGGCAGCAGGGCGGCGGCCTGCTGGGCGGCGCTGCCCTCCTCGGGCTTGAGGGCGTAGGCGCCCTGCTTGTCGAAGCCGAGCGGGTTGACGCAGTCGATGACGAGCTTCCCGACGAGGTCCGCGCGCAGCGACTGGAGGGTCTTGGCGTGGCCGTCCCACGGCACGGCGACGATCACGACGTCGCTGCGGCGCGCGCACTCGGCGTTGTCGGCGCCCTCGATGCCCAGGCCGAGCTCCTCGGCGGCGGTCTGCGCCCGGTCGGCGGCGCGGGAACCGATGATCACCTTCTGGCCGGCCTTGGCCAGCCGGTAGGCGAGGCCGCGGCCCTGGTCACCGGTGCCGCCGAGCACGCCGACGACGAGGCCGGAAACGTCGGGCAGGTCCCAAGGGTCCTTGGCGGGGGCCTTCTTCACGTCATCAGGAGTAGTCATGACAGCGATACTGTCACGCTGCCGTTCCGCCTCCGGCGAGGGTCGGCGGGGCGGCGCGGAATCCGCCGGAAGGCCACCGCCGCGGTGGGGGGAATCCGGCTCAGCGCGGGGCCCGCGCCGGGCTCCGCCGGCCGCCCGGCACCCCCGCCGTCACGCACGTCACGGGCGTGTGCACGGCCGGACGCCGCGTCCGGGCCGTGCCGCCCTTACGGGTGAGGACCCGCGTAACGCGCGTTGCCCGCGCGACGGTTGCGGCAGGATGCGGGCGCATGGACGCCGTACGGGTCGCGCTGCTGCGCGAAGCGCTCGCCGGGACCGAGTGGTTGCGCACCACACGTCACTTCGCGGGGACGTTACGGACCTCGGTCACCCGGCACGGCGGCGGGCTGCTCCTCGTCGGCAGCCCGCGGTACGAGCCGTGGCACCTGGCCGCGCACCTGGACGACGAGGCCGCCTGGTCCGGGCTGCCGGAGCTGTCCCCCACGCTCGTCCGGCACCGGGTACCGGACGGCGTCCCCGCGCATCTCGCGGTCGGGCTCGGCCGGCTGGAGGCCGCGCGGCGCGGCGAGACGCTGCTGGTGGTGACGGCCGAGGAGCCCGGCGAGGGTCTGCTGGAGCGGGTGCACGACGCGCGGCGCGGCGGGGCGACCGTGCTCGCCCTGGACGGCGCGGGCGGCGACGAGGGCCGCGACCTGCGCGCGCTCGCGCACGACGCGCTGCCCGTGCCGGCCGCGGCGGAGCTCGATCTCGACACCGTCCAGCACCTGGTCAGCGCCGCCGCCGGGGAGAACGCGCCGCCCGCGCCGCGTGGTCGCCACCGCTTCCTCGACCGGCTCGCCCGGCTCGCGGAGCAGCTCTCCGCACCGCCGCCGACCCGCTGGTAGTGACGAGTCGAATACTCGTTTGCTCCTCAACGTCCTGGCGTGGACCATGGTCCCCCGTGACCGAGCACGATCCCCCCTCCGAACCTCCGGCGTCCGCCGCTCCCGCCGATCCCTCTGGGCCCGCAAAGCCCTCTGGGCCCGCAAAGCCCGCTGGGCCCGCTGAGCCCTCCTCCGGTGGCTTGCGCGCCCTGCTGCCCGATCTGACCCCCTGGCACGCCTCCCCCGACTTCCGCCGGTTGTGGCTGGCGGGGCTGGTGACGGTCCTCGGCAGCTCCCTGACCTTCATCGCGGTACCGCTGCAGCTCAAGGAGCTGACCGGTTCGGCGCTCGCGGTCGGCGCCGTCGGCGCGGTCGAACTCGTGCCGCTGATCGTCTTCGGTCTCCACGGCGGCGCGCTCGCCGACGCCATGGACCGGCGGAAGCTGATCCTGTGGACCGAGGCCGGACTCGGTGTCCTGTCCGGCATCCTGCTGCTCAACACCCTGCTGCCGCACCCCCTCGTCTGGCCCCTGTACGTGGTGGCCGCGCTGGTCAGCGCGCTGACCGGGCTCCAGCGCCCGGCGCTGCAGGCGATCGTGCCGCGCATCGTCGCGCACGAGCAGCTGCCCGCCGCCATCGCCCTGAACTCGATGCGCTGGCAGATCGGCGCCATCGCGGGCCCGTCCCTGGCCGGCGTGATCATCGCCTTCGCCGGGCTGCCCTGGGCGTACGTCCTGGACATCGTGTCCTACGCGGTCTCGCTCGCCCTCACCGTCGGCCTCGCCGCCTCGCCCGCCTCCCACGACGCCGACAAGCCGTCGCTGCGCGGCGTCATGGAGGGCGCGCGCTACGCGTGGCGCCGCAAGGAGCTGCTCGGTACGTACGCGGTCGACATGGCGGCGATGTTCTTCGCCATGCCCACCGCGATCTACCCGTTCCTGGCCGACGACCTGGACGCCCCCTGGGCGCTGGGCCTGATGTACGCGGCCGGTGCGGTCGGTTCGCTCGTGGTGAGCCTGACCAGCGGCTGGGTGTCGCGCATCCACCGGCACGGCCGGATGGTGGTGCTGGCGGCGGCCGGCTGGGGGCTGGCGATGGCGCTGGCGGGCGGGATGCACAACATCTGGCTGGTGCTGGTGTTCCTGGCCGTGGCCGGCGGCTGCGACATGGTGAGCGGACTCTTCCGCTCGGCGATCTGGGACCAGACGATCCCGGACGAGCTGCGCGGCCGCCTCGCCGGCATCGAACTGCTCTCGTACTCGGTCGGCCCGCAGCTCGGCCAGGTCCGCGCGGGCGGCATGGCCACCCTGACGAACGTCCGCACCTCGGTGTGGGCGGGCGGTCTGGCGTGCGTCGCCTCGGTGGGGCTGCTGGCCCTGACGCTGCCGAAGCTGATGTCGTACGACGAGCGGACGGACGAGCACGCGATGCGCATGCGCGCCGCGCGCGGCGCGGATGTGGTGGAAGCGGCGTAGCCGCCGTCCCGGCCCCTGACCCGAAGCCCTCCACGACCCCACAAGCCATGTCGCCGTGCCCCCTGGTTCGTTGATCGCTAAGGAGGGCCGGGGACGGGCCGGTCGAGACCGTGGGAAGGGGCCGGGCTTGTGCGGGGGAAGGCTCGCCAGGCGTGGGCGCCGTTGGCCGTGCCGCGTTTCCGTGTGCACTTCGGGGCTCGTCTGCTGAGCTGGTCGGGCGGGGCGATCGCGCCGATCGGCCTGGCGTTCGCCGTGCTGGGGCTGCCCGGTGAGGGGGAAGGCGGCGGTCTGGGGCTGGTGCTGGCGTGCGGCACGCTTCCGCAGGCGCTGCTGTTGTTCTTCGGCGGCGTGGCGGCGGACCGGTGGCCGCGCGTCCGGATCATGGTGGCCGCGAACACCGTCTCCGCGGCCGCCCAGGCGGGTGCCGCACTGCTGCTGTGGTCACACCTCGCCCGCCTGTGGCAGCTGGCGCTGCTGGCGGCGGTGTGCGGGGCGGCCTCGGCGTTCTTCATGCCGGCGTCCTCGGGCCTCCTGGCGGACATCGTTCCGGCACGGACGCGGCCCGCGGCGAACGCGCTGCTGAGGCTGGGGCAGACCGTGACGCGGGTGGGCGGGCCGGCGGTCGGCGCGGCGCTGGTGGTGACCGCCGGGCCGCCGTCGGTCATCGCCTGCGACGCCCTGTCGTTCGCCGGCGCGGCGGTCCTGCTCGCGCCGCTGGCCGTCCGTGGTGCCGCGCCCGCGCCCCGGACGGCGTTCCGGTGTCAGTTGCGCGACGGATGGGCCGACTTCCGGTCGCGGCGCTGGCTGGTGGTCATGACGTGGCAGTCGGCTCTGGTCCTCCCGGTGTGGATGGCCGGCTACCAGCTCCTGGGGCCGGTGTACGGGCAGCGTGCCCTGGGCGGCGCCGGCGCCTGGGGCCTGGTGATGTCCGGCTTCGCCGCGGGCATGGTCGGCGGTTCCGCCGTGGCGCTGTGGTGGCGGCCGCGCGGCGTGGGGGTGGTGGCCTGCGCCGGCACCGCGGTCATGGCGGTCCCGCCGGCGGCGATGGCACTGCACACCGCAACGGCCGGTCTCGTCCTGGCCGCGGCGGCGGCCGGAGCCGCGGCGTCGCTGTCGACGACGGTGTGGACGGGGCTGTTGCAGGACGTGATCCCCCCGGACCGGCTGGGCCGGGTCACGGCGTACTCGGCTTTCGGCCAGGCGGTGACAGTGCCGCTCGGCTACCTGGCGGCGTCCCCCGCCACCCGGGTGCTCGGGCTGCGGGAGACGCTGGGCCTGGGCGCGGTACTGATCACCCTGCTGGCGGTGCTGCCGCTGCTGCTGCTGCCGGAGGTACGGCTGCTGGGCAGGCCGGTCACGGCGTCGGGTCGAGGCGGTGCGGAGCTGCGTCCGCCGCGAAGGCCGCGGGCTGCCACTGCGGTGCGAGAATCCGGCGCGTGACGTCGTCCACGTAGTCGATCTGCTCGGGTGTGAGGTAGTCGCGGAATCCGCCGATGACACCGCGGCGGGTCTTGTACGAGTCGGGGTCCCCGGGGATGGTGGGGCGCAGCCTGTCGGTGCCCAGCGCGTCGGAGAGTTCCATGGCGCGCATGGCCTTGAAGTCCGCGAAGGCGGCCGCGGTGCGCAGGGTCTCCTCACCGGCCGGGGGCAGGCCGCAGAACTCCAGGACGCGCCCGAGTTCCCCGGCGGTGTCCGCCGTCAGCCTCTCGTAGGAGGTGAGCAGGAACGAGGCGGGGACGTCCTGCCGGGCGTGCCAGATGTTCCAGAAGGTCAGGCAGGTCTTGACGCTGCCTTCCTCCTCGCTCAGGAAGTCCCCGATCCCCCGGTCGTACGGGGGCTTCTTGCGGTGGGTCCGCTGGAAGTAGCGGGAGACAGCCGTGTCCCGGATGTCGCGGACCAGGAGGACGACTTTCCGGTCGTGGTAGAAGTCCTTGTTCCACGACAGCTCGGCCGGGGTGCGCCAGGCGACGAAGTCGTCGTGCCAGTAGACGATGCGCGGGACGGCGGAGTCGACCGCGCTGTAGTCGGTCAGCGTCAGGTCCCGGCAGACCTCCATGGGGATCCCGCGCGCCTCCGAGATGGCCTTGGCCATGAGGACCCGCAGCCAGGTGCGGCCGCACTTGGGGAAGGAGACGACGTAGACGTCGCCTTCCGCGTCGATCTTCGCCTCGGGGTCGGTGGCGAAGGGGGGAAGGGGCACGGTGGTCCTTTCCTAGTGCGGATTCCCGTCGGCAGCCGTCCGGTTGCGGTGCGGGAAGGGTTCGTCCGGTACCGGCACGCCGAGAAAGGGGGCGAGCCGTTCGTACCCCTGGCCGGCGGCGATGTCGAGCACCAGCAGGTCGTCGTCCCGGCCGGCGAAGTGGCGGGCCGCCTCGGCGGCGTGCCGCCGGACGACCCGGCGGAACCGTTCGGGGTGGAAGGCGTGGCAGCCGTACACCGCAGCCCGCAGGAAGCGCTGGAGGTCGACGTAGCCCTGCCCTCGGTGCGCTTTGCTCTCGACGGGCCGTTCCCAGTGCTTCCGGCAGGAGCGCAGCCAGCTCTCCTCCTCGCGGACGGTGAGGACGAACTTCGCCCCCGGCCACAGCAGGTCCAGGTCCTGGTAGCAGTGCGCGACGGTGATGTCGGTGATCCCGTCGTACCGGTCGAGCAGCGGGAAGCGGGCGGTGCCGGCCAGCAGGGTCGCGTAGGTGGCGGGGTCGGCCGGGTAGTGGACGACGTCGAAGCCCAGGGTGTGCAGGGCGCTGGTGAGTGAGGTGGTGCCGGTGCGCGAGAGGCCGATGCCGAAGACCTTCGGCTTCGTGCGGTGCGAGGGGGCGGGCGGCGCGGGACGGGGCCGGTCGGTGCCGTCGGCTGTCACGGTCGGCCTCCTCGGCGGATGGACGGGACGCGCGGCTCCGGCACGCCCTGGGCCGGACCGGCTGCTCTCACCGTGCCCCACTCCCGCGGTTCCTTCAACGGGGCGTCACCAGCCGCCCGTTCACGCCGCGGGAGCCGCGGACGCACCGTTGTGCGCGGCCGGGGCCTTTGGTCCAATCGTGGCGACGAGGGAACTCGCACGGACGGTGCCGGGAGGCGCGATGTCCACGCTCGGGCACGCCCCTGTGCGCCGCTGGGAGCCGCAGGTGTTCACGCCGTTCGCGGAGAGTCCGGGCGTCGTCTTCGCGCGGACCGCCGCGCGGTCGGCGGAGTTCGGCCCGGCGGGCGGCGCGGGCGCGAGCGGAACCGACGTCATCGTGGGCGGCGCGGCGGGGGACGACCGTACCGACGTGGCCCGGCGGGCCCGGGGCGAGCTGCTGGAGCGGATGGGCAACATCCTGGCCGGACGGCGGGCCGAGAGCGCCGCGCGGTGGCTGGGCTCCTACGAGGACTGGCGACGGCGCGGTGTGCCCGCCCTCGACCCGGCCGCGCTCTCCGGCTCCACCGGCGACCGTGCGGCGCGCGGCCTGTGGGTCACGGCCCGGTCCCTGCTCACGGGCGAGGAGCTGCTGGTCCCGGCGGGCGCGGTGTACCTCCGGCACCGGCCGCCCGCGGGCTGCGCGGCGTGGGCCGGGGCGGGCTCCACGGGTCTGGGCGCCCACCCCGACCGGAGGGAGGCCGCCGGCCACGCGGCCCGGGAGATCCTCGAACGCGACCTGATCCGCCGCAGTTGGTACGAGCCCGGTGCGCCCGCCCCGCACGCGGCGCCCGCGCTTCCGGCCGATCTCCCTTCCCCCGTGCGGGAGGTACTTCAGCGGCGGGGAGAGCGCGCCACGGTGCTGTCGCTGCCCGCACCCGGCGGGACGGTCTGCGCCGTGGTGTGCGTGCACGCCGGCGACTGCACGGCACAGAGCTTCGGCGCCCGGTGCGCTCCCGCACGCCACCGCGCGTCGGCCGTGGTGAGCGCGGCCTACGAGGCGCTGATGGTCCGGTGGAGCATGACCAGCCCCGCCGCGGTCCGTACCTGGGACCGGTGGGGCGGCCGGACTCCGCCCCGCTCGGCGCTGGAGCACGCGCTGTGGACGTTCCACCGCCAGGACAGCCTGGGCCACTGGCTGGACCGCCCGCGGTCGCCGGCGGTGCCCTCGGGGGCGGGGCCGGACGACGGTCCGGCCGCGCTCGCCGCGTACACCGGTGAGGACGTCCTGCTGGTGGAGACGGACACCCCGCGGATCCGGGCCGAGGGCGTCACGGTGCTCCGGCTGATCGCCCCCGGGACGCGGCCGCTGCCGTCGGGCGACGGCGGAACACCGGACGCACTGCCGCACCCCCTCGGCTGACCCGCCCGCATCCCTTGAGGAGGCCCGAAGATGACCGGTTCCGGCCCGCCCGACTACACCGCCTTCGCCACCCGCTACGACTCCTGGTTCGCCCCCTCCGACCGTGTCACCGAGGACACGGCCGGGGCCCTGGCCGGGCTCGCGAAGTCCGCGGGTCCGGGCCCCGTCCTGGAACTGGGCATCGGGACCGGACGGGTCGCCCTGCCCCTGGCCGCGCGAGGGGTGGAGGTGCACGGCGTCGACATCTCACCCGCGATGGTCGAGCAGTTGCGCGCCAAGCCCGGCGGGCGGGACATCCCCGTCACCCTCGGCGACTTCCGGACCGCGGACGCGAGGGGCCCCTACGCGCTCGTGTACGTCGTCAACGGCGCCTTCGCCGAACTGCCCACCCAGGACGCCCAAGTGGACTGCTTCGCGCACGCGGCCCGGCTGCTGCGGCCCGGCGGTCTGTTCGTCCTCGACGCCCATGTCCCCGAAGCCCTCTCCTCGGGCGCGCAGGGCGCGCCGGCCGACGGCCAGGTGCTGTCCACCCGCGGCGGTGAAACGGTCCTGCGTTTCCGCGACATGGACCGGGCCGAGCAGCGCTACCGCTCCCACTACATCGTCCTGGCGAGCGGGGCGGCGGGAGGTGTGGAGATGCACCGCACGACGGTGTCCTTCCGCTACGCCGCCGCGTCCGAGCTGGATCTGATGGCCCGGCTGGCGGGGCTGCGGCCGCGCGAGCGCTGGGCGGACTGGACGGGCGCCCCCTTCACCTCCGCGAGCGCCTTCCACATCTCCGTGTACGAACGTCCGGCGTGACCGGCAGGGAGCGGGCCGTGGCCGAGGACCCCGCCGTCTACATGGCGGAGAACCGGCGGCAGTGGGAGAGCTGGACCCCCCGGAAGGCCGCCTCCGCCCGCTCGGGCCTCGACGGCTTCCGGCGCGGCGGCGTGCGCGTCCACCGGGTCGAGCGCGACGAGGTGGGGGACGTGTCCGGCCGCACGCTGCTGCACCTGCAGAGTCACATGGGGGTGCGGACCCTCTCCTGGGCCCGGCTCGGCGCGCGGGTGACGGGGGTGGACTTCTCCGCCGAGGGCACCGCGACCGCGCGTTCCCTGGCCCGGGCCATCGCGCCCTCGGCCCGCTTCGTGTGCGCGAACGTCTACGACCTCCCCGAGCACCTGGACGGGACGTTCGACGTCGTCTACATGTCGCACGGCACCCTGGGGTGGCTGCCCGACCTGGGGAGGTGGGCGGAGATCGTCGCCCGGTTCACCGCCCCGGGAGGACGCTTCCACCTCTTCGAGGCGCACCCCACCGCCTGGCTCTTCGACCAGCGGGCGGACGCGCGCGAACTGTGCGCCCGGCACGGGTACTTCAGCCCCGGCGAGCCGCTGCGCTGGCGTTACCGGAGGCCGCACGCGGCCCCCGGCACCGACGCGGACGGCTGGGAGTACTGCTGGGGGCACGGCATGGGGGCCATCGTCACGTCCCTGGTGGCCGCCGGGCTCGCCATCGGCCACCTCCATGAACGGCCGTTCGTGGCCTGGCCCATGTTCCCCTTCCTGGAACAGCGGGACGACGGGTGGTGGCACCTTCCCGACGACATCCCCTCCGTGCCGCTGTCCTTCTCCCTCATGGCACACAAGCCCCTGTGAACTCACCCGGCGGAGCGGCCGGCGGAAGGTTGGCCGAGAATCGGGCCCCTGACCGGTCCGGCCGCCCGCGCGCCATGGCGATCACCGCCTCCGGGCTGCACGATGACAAGCGGATGTGCCGGTGCGCCGGTGCACCCGCGACCGCGACCCCCTTCACTACTCAGGGAGTGAACATGCCCCAGGACATCGTGGAGATCGAGGAAGTACCGGCCGAGGAACTCCCCGAATTCGCGCTGATGATCGACATACCGTTCGAGGACTGAGCACGGCACACCACGGCCGTACTCCGGCGGCCTGCCGGCAGCCACCCGGCCGGCCGCTGCCCACGACATCCCGGCGAGAGGACCAGGATTGGACGTCGAGCCCGACCGCTCCTCGGCCCGGGACGACCAGGACGCCCTGCGGCGCCTCCTGCTGAAGGCCGCGACGGCGGCCGGACTGCCGGAGCCTGCTGCCGGATGGACGATTCCCCCGCACCCCGCGGCCGTGGAGGCGGTGCACCGCGCACAGCGCGAGCGGCGGTCCGCCCCTACCGGCGGGCCGGCCCGGCCGTCGCCGCGGAGCCCGGCGGCGGAACCGCTCGACCCCGTGGACCCGGCGGATCACCCGCACCTCGCCCGCAGCCTGGCGCGCGCACTGGCCCGGCTGCCGGACCGCACGGCGGCGGACGGGCAGCCGGTCACCGCCTCACCGGGGGCGTGGTCCGCGGCCGACCGGGCCGTCCTGGCGGACGCGCTCGGACTGCTGGGCACCGTGTGGCCGCGGATGCTCGGTGAACTGCGGACGGTGGTCGCCCAGGTGGCGCTGCTGGACGGCATGGCGATCGACGGTTACACCGACTTCACCGTGCACGGTGCCGTTCTGATCAACCGCAGACGTCTCTCGCCGACCCGTGCCGGGCTGCCCGGTCCGGTACGGCTCGCGGAGGCCCTGGTCCACGAGGGGACGCACAACCGCTGCAACGCCGCGGCCGTGAGCGAGCCGTTCCTCACGCCCGCCGCCGACGAGCGCGCGGGCCTGCTCGCAACGCCGCTGCGGGCCGATCCGCGGCCCTTGAGCGGGCTGTTCCAGCAGACGGTGGTGCTCGCCCGCTGTGTGCAGCTGTACCGGCGGATCGCCGGAGGACAGGGGGCGGGCGGGCCCGCCGGGCAGGCCGCGGGTGAGCGGCACGACCGGCTGCTCGGTGACCTGGGCGCGGCGGTGACCGCGCTGGAGGCCCACCGGGCACAGCTCACCGGGCACGGCCGGCGGCTGCTGGACCAGAGCGCCCTGATCGCCGCGGCAGCCCGCGGCGGGGCCACGCCCGCAGCAGGTCGCGGACACCACCCGCGGTGAGCCGGGAGCGCAGTGCCGCCAGGGGCTCCAGCGGGCCGCCCAGCAGCCGCGGGTCCTCGTAGGGCACCCAGCCGGTGGCGTGCCGGGGGTAGCGCGGCGGGCCGAGACAGAGGCGTTTGGTGATGACGAAGCGCGTCTCGTCGGTGGTGTTGGGCTGCGAGGCGTGCAGGTGGTCCCCGGCGAAGAACAGGATGTCCCCCGCGGCCAGTTCGATGTCCATGGGCGGGCCGGTGTGCTGGCCCGGGACGAGGGTGTGCCGTCCGTCGTGCCGTGGGCGGCGGTGGTAGGCGTCGGGATAGAAGACGAGACCGTTGCCCCTGCGGACCGGTCCGACGGCCATCCACAGGTTGACCGAATTGACGGCGGTGTTGAACCACGAGTCGACGTGCGCGTCACGCGGTGTCAGGAACCCTTCGAGACCGCTCGGCACGCCCCCGGCCAGGGACCGCTGCGGGGGCATGACGCGGATCCCGAGGTGACCGCCGAGGTAGAGGCGCGCGCCCTGCGGTTCCAGGGCCCGCGCGACATCGCGCAGGACCGCCTCTGCGAGGGGGCGGAGCCGGGTCTCCAGATCCGTGCGGATCGCGGTGATCTGCTCGGTGTCCGCGTGGAGGTGCAGCCTCTCCAGGGAGTCCCCGACGCGCGCGGCGGCGGGGCCGGGCAGGATCCGCGCCACCGCGCGGCCCGTCTCGCACCGGATCTCCTCCAGGGCCCCGGCGCGCCGGAGACCGCCCTCCACCACGACCAGCGCGCCGCGAAGGACGTGCCGCAGCGAGACGGGGATGCCGTGCCCGGCCGGTGTCACGGTGTGGACGGGCGCGGGCCGCGGTGGCTGCGGGCCGCCGGGGGTGCCGGTCCGGTCGGGCCGTTCGTTCACGGGCTCTCTCCCGCCATGGCCGTGATGCCGTCGTGCAGTGCCGTGCGGGGGTGGAAGCCGAACGCCCGGCGGGCGAGCGTGATGTCGGCGCCCGTGTGCCGGGCGTCGCCGGGCCCCGCGGGGCGGGAGACGACCTCGACCGGGCCGACGAGGTATTCGACGGCCGCGACGGCCTGTTTCATGGACACGGGCGAGCCCCCGCCGAGGTTGGCCACCCCCGTGAAGCGGGACCGGGCGGCGTCCCGCATCGCGGTGACGACGTCGAGGACGTAGGTGAAGTCGCGGGTCTGCTCACCGTCGCCGTACAGCGGGAAGGGGGCGCCGCCCCGGGCGGCGTCGAGGAGGCGGGCGAAGGCCATGTCGGGGCGCTGCCGGGGCCCGTAGACGGTGAAGAGCCGCAGGGAGACGGTGGGCAGCCCGTAGGCCGTGCGGTAGAGCTCGCACAGGTGCTCCCCGGCGAGCTTGGTGATCCCGTAGGGGGACACCGGCCGGGGGCAGGCGGTCTCGGGGGTGGGCGTTGGGGCGTCGCCGTAGACGGAGGAGCTGGAGGCGTAGACGAACTTGCCGACCGGGCGGGTCCGTACGGTCTCCAGGAGGGCCTGGGTGGCCAGGACGTTCCGGGCGGTGTAGACCGGGAACTCCGCTCCCCAGGAGGGCCGCACCCCCGGCTGGCCCGCGAGGTGGTAGACGGTGTCGGCGCCGTCGAGGAGCGGGCCGAGGTCGGCCGTGAGGAGGTCGGCGCGGTGGAAGGTGAACCCCGGGCGGGGGGTCAGGGTGCGCAGATTGCGTTCCTTCAGCGCCGGGTCGTAGACATCGGTGAAGGAGTCGACGCCCACGACGGTGTCGCCCGCCGCGAGCAGGTGGGCGCATAAGTGGGAGCCGATGAAGCCGGCCGCGCCGGTCACGAGCGCCCGCATCACGGCTGCCCGGCGACGGTGGCGGGCGTGCGGCCGGGCAGGACGAGGTCGACGCGCGCCCGCCAGGTGTACCGGGTGGTCAGCCGGTGCCGGGCCGTGGCGCCGAGGGCCTGCCGGGCGGACGCGTCGGCCGCGAGGTGCGTGACGGCGTCCGCCCAGGCCGCCACGTCGTCGGGTGCGCGGAGCAGGCAGTCGACCCCGTCGGTCAGCACCTCACGGAGCACCGGCAGGTCCGAGGCGATGATCGCCCTGCCGTGGGCCATGTACTCGAACAGCTTCATCGGTGAGACCCAGCGGCTGATGTCGCCGAAGCCGCCGGCGCACCCCACCTTCGTCTGGTAGGGCGCGAGGACGATGTCGAAGGCGCGGTAGTAGGGGTGCAGCGCGGCCGGCGGGTGGTGGCCGTGGAAGAAGACATTGGGGTGGCTGCTCCGGCTCTGCCAGTGGGAGCGGTCCTGGTCGGTGCCCCCGACCAGGTGGAAGTCGACGGCGGGCAGGCGTTCCGCGAGCGCGAGGATGACGTCGGTGCCCCGCCCGGGGTAGAGGTGCCCGACGTAGCCGACGGCGAGGGCTTCCGGCCGGCCGGGCAGCGTGGCCACGGGCCCGCCGGGGGGTACGGGGTCGGCGCAGTCGGAGGCCGTCACCAGATCCACGTCCGTACGTGCCCGGAGCTGCGGGAACGCCCTGCGGTAGTCGTCGGCGAGCGCCTGGGAGACGAAGACGACCCGGGTGAGGGCCCGGTGGCGTAACAGCAGCCGCTCGATCCCCCGCACGGCCCGGTCCGGCCACAGCAGGTGGGTCTCGTAGACCACCGGGGCCGTCCCGGCGGCCGCGAGCAGCGCGTAGGGATCCCTCCCGTACAGGACGTCGGGTGCGGCCCGGCGCCGTAAGGCGCCGCGTACCCGGCGGGCGCGGAGGAGCGGCCCGAGGACCGGCGCCGAGGGGAGGGGGACGGTGTGCACGGGGAAGCGGTTGCGGGTGCCGTAGTACGCGTGGAGGTCGTCGGTGCGGGCGGTGCCCGGGACGGCGTACAGCTCGATGTCGTGCCCGGCGTCGGCGAACGCGTCGCACATCCGCATGACGTGGACCCCGTTGGCATAGACGGAGGGGACGCTTCCAGAGTGCAGATAGGCGATCCGCATGGCCGGTGACCTCCGGGACGTCGTGGTGCCGGGCGAGGGGTGGCCCTCTCATTCGGTCAGGGCGGGGCGGCCGGGGGAAGACCGCGAACCAGCCGAACGCGACCGCGGGCTGCTGTGTTCTGTCCTCGAACGCCGGACGGGCCGGCCGGCCCGTCCCGCGCTCACTGCCTCAGCCCTTCTTGTCCCCGCTGTCCTTGTCCCCGTCGTTCCAGCGGGGGTCCTCGCGCCATTCCTCTTCGCGCTCGCGCGCCGTCTCCATCGCGTGCGCGGCTTCCTCGCGGGTCTCGTACGGACCGAAGCGGTCGGCGGCCCGGCACTGGGGGCCCTCTTCCACCGTGCCGTGCTTGAGGCAGTAGTACCACTCACCGGGCTTGCCGGCCGTGCGCCGCTTGAACAGTGCCATCAGGTCTCCTCCAGCGTGGGTGCTCGACCACATGGTCCCCGAAAGCCGCTGGCTACACTCGCTGACATGTCTGGCCAGTCGCTTCTCACCCCGGGGACCCTCTCCCCCGCCCGCCCCGTCCCCGCCTCGATCCCGCGGCCCGAGTACGTCGGTAAGGACGCCCCCACCCCCTATTCCGGCCCTGAGATCCAGGATGCCGAAACGATCGAGCTGATGCGGATCGCCGGTTCCATCGCCGCGCGGGCGATGGAGGAGGCGGCCAAGCACATCGCCCCCGGCGTCACGACGGACGAGCTGGACCGGGTCGCGCACGAGTACATGTGCGACCACGGTGCCTACCCCTCGACGCTCGGCTACCGCGGCTTCCCCAAGTCGCTGTGCTCCTCCGTGAACGAGGTCATCTGTCACGGCATCCCGGACTCCACGGTGCTGCGCGACGGCGACATCGTGAACCTCGACGTGACGGCGTTCATCGGCGGCGTGCACGGCGACAACAACGCCACCTACCTCTGCGGCGACGTGGACGAGGAGTCGCGGCTGCTCGTGGAGCGCACACGCGAGGCGCTGAACCGTGCCATCAAGGCGGTCAAGCCCGGCCGCCGCATCAACGTCATCGGCCGGGTCATCGAGTCCTACGCCAAGCGCTTCGGCTACGGCGTCGTGCGCGACTTCACCGGCCACGGCATCAACTCGTCCTTCCACTCCGGTCTGATCGTCCCGCACTACGACAGCCCCCACCACGACACGCTGATCCAGCCGGGCATGACGTTCACGATCGAGCCGATGCTCACCCTCGGGACGTACGAGTACGACATGTGGGCGGACGGCTGGACGGTCGTCACGAAGGACCGCAAGCGCACGGCGCAGTTCGAACACACACTGGTGGTGACCGACACGGGAGCGGAAATCCTCACCCTCCCGTAGTGCGGCCGGGGGCGGTAGGGTTTTACCGACAGCACGTCGGGAAGAGATTGACTTAGGTAAGCCTAACTAGAGAGAATCGGCGGTGTCGGCGCGCTCGCGCGCCCCCGGCACCGTCCCCTCCCGCCCTCTCCGTCACCGGAGGTCCGCCTTGGACTCGCCCGTCACGACGCCGTTCTCCACCTTGATCCGTACCGCCTCGCACGAGCAGCACACGGAAGCCGAGAACTCGTCGTTCATGAGCGACATGCTCGGCGGCAGGCTCGGTGTCGCCGCCTACCGCCGCTACACCGAACAGCTCTGGTTCGTCTACCGCGCCCTGGAGTCCGCCTCGGCCCTGCTGGCCGCCGACCCCGTCGCCGGTCCGTTCATACGGCCCGAGCTGGCCCGGACCGCCCAGCTGGAGCGCGACCTCGCCCACCTCGGCGGACCCGGCTGGCAGGCCGGGCTCACGCCGCTGCCCGCGACGGCGGCCTACGCGGCCCGGGTCGAGGAGTGCGCCCGCACCTGGCCCGCCGGCTACGTCGCCCACCACTACACGCGCTATCTGGGCGATCTGTCCGGCGGCCAGATCATCCGCGGCACCGCCGAGAAGACCTGGGGCTTCGCCCGCAAGGGCGACGGCGTCCGCTTCTACGTCTTCGAGGCCATCGGCAACCCCGCCGCCTTCAAGCGCGAGTACCGCGAGCTGCTGGACGCGCTGCCGGTCGACGACCTGGAGAAGCAGCGCGTGGTGGACGAGTGCAAGCGCGCCTTCGCGCTGAACACGGCGGTCTTCCAGGAGCTGGGGCGGGAGTTCCCGCTGAGCGCGTAGGCCTGGCCGGACGGGCTGGGACCCAGCCCGTCCGGCGCTTGAGGACACACAGCAGCCCGTCCGGCGCTTGAGGACACGACACAGCAGCCCGTCCGGCGCTTGAGGACACAGCACGGCGGCCCGCTGGGGCACCTCCCAGAGGTAGCTGGGGGTCAGACCCCCGTCGTCTGCCGACGCCGCGCGGCGTAAACCGCTCCGCCGCCCGCGAGGAGCAGCGCTCCGGCCCCGCCGAGCAGCGGGCCGGTGGGGGTGTCGGCGCCGGTGGCCGCGAGGGCGGCGGTGCCGGTGCCGCCCGTGACCCCGCCGGATCCACCGGTCGTGCCGGATCCACCGGTCGTGCCGCCGGCGGCGGCGGAGCTGTTGCCCGTGCCGCCCGGGAGCTTCGCGGTCTTGTCGACGGAGACCGCGGCGGTCAGCGGGTCGAGGGCCTGGCCTTCCTTGTACATGTTGTCGAAGGCCTTCGCGCCCTGGGCGGTCAGGGTCGCCGGGACGGCGGAGAGGGAGACGACACCGTTCTTGGCCTTGAGGGCGCCCGCGGGGAGCTTGAGCTTGGCCACCGGCATGTCGTCGGTCCTGGTGACCTTGCCCGTGGCGCGCGACTTGGCGGAGACGTCGGCGAGCAGGGTGCCGGTGGTGCCGTTCGCCTTCACCTTGAGGTCGCTGAACTTGAGGTCCAGCTGGCCTTCGTGGCCGGTGAAGCGGACCGCGCCGGTGAAGTTCGCGTCGAGGGAGGACGCCTTGGCGTCGTACGTGCCGCGCCCCTTGGGGAAGCGGTAGCCGTCGCCGGACTTCACGGCACCGGCGGAGAGTTCGGCCTTGCCGCCCGCTATCGGGCCGGTGACGTAGTCGCGGAAGGACTTCTTCACGCCCCAGTCGAGGTTGCCGTCGAGGACGTTGCCGGAACTTCCGGGCTTCTGCGTCGGCTTGACGGTGGGCGTGGCGCTCGGCTTCGCCGTGACGGTCGGCTTCGGGGACGGCTGCTTGGTCGCCGTGGGCTTCGGGGACGGCTGCTGCCCGCCGCCGGCCGCCTTCACCGTGAGGGTCGCCGGGTCGAGGGCCTGGCCCTCCTTGTAGAACTCGACGACCTTGCCGTCCTTGTGGTAAGCGAAGGCCTTCGCGCCGCCCGCCGTCAGCTTCGCGGGGATGTCGGGATAAGTCATGGCACCGCCCGCGCCGCCGCCCGGCCGGACGGCGGACAGGTCGAGCGAGGCGATCGCGACGTCGTTCTCGGTCTTGCCCGCGGCCGTGACGTCGGCGGTGATGCTGCCGGTCTTGCCCTGCGTCGACAGCTTCAGGTCGGCGAGCTTGAGGTCGAGCTCCCACGCGTCGCCCTTGGCGTGCGCGAGGAAGCGGACGCTGCCCTTGAAGGTGGTGGCGACGGCGTGGGTGGAGGTGTCGTACGTGCCCGTGCCGTCGGTGAAGGTGAAGGCGCCGTTGCCGGCGGCCTGCTTCGCGCCGTCGGCGACCTCGATCCTGCCGCCGCCGATGGGGCCGGTGACGTAACCGCGGAACGATTCCTTCACACCCCATTCCAGCGTGCCGTCCTTGAGGTCCAGCTTCGGCGCGTCCGCCGCGGGGGCCGCGTGGGCGGGCACCGTCAGGGCGGTGGCCCCGAGGACCGTCGCGGTGGCGGCGGTGACCGCGAGGGCGAGCGCGCTGCGCCTGCCGCCGCGGGAGCGGCGTGAGATGACGGTCATCGTGGGTTCTCTCCTCTTGTACGGGGTGAATGTCGGGTCGCGCCGCGGGGGCCGGGCAGGTCAGGCCCGGGGTGCCGGCGGCTCGGCCGGGGAGTGGGACGAGGCGGCGGCCGTGGCGCGGCGCTTGCGCACCACGGCGACGGCCACGGCCGCCACGAGCAGGGCGCCGGCGCCCGCCGCGGTGACCGGGAGGACGGGGAAGGAGGACGACGAGCCGGCCTCGGCCACGGGCTCGGTCCGGGGCGTGGCCCCGGCGGCTCGGGAGGGCTTCGATCCGCTGCCGAGGTCGGGCAGGGGCGGGAGCTTCGCCGTGGCGTCGAGGGGGACGGCGAGGGAGAGGGGGTCCATGTCGGCGCCCTCCTGGTACATGCCGCCGAACGCCTTCGCACCGGCGGCCGTGAGCTTCGCCGGGGCCTCGGTGACGGAGGCGAGCCCGTCCTTCTCCGCGAGCTTCGCGGCGTCGAAGGTGACGAGCGCGACGGCCTTCTGGGCATCCGCGCCGCGCCGGGTCACGTCCGCCGTCAGGGTGCCCTTGCCGTCCTTCACCGCGACCCGGACCCCGCTCAGCGCGAGGTCGAGGTCCCTGCCGGTGAAGCGGAGGGTGCCCGCGAAGGCCGCGTCGAGTGTGGGGTGCGCGTCGTCGCCGGTCCCACGCTCGTAGGTGCCCTTGCCGTGCGGGAAGCGGAACAGTGCCCCGCCGTCCTGGGCGCCGTCGCCCAGCTTCCAGGAACCCTGGGCGATGGAGCCGGTGACGTACTCGCGGAACGTGCGGCGGACGCCCCAGTCGACGGCCGCGCCCGTGAAGTCGCCCTTGGCGGAGGGCTTTTCCTTCGCCTCCTCGGAGGCGGAAGGAGTGGCGCTCGGGGTCGGCTCGGCGGCGACGATGTCGGCCGAGAGGGCGAGGGGGTCGAGGGGCGTGCCGGCGGTGTAGTAGCCGGCGAAGGCCTCGGCGCCGCGCGCGGTGAGCGTGGCGGGGATGCCGGCGAGGGTGACGGCGGTGCCGCCGCCGCGCAGGTTCACACCGGTGAGGTCGAGCGAGGCGAAGGGGACGTCGGTGGCCGTCGTGACTCGGCCCGTCCCCTTCGCCTTGCTGGTCATGTCGGCATGGAGGGTGCCGTTGCCGTTCTTGATGCGGACCGTGGGGCGACTGATGGTGAGGTCGAGTTCATGGGAGCCGTCCGGCTTCTTGTGGCCGGTGAAGTGCACGCCCCCCGAGAAGCCCGCCTCGAAGTCACCGGTGTCCGGGTCGTAGGAGCCCTGGGCGGAGTGGAAGCGGAACCGGCTGTCGCCGACGGTCGCCGCGCCTCCCTGGAGTTCCCAACTGCCCTGGGCCACCGGCCCGGTGACATAGCTCTGGAAGGAGGACTTGATGCCCCAGTCCAGGCGCCCGCCGGAGACGTCGTGGCGCTCCGCCGCCCGCGCGGTGGCCGGGGACAGCAGGACCGCCGACAGCACCGCGAGGAGCACGGCCACGGGTGCGCGGGCGGGTCTGGAGGGCAGCATCGAAGGGCCCCTTCCGGGCAGGACGGCAGACATCGCGCAGCGCATCCTCGACGCGAGGGGTCGTGGCGATTTAGGTAAGGCTAACCTAAGCTACGTCCCATCAGGTCGGAAACCCCCGGCCGGAGCGAAAGGCAGGAACCGTGCTTCAACGGCAGTCCGCGGGTACACCAGTACGTACCCCACGCCATATCGGTGTACTCGCCGCACTGCTGTCACTTCTGGCCATTGTTGGAGGGCTCACCGGCTGTGGTTCGGCAGGTGATTCGGGAGGCGGAGGCGACTTGGGGGGCGAGCGAAAGGCGACGGCCGACCGGGTCGCACCCCTCGCGAAGGAGCCCCGGCCGCAGTTGCCCGTCACCGTCCGGGGCGCCGACGGACGCGAGGCCACCGTGCGCTCCACGGCCCGGATCGTGCCCCTGACCGGCTCGCTCTCCGAGATCGTCTTCACCCTCGGGCTCGGCGGCGACGTCGTCGGCCGGGACGTCACCGCCACGTTCGAGCAGGCGCGGAAGCTGCCCGTGGTCACCCGGGCGCACGACGTCTCCGCGGAGAGCGTGCTGTCCCTCAAGCCCACGCTCGTACTGGCCGAAACCACCAACGGGCCCGCCGAGGCCATCGGCCAGATCCGCGCTGCCGGCATCCCCCTCGTCGTCCTCGACCCGGCGAAGAAGCTCGACGACGTCGGCACCCGCATCGACAAGGTGGCCGCCGCGCTCGGCGTCCGCACCGCGGGCGACGAGCTGCGACAGCGCACCGAGCAGCGGCTCGCGGCGGCGAAGAAGGGCATCCCGCACGGCGACGGCAGGAAACCGCGCGTCGCCTTCCTCTATCTGCGCGGCTCCGCCGCCGTCTATCTCCTGGGCGGCGCGGGCTCCGGCGCCGACTCGCTCATCGAGGCGGCGGGCGGCATCGACGCGGGCAAGGAGTCGGGGCTGAAGAAGGACTTCACCCCCATCACGAGCGAGGCCCTCGTCAAGGCCGCCCCCGAGGTGATCCTCGTGATGACGAAGGGGCTCGACTCCGTCGGCGGCGTGGACGGCCTGGTGAAGATCCCCGGTGTCGGGGAGACCCCGGCGGGCATGGACCGGCGGATCGCCTCCGTCGACGACGGCGTGCTCCTCAACTTCGGCCCGCGCACGGACGAGGTGCTCGGCTCCCTCGTCCGGCAGATCCACTCCGGAGGCAAGTGACATGGCCGTACTGGCCAGAGCCGCCGATCCGGCCGCCCCCGCCGGGCAGCCCGCCCGCCCCCGCGGCCGCGCCCCCGCGCTCGTCTGCGCCATGGCCGCGGCGCTGCTGCTGCTCTGTCTGTTCTCGGCGGGCGTCGGCGCGTACGGGATCCCGGTCGGTGACGTCCTGTCGTCGCTGGCGCACCGGCTCGGGCTCGGCGGAGCCGCGCTGGACCGGGTCGGCGAGAGCGTGCTGTGGAACGTGCGGCTGCCGCGTCTGGTGCTCGCGCTGCTGGTGGGGGCGTCGCTGGGCTGCGCCGGGGCGCTGATGCAGGGCGTGTTCGGCAATCCGCTCGCCGAGCCCGGGGTCATCGGCATCTCGGCGGGGGCGGCGGTGGGGGCGGTCGGCGCGATCGCGCTGGGGTTGAATTTCCTCGGCACCTGGACGGTGACGGCCTGCGCGTTCGTCGCCGGGCTGGTCACGGTCCTGATCGTCTACACGCTGTCGCGGTCGGGCGGCCGGACCGAGGTGGTCACCCTCATCCTCACGGGCATCGCGGTGAACGCCTTCGCGGGCGCGCTCATCGGCCTGTTCATCTTCTTCGCCGACAACGCGCAGCTCACGCAGATCACCTTCTGGCAGCTCGGCTCGCTCGCGCAGGCGACCTGGCCGAAGGTGCTCGCGGTGCTGCCGTGCGCGCTGGCCGGGCTGGCCGTGGCACCGCTGTACGCGCGGAAGCTGGATCTGCTCGCGCTCGGTGAGCGCCCCGCCCGCCATCTGGGGGTGGACGTCGAACGGCTGCGTCTCATCCTGGTCCTGGTCGTCGCGCTGCTGACGGCCGCGGCGGTCGCGGTGGCCGGCATCATTTCCTTCGTCGGCCTGCTGGTTCCGCATCTGCTCCGCATGGCGGCGGGCCCGGGCCACCGCTTCCTCGTGCCGGGCAGCGCCCTGGGCGGCGCGCTCGTCCTCGTCGCCGCCGACCTCGCGGCCCGCACGGCCGCCCAGCCGGCGGAGCTGCCGCTGGGTGTCCTGACGGCCCTCTTCGGCAGCCCCTTCTTCTTCTGGTTGCTGCGGAGGACGCGGCGCAAGCAGGGGGGGTGGGCGTGACGTCCCCTCACCACCCGCCCCGCACAAGGACGGCGACCGTGCTCCGCTCCCTCTTCGCCCCCCGCACCCGCCGCCTGCCGGCCCCCGTGCCGCCGGGCACCGTGCTGGCCGAAGCCCTGGGCGTGCGGCTGCGGTTGGGCGCTCGTACCGTCCTGGACGGGGTCGATGTGCACGTCGCCGCGGGCGAGGTGCTGGCGCTCGTCGGGCCGAACGGCGCCGGGAAGTCGACGCTGCTGGCCGCGCTCGCCTGCGATCTGACGCCCGAGTCGGGCGAGGTGCGGATCGACGGGCAGCCCGCCGGGGCGTGGTCGGCCGGCGAACTGGCGCTGCGCCGGGCCGTGCTGCCGCAGTCGGCCGCGCTGTCGTTCCCGTTCGCGGTCGAAGAGGTCGTGCGGATGGGGCGTGCCCCCTGGGCGGGGACGGCCGCGGAGGACGAGGACGAGGAGGCGGTACGGACGGCGATGGCCGTGACGGAGGTGACCGGTTTCGCCGCCCGGCCGTTCTCGGCGCTCTCCGGGGGCGAGCGGGCCCGGGTCGCGCTCGCCCGCGTCCTCGCACAGCGGACCCCGGTGCTGCTGCTCGACGAGCCGACCGCCGCACTGGACCTGCGCCACCAGGAACTGGTGCTGAGGATCTGCCGGGAGCGGGCCGGGGCGGGGGCCGCGGTGGTCGTCGTCCTGCACGACCTCGGGCTCGCCGGCGCCTACGCGGACCGGGTGGCCGTGCTGCACGAGGGCCGCGTCGCCGCCGACGGCCCGCCCGGTCGTATCTTCGCGCCGGAGCTGCTCGGTCGTGTATACCAACAACCGGTAGAAGTGATTCCGCATCCGCGCACCGGCGGGCCCCTGGTGATCCCGTGCCGGGATTGAACAGTCCTTGCCCCGTGAGAGCAGGATCACGACCCCCCGTGGGAACTATTTAGGCAAGCCTCAGATAAGTTGGGGCGGCTTAATTTGCCCCTGCCTGTTTCCGTCCTTTTTGTGACCCGTCCGAGCCAAGCCTGGAGCTTCCATGCGCGTCCTCCGCTCCTCCGTCGTCGCCGCCGTCTCGGCCGTGGCGGCCCTGACCGCCGTGTCCGGCTGCGCCGAGAAGTCGGACACCGAGGGATCCGACGCGATCAAGGTCACGGCCTCCGACGACGCGTGCGAGGTCTCCAAGACCTCCTTCCCGGCCGGCCATGTGAAGCTCGCCGTCAAGAACAAGGGCGACAAGGTCACCGAGGTCTACGTCTACGCCCCCGGCGACCGCATCGTGACCGAGCGCGAGAACATAGGCCCCGGCACCAAGGTGGAGATCGCCGCCGAGATCAAGGCCGGCTCCTACGAGATCGCGTGCAAGCCCGGCATGAAGGGCGACGGCATCCGGCAGAAGGTCACCGCCACCGGCGGCGGTGCGCCGAAGAAGCGCGACCCGGAGCTGGACAAGGCCGTCGCGGAGTACCGCAAGTACGTCCTGGCGCAGGCCGAGGAGACGATCCCCGCCGCCCAGAAGTTCGTCGACGCGGTCAAGAAGGACGACCTCGACGAGGCGAAGAAGCTCTACGCCCCCTCCCGCGTCGGCTGGGAGCGCACCGAGCCGGTCGCCGAGTCCTTCGGCGACATCGACCCGAAGGTCGACGTGCGCGAGGACGGCCTGGAGAAGGGCCAGAAGTGGACCGGCTGGCACAAGCTGGAGAAGTCCCTGTGGGACGCCAAGAAGATCACTGAGGACGACAAGAAGCTGGCCGACCAGCTGATGGCCGACCTCAAGGACTGGCAGAAGCGCGTCGGCACCGCCGACATCACCCCGACCAGCATGGCCAACGGCGCCAAGGAGCTGCTGGACGAGGTGGCCACCGGCAAGGTGACCGGCGAGGAGGAGCGCTACAGCCACACCGACCTGGTCGACTTCCACGCCAACGTGGAGGGCGCCGAGAAGTCCTACGAACTGCTCAAGCCGGTCGCCGCGAAGAACGACGCGGCGCTCACCAAGGAGCTGGACAAGCAGTTCGCCGCGCTGAAGAAGCTGCTCGACGAGTACCGCGAGGGTGACGGCTTCAAGTCCTACGACACCGACACCGTCGGCAAGGACGACCGCAAGAAGCTCTCCGACGCGGTCAACGCGCTCGCCGAGCCGCTGTCCAAGCTCGCCGCCGCCGTCGCCAAGTAGGGGGGCCCGGGATGCCGGAAGAGACCACTGCGGAAACCACGGCGGAGACCACCGCGAAGTCCGGGGCGGCGCCCTCGCGCCGCTCGCTGCTCGGCTGGGGCGGTGCCGGGCTCGCGCTCGGCGCCGTCGCCGCCGGCGGCACCGCGGCCGCGCTGCGCACCGGCGGCGACGCCCAGCCGGCCGCCCTGAGCGGTGACGCGGTGCCTTTCCACGGCACCCACCAGGCGGGCATCGCCACGGCCGTTCAGGACCGGCTGCACTTCGCCGCGTTCGACGTGACGACCGGCGACCGTGCCGCGCTGATCGCCCTGCTCAAGGAGTGGACCGCGGCCGCCGCGCTCATGACCGCCGGGCACGAGGTCGGCGAGGGCACGGCCGGCACCCAGCCGGAGGCACCGCCGGACGACACCGGCGAGGCGCTCGGCCTCAAGCCCTCCCGGCTGACGCTGACCTTCGGCATCGGGCCCGGCCTCTTCGAGAAGGACGGCAAGGACCGCTTCGGGCTGAAGTCCCGGCGGCCGAAGGCCCTGATCGACCTGCCCGTCTTCCCCGGCGACAACCTCGACGCGGCCCGCAGCGGCGGCGACCTGTGCGTCCAGGCCTGCGCGGACGACCCGCAGGTCGCGGTGCACGCGATCCGCAACCTCGCCCGGATCGGCATGGGCAAGGTCGCCATCCGCTGGTCGCAGCTCGGCTTCGGCAAGACGTCCTCGACGACGCCCGACGCACAGACCCCGCGCAACATGCTGGGCTTCAAGGACGGCACCCGGAACATCTCGGGCACCGACACCGAGGCCCTCGCCCGGCACGTCTGGGTCGGCGAGAAGGACGGACCCGAGTGGATGGTCGACGGGTCCTACCTCGTCGCCCGCCGCATCCGGATGCACATCGAGACCTGGGACCGCACCTCGCTCAAGGAGCAGGAGGACATCTTCGGCCGCGACAAGGTCGAGGGTGCCCCGCAGGGCAAGCAGCGCGAGCGCGACGAGCCGAACCTCAAGGCGATGCTCCCGGACGCGCATGTGCGCCTCGCCCACCCCGACAGCAACGGCGGGGCGACGATCCTGCGCCGCGGCTACTCCTTCACCGACGGCACGGACGGGCTGGGCCGGCTGGACGCGGGCCTGTTCTTCCTGGCCTACCAGCGCGATGTGCGCGACGGCTTCGTACCGGTGCAGACCCGCCTCTCGCGGAGCGACGCGCTCAACGAGTACATCCAGCACGTGGGTTCGGCGGTCTTCGCCGTGCCACCGGGCGTCCGCGACAAGGGCGACTGGTGGGGCAAGGCGCTCTTCTCGTGACCGACGGCGTGCACAACGGCGTGACCGGCGGTCTCTCCACACCAACGGAAGGGGAAGCCGCGTGTTCGGCAACTACCTGATCGGCCTGCGCGAGGGGCTGGAGGCCAGCCTGGTCGTCTGCATTCTCGTCGCCTACCTGGTGAAGACCGGGCGCCGGGACGCGCTGTTGCCCATCTGGCTCGGCATCGGCGCCGCCGTGCTGCTCAGCATGGCCTTCGGGGCACTGCTGCAGTTCGGCTCCCGGACCATGACCTTCGAGGCGCAGGAGCTGCTGGGCGGCTCGCTGTCGATCGTCGCGGTCTGCCTGGTGACGTGGATGGTCTTCTGGATGCGGCGCACCGCGCGGCATCTGAAGCGGGAGCTGCACGGCAAGCTGGACGCGGCACTGGCGATGGGCACGACCGCCCTGGTCGTCACGGCGTTCCTGGCGGTGGGCCGCGAGGGCCTGGAGACCGCGCTGTTCATCTGGACCGCGGTGGAGGCCACGGACGACGGTGTGCGGCCGCTGGTCGGCGCGGTCCTGGGGCTGCTCACCGCGGTGGTGCTGGGCTGGCTGTTCTACCGCGGCGCGGTCCGCATCAACCTGGCGAAGTTCTTCACGTGGACCGGTGCGATGCTCATCGTCGTGGCGGCGGGCGTGCTCGCCTACGGCTTCCACGATCTGCAGGAGGCGGAGTTCCTGCCGGGGCTGCACGACCGGGCCTTCGACGTCAGCGACCAGATCCCGAGCGACAGCTGGTACGGCACGCTGCTCAAGGGCATCTTCAACTTCCAGCCGGACCCGACGTGGGTCCAGGTCGCGGTGTGGTCGCTGTATCTGGTCCCCACCCTTGTCTTCTTCTTCGCCCCGGGTAGGGTTGCGCCGTCCCAAGCAGCCCCCAAGGAGTCGAAGCGCGATGAGACGCCGGTTGCCCCGTCGACTGTTCACAGCTCTGGCGGCGACGACGCTGCTGACGGCGACCGGATGCATGACGGTGCACGGCGAACGGGAGATCATCCCGTCGGTGAGCAGGGCTGAGGCCCCGAAGGTCCTGGAGCGCTTCACCGAGGGCTACAACGAGGCGTACCGCAAGCTCGACCCGGCCGCCGTGGAGCGGGTCGAGACCGGCGCCCTGGCCGAGATCGGCAAGGCCGACCTCGCGGCCCAGCGGGCGGCGACGCCGGAAGGCAACCCCGGCTATCCCGCCCTGACGCTGGCGGACGCCCGCTTCACCATTCCGAGGATGGCGGGGTGGCCGAAGTTCTTCGTCGCGGACGCCCGGAGCAACCGCGACAAGAACCGCTGGTTCGTGGTGTTCACGCGCGCGGCGGCGAAGGAGCCGTGGAAGGCCGCGTACCTGTCGATCCTCAGCGACCACGAGATACCGAAGTTCGCCATCGACAAGGACGGTTGGGCCGAGCCGGTACCGGCCACGGGCGGGGCGGACGGTACGTCGGGCGCGGCCGCGGGCCTGCGCACGGACCCCACCGCGGTGAGCACGGCGTACACGGACTATCTGCGCACCGGCCGGGGGCAGGTCTTCGCCCCGGGCAAGGCGACGTCGGCGCTCCGCGAGGACCGGGGCAAGCGGGTGCGGACCCCGAACTACTGGACCGAGTTCATCGACACCCCCGAGCGGGCCCCCGCCTTCCCCTCGTTCGCGCTGCGCACCGACGACGGCGGTGCGCTGGTGTTCTTCACCGCACACCACCGGGAGAAGCGCACCATGGCCAAGGGCCTGCGGCCCACGCTCACCGAGCGGCGCACCAAGGCCCTGCTGTCCGGCGAGCTCAAGAGCGCGGTCACCTTCGTGCGGGTCTCGGAGTCGGCGGTGAAGGTCCCGGCGAAGTCGGCGGACCGCCGCGTCGTCTTCCTCAACCGTATCGAGAGCCTGACGGCCGCGAAGGGCGAATAGGCCTGGCCGGCGGACTTCGGCGACAGGCCCCGTCCTTGCCGCCTGCGGCGGCGAGCCCGTCACCTGGCCAGGGACTTCGGCGACAGGCCCGTTCTTTTGCCGCCTGCGGCGGCGAGCGCCCTGCGGGCGCGTCCTCAATCGCCGGACGGGCTTGATGCGGCCGGGCTCAGCCCGAACCGGTCCGCCGGAGAGGCTTGATGTGGCCGGGCTCAGCCCAGACCAGTCCGCCGGCCAGGCACTAGCGGCCGATCGGCCAGGCGGCGGAGTCGTGGTGATCGTGGTCGGGGCGGTCCCCCACGTACTGTGCGCAGGCGTCGGTGAGGGCTTCCAGCAGCGTCAGCGGGTCGGGCAGCGGCCGCTCGGGGCCGGCCAGCCAGGCCACCTTGCCGTCATCGGGCAGCTGTGACGGCGGCAGCAGCACATAGCTGCCCCGGCAGTGCCAGCGCAGCCCGGGATGCTCGTCCATCGTCTCGGGATGGCTGTCCAGCTCGCAGGGCCACCACTCGTCCTCGTCGTCCGGGGTGCCGCGGGTGGCGGTGAAGAACAGCATGCGGTCGGGGGTGACGGTGGCGACGGGGCCGACGTCCACACCGGCCTCCTCCAGCCGGGCCAGGGCCTGCCGGCCGGCCTCGGCCGGTACGTCGAGCACGTCGTGCGCGATGCCGGTGGCGGTGATGAAGTTCGCCTCCGGCTGGGCGCGCAGCCACTTGGTGACCTTCTCGGGGTCGGTCGTGGCGAGGGTCTGCCAGGCGAAGGAGACGGGGTGCCGGCCCGGGGTGGGACAGCCGATGCGCTCACACGAACAGCCGTACCCGGAAGGGTGCGCGGCGGGGGCCAGGGGATACCCCGCGGCGGCCGCGGCCAGGAGCAGCTCCTCGCGGGCGGCCGCGAGGGCCGCCTCCGTGCCCGCATCGCCGCCCGCTCCCCTGGGACGGCGCAGCCACTGGGAGAACCTGCTCATGCGTTCCATCTATCCCCTCACTTCGACCGCGGTCTCCGGTCAATGCTGCCACCATCCTGCTCCCGGTGTGACCGCCGGACCCATCCGGGGGGTGTGAGACCGGACGCGTCCCCGCCGTGCGGCGGGGCTCCGCGGGGGTGTCAGCGGGGGGTGACGGCGCGCATCAGCAGGTCGACGAGGGTGTCGGTGAAGTCGTAGGTGAGCGGGCCCGTGCGCATGAGCCAGCGCTGGGTGAAGGGGCCGAGGAGCATCTCGACGGCGATCCGCACCTCGACGTCCTCGGCGATGTGGCCCGCTTCCTTGGCCTTGGCCAGCCGGTCGACGTAGGCCTTCACGCCCGTGTCCTGGAGCTTGGCCACGAACTGTTCGGACAGCTCGCGGTCGTTCGCCCCGGCGGTCGCGAGCGCGCGGTAGGGGGCCTCGAACTTCGGATCGTTGAATTCATCGACGGTGGCGCGCAGCACGAGCTTGAGGTCGGCCGCCAGGTCGCCGGTGTCGGGCAGCACGTTCTCGGTGTCGCCCGCGTCCGCGGTGAACGCGTCGAGCAGTACGGCGGCCTTCGACGGCCACCAGCGGTAGATCGTCTGCTTGCCCACGCCCGCGCGGGCGGCGATGCCTTCGATGGTGAGTTTGTCGTACCCGACCTCGCCCACGAGTTCGAGGGCTGCGTCGAAGATCGCGCGGCGGGACCGTTCACTGCGGCGGGTGGCGTCGGGGGTCTTGGTGGTGGCCATGCCCACGAGTCTAGCGGGATTCGAGGCGAACCGTATCGTCTCCAGGACGCTTGACAAGACGAACCGTCTCGTTCAGAGTGAAGCCAGAGCGAGACGCCCCGTCTCGCTTCCCTCCAGTGAAAGGAGACCCCCATGAGCCGGGGCAACGCGGGCGGAATGCTCGGAGTCGGCGGTACGCGCAGCAACCTCTCCCGCACGGCGCTGCGCGGCGGCGGCCGGGGCGGCCGGGCCGGGGGCGGCGCCGATGCGAACGCGCAGAAGCGGGAGCTGTTGCGCAAGTTGCGGGAAGGCCGAACCGGAACCACGGGAGTGTGAACGAGCCACCGCTAAACCACCCGTACGGTTCATGCGCGGTGGGCGGTGAGCGTGGACCATTTGGGCACGTACGGCTACCTCCGTACGTGCCCAACGCCCCTGTGAGGAGCGCTCCTTGCGTACAGCCGCTCGTGCCGTTCGTGCCGCTCGTGCAGCCACCCCGCGCCACTATGTGATGTGCCCCCCGACGCACTTCAGGGTCACGTACTCGATCAACCCGTGGATGGACCCGGACAAGCCGGTCGACCTGCCGCTGGCCCTCGCGCAGTGGGAGGACCTGCGCGACCGCTACCGCGCCCTGGGCCACACCGTCGCCGAGTTGCGCCCCCGTCCGGACCTGCCCGACATGGTCTACGCCGCCAACGGCGCCACGGTCGTCGACGGCCGGGTGCTCGGCGCCCGCTTCGCGCACCCCGAGCGGGCCGCCGAAGCAGCCGTCCACACGGAGTGGTTCCGCGCCAACGGCTACCGGGACGTACGCGAGCCGGAACACATCAACGAGGGCGAGGGCGACTTCGCGGTCACCGCCTCCTGGCTGCTGGCCGGGCGCGGCTTCCGCAGCAGCCCGCTGTCCCACCCGGAGGCCCAGGAATTCTTCGGCCGCCCCGTCATCGGACTCGACCTCGTCGACCCGCGCTACTACCACCTCGACACGGCCCTGTCCGTGCTCGACGGGGACGAGGTCATGTACTACCCGGGCGCGTTCTCCCCGGGCAGCCGGGCCGTGCTGGAGCGGCTGTTCCCCGACGCGCTGATCGCCACGGAGGAGGACGCGTCGGCGCTGGGCCTGAACGCCGTGTGCGACGGCCGCCATGTGCTGCTGCCGCAGGCGGCGGTGGGACTGTTCGCCCCACTGCGGGAGCGGGGGTACGAGCCGATCGGGATGGACCTGGGGGAACTGCTCAAGGGGGGCGGGAGCGTGAAGTGCTGCACGCTTGAGCTGCGCTCTTCGCCTGCGGCGGGCTGTTGAGGTCCGGGCCGTCGGCCGAGTACCGCACCGTTTCCCGCCTCCGGCGGGGTGGGTGCGGTTCGGGCCGTCGGCCCTTGTGCGGGCCTGGCCGTGGGGCGGGCCCGTGCCGCTCCGGTGGGTCGCGGGGCTGCTTCGCTTTACGCCCCGCGACCCACCTGCGCGCCCCGTGCCCTCACGTCCGTGGGCCTGCGGCGCCTCCGCCCCTGGGGGGAACAGTCACTGCCGGTCAGTCGTCGGCATCGGCTGGAGGCCATTCGTCGCCCCAGTCCGTGTCGCGAGCCGCCCGGTAGAGGGGGCCGTGGCGCTTGGTGACCGTTTCGCGGGTGAGGGCGTCCGCAGGGGTGCAGAGGTCGAGGAGGACCTGGCCCTTGCGGATCTGCGGCTTGCGGACGACCCGTGCGGGCGCGGCCGGGACGTCGAGGCCGCGCACGGCGGCGACGTAGGAGAACTTCTCGTCCTCGTACGGCAGCGAGCCGCCCTTGACCTGTCGGTGCAGCGAGGAACGGCTCACCCGGGCCGAGAAGTGGCACCAGTCCGCGCCCACCTCGATCGGGCACTCCGCGCTGTGCGGGCACGGCGCGACGATCCGGAAGCCGGCCGCGATCAGGCGGTCGCGCGCATGCCGGATACGGAGGTAGCCGTCGGGGGTGCCGGGTTCGATGAGGACGACGGTCCGCGCGGCGCGAGCCGCCTCGTCGACGACCGCGTTCCGGTCGGTCTCGGTCAGCTCGCCGAGCACGTACGAGACGGTGACCAGGTCGGTGTCGTCCGGGATCGCGAGCCCCCCGCCGATGGCCTGGCGGCGCCAGTGCGCGGCGCGCAGGGCCGCGGAGGACGCGCCGCGGGCCAGTTCGGCGCCGAGCGCGAGGGCGGGTTCGGCCCAGTCGAGGACGGTGGTCCGCCGCTCCCCCGACGGCCACGCGGCCGCCACCGCCCAGCTCGCCGCGCCCGTACCGCCGCCGACGTCGACGTGCGAGGCGGGCTCCCACTCGGGCAGCCGGTCGCGGAACGCCTCCAGCGCGGACCGCACGGCCTCGAAGGTCGCGGGCATGCGGTAGGCGGCGTACGCGACGACATCGGAGCGGTCCCGCAGGACGGGGGCGTCGGTCGGAGTGCGCCCCCGGTAATTGGCGATGAGCCGCTCGACCGCCTGAGCCGCCTGCTTGGGCGGCAGCCCGTCGAGGAGGTCGGCGAGCGCGGCGCGCAGGTTCTCGCCGGTCGGCGCGTATTCGGGGGCGTGCATTTGAGGAATTCTATGCCGCCGCCGGAACGCACGCGTCAGACGTACGGGGCACCCGATCCTTCCCCCGCCCAGGGGCGGAGGCCGACGAACGTCAACGGCCGGCGAACGGCCGGCACAGCCCCAGGAAACAGCCCAGCGCAGCACCCGCACACACCACCTGGACCACAGCCATCGGCACGGCCGTCTGCGAGCCCGCGATTCCCACGAGCGGTGAGGCGATCGCACCGAGCAGGAACGTCGACGTACCGAGCAGCGCCGACGCGGACCCCGCCGCGTCGCGGGAGCGCATCAGCGCCTGGGCGTTGGTGTTGGGCAGGGTGAGGCCCATCGCGGACATCAGGACGAAGAGGCCGGTGGCGATCGGCAGCAGGCCGGCCTTGCCGAAGACGCCCGCGGTCATCAGCAGCAGGGCGACGGAGGCCAGGGTGACGACGGCGAGGCCGGCGGCGAGGGCCTTGTCGAGGCTGACCCGGCCGACCAGCACCTTGCCGTTGATCTGGCCGACGAGGACGAGGCCGATGGAGTTGACGCCGAAGAGCAGGCTGAAGGTCTGCGGGGAGGCGCCGTAGATGTCCTGGACGACGAAGGGCGACGCGGAGATGTAGGCGAAGAGCGCGGCGAAGGCGAAGCCGCCCGAGAGCATGTAGCCGGTGAAGACGCGGTCGGCGAGCAGGCCGCGCATGGTGCGCAGGGCCTCGCCGAGGCCGCCGGTCTGCCGTCGCCCGGGCGGCAGGGTCTCGTCCAGGCGGCGCCAGACGACGAGGGTCAGGAGGATTCCGACGACGGTGAGGACGACGAAGACGCCGCGCCAGTCGGTCAGCCGCAGCACCTGGCCGCCGATGACGGGCGCGATGACCGGGGCGACGCCGGAGACGAGCATGAGGGTGGAGAAGAAGCGGGCCATGGCCACGCCGTCGTACAGGTCGCGGACGACGGCGCGGGCGATGACGATGCCGGCCGCCCCGGCGAGGCCCTGGATCAGGCGGAAGGCGATGAGCAGTTCGGCGGTGGGGGCGACGGCGCAGACGGCGGTGGCGAGGACGTAGATCACCATGCCGGCGAGCAGCGGGCGGCGGCGTCCCCACTTGTCGCTCATGGGGCCGACGACGAGCTGTCCGAGGGCCATGCCCATGAGGCAGGCGGTGAGGGTGAGCTGGACGGTCGCGGCGGGGCTGTGCAGGGAGTCGGTGACCTCCGGCAGGGCCGGGAGGTACATGTCCATGGAGAGCGGCGGAAGGGCGGAGAGGCCGCCGAGGACGAGCGTGACGAGCAGGCTCGTCCGGCGGGCGGCGGATATCCGTCCCGTGTCCGTCACGGGCTCGGCGGTACGGGGGCCGGGTTCCGTCATGCGTCGCTCCATGAGTTTTGATTGAAAGTACATACATATTGTCATGGGTGACGACGGCTCCCGGCCCTTACGCACCGGTAGGGGTCAGGCGGGCCGGAATCCGGGGGCTCCGGCCAGGGAGACGAAGGAGGCGGCCGTGGTGACGGGCGCGCCGGGTACGACGACTCCCGAGACCGTGCGGAAGTCGGCGCGCAGCCGCTCGGGGTCGAGGGTGACGATCACATAGCCGCGGCGGCCGTTGTAGAACTTCATGTGCGGGTTGGCGGCGAGCATGCCGGACCAGTCGTGGGGCTTGTCGTCGCCGTCGAAGCCGCTGGAGACCGAGGTGCCGACCAGCTCGACGCCCAGGGTGCGCGAGTCGGGGGCGTTGAAGTCCTCCTTGATGTCCATGGCGTAGTTGACGTGGACGTCGCCGGTGAGGACGACGAGGTTCTCGATGCCCGCCTGCCGGGCGCCCGCGAGGACGCGGGCACGGGAGGCCGGGTAGCCGTCCCAGGCGTCCATGGAGACCTTCGAGCGGGCGGCGGTGGTGTTCTTGCGCTGCGAGAAGACCACCTGCTGGGCGACCACGTTCCAGGTGGCGGTGGACTCGCGCCAGCCGTCGAGGAGCCAGCGCTCCTGCTCGGCGCCGGTGAGGGTGCGGGCGGGGTTCTCGGATTCGGGGCCCGGGTACTTCCAGCCGTCGCCGTAGGCCTGGTCGGAGCGGTACTGGCGGGTGTCGAGGATGTCGAACTGCGCCAGCCGCCCGTACTGGAAGCGGCGGTGGAGCCTCAGATCGGCGCCCGCGGGCCGCTGCGCCCGGCGCAGCGGCATGTTCTCCCAGTACGCGCGGTAGGCCGCGGCGCGGCGGGCGCGGAACTGCTCGGGCGGGAGGTTGTCCTGGGATATGTCGCCCGCGTAGTTGTTCTCGACCTCGTGGTCGTCCCAGGTGACGTACCAGGGGTGGGCGGCGTGCGCGGCCTGGAGGTCGGGGTCCGTCCTGCCGAGGGCGTACCGCTGCCGGAAGTCGTCGAGGTCGATCAGCCAGTGGTTGTAGAAGTCGGGGAGGGGGTTGTCGGTGTAGTCGCGGACGCCCGCCCGCGCGTCGATGGCGTTCTCGTAGATGTAGTCGCCGAGGAAGAAGACGGCGTCCAGGTCCTCGTCGGCGAGGTGGCGCAGGGCGGTGTAGTAGCCCTCGTCGTACTGCTGGCAGGAGACCATGGCGAAGCGCAGGGAGCCGACGGCGGCCCGGGGGTCGGGGGCAGTGCGGGTGCGGCCGGCGGGGCTGGTCCAGCAGCCGGTGCGGAAGCGGTACCAGTAGACGCTGTCGGCGTCGAGACCGCGCGGGTCCACGTGGAGGGTGTAGCTGTCCTCCGCACGGGCCTGTGCGGTGCCGCACCGGACGACGCGGCGGAAGTGTTCGTCACGGGCGAGTTCCCAGTCGACGGGGATCGCGCCCTCGCGCGGCAGCCCGTTGCCCGGCTCGAGCGGGCGGGGGGCGAGTCGGGTCCACAGCACGACGGAGTCCGGCAGCGGATCGCCGGAGGCCACGCCCAGCGTGAACGGATTCTCGGTGCGGCTCTGGGGGGTCATGCTCTCAATGTGCGCGCGGGTGGGGCGACTGGGAAGACGCCCTGCGCGGCCCGTGGGGCGCGGGGAGGCGCGGGAATGCGGGCGGGGCGTGGGTGGTTGGAGCGGCCATGACGACGAACAACCCTTCGGGCAACGACACTCCGGGCGCACCGAGCGGCGTCGAAGTGCTGCGCTACACGGCCTTCTCCCACGACCCGGCCGGGGGCAACCCGGCCGGGATCGTGCCGGACGCCACGGGGCTCGACGACGCGGCGCTGCTCGCCATCGCCGCCGGGGTCGGGTACAGCGAGACGGCGTTCCTGACCGCGCCGCCCGAGGGACTCGGGGAGCCCGGACGGGCGTTCACGCTGCGGTTCTTCAGCCCGCTGGCGGAGGTCCCGTTCTGCGGCCACGCCACCGTCGCGACGGCCGTGGCGCTCGCCGAGCGGCTCGGAGCGGGGGACTTCGTCTTCGCGACCCCGGCGGGCACGGTCCCGGTCACCGTGGCCGAGAGCGGCGGCACGCTGCGCGCCACCCTCACCAGCGTCGAGCCGCACACCGAGGAGGTGGCGCCGGAGGCGTTGGCCGAGGCGCTGGCGGCACTGGCCTGGCCCGCCGCCGACCTCGACCCGGCTTTTCCCGTACGGATCGCCTTCGCGGGCGCCCGCCATCTCGTGCTGGCCGCCGCGACCCGGGAGCGACTGGCCGATCTCGACTACGACTTCGACCGGCTCGGCGCCCTGATGCGCTCCCTGGACCTGACCACGGTGCAGCTCGTGTGGCGCGAGTCGGAGAGCGTCTTCCATGTCCGCGACCCGTTCCCGGTCGGCGGGGTCGTCGAGGACCCGGCGACGGGGGCCGCGGCCGCCGCCTTCGGCGCGTATCTGAGGGAGCACCAACTGGTCGGCGATGACGCTGTGGTGACGCTGCATCAGGGCGAGGACCTCGGTCGGCCGGGACTTCTGGAGGTCGGGCTGCGCGCGGGCGACCCGCGGGTGAGGGTCAGCGGAACGGCCACCCGTCTCGCCTGAACTGCCTTACCGGGCGGGCAGGTCAGGGACCGGCGCGCGGCGTCCGCCGTGCGCCCGGCGCGGCATGCACACTCCTGCCTGAATGTCCTGTTCCCGGTGTAGCGTCCTCACAGACGAGGGGCGGCGACACCTTGGGGGTGGGGCGGTGTGAGCTCGGACGGAGACCCTCCTCCTTCACCACCCGGCAGCCCCTTCTGGGCGCACGTCTGGAAGTACTGGGTGACCGCCGGACTGGCGCTGGTCGTGGCGGCGGTGATCCCGGTGTTCATGAAGGCGGGCCCCTTCGCCGGAGGCACCACACCCCCGCCCACACCACCCCCGGCCACCACGCCGATCGACGACCCGTCCCCCTCGGGCGACGACGGCACTCCCGAGGACGACGACACACCGACACCACGCCCGCGCACGACGACCCCGGCCGCCTCCACGCGCCCGCCGTCGCCGCCCACGGTCCATGTGTCGCCGACGGTCAGCCCATCGCCGTCGACCTCGACCCCGTTGCGGGTCTCGGCGCGGATCGCCGACGTGCGCGCCCTGGGCGCGGTCACGTCGTCCGTCACCAAAGTGCAGGTCAACGCGGTGTTCAACGGGCTCAAGGGCCGGACGGGCTATCTGCGCTGGTATCTGTACAACGAGGCGACCAAGCAGGTCATCAGCAGTGTCAGCACCATCCCGTCCCCCGTCTTCCAGTGGGACAGCACGAACTGGCACCCCACGTTCCTCGTCGCCAACCCCGCCACGCGGTGGCAGATCCAGGTGACGGCGTACGGCCCGGACGGCAGGCAGTTGGCGACGAACCACTCGAACTTCACGTTCGGCGGCTGACACGGACCAGCCACGGACCAGCCACGGACCAGCCACCGACTAGCACAGACAGTCGCCGCACGAAAATTCGATGGGTAGCGCAACCAGCGCCCCGCTTTTCACGTGTTCCTCAGTGCAGGCCCCAAACGGCCCACCAGGGAGGAACACGACATGAACCGTGCATACCGCCTCACCACCACCGCGGCCCTCGCCGCCGCCCTCGTCGCCGGAGCGGCGGCCACCGCCTCGGCGGCCACACCGACCGAACGGCCCGCGGCGTCCGCCACCAAGGCCCCGGCCCCGAAGCCCGCCCTGACCGCACAGCCGAGCACCGGCACGGTGGCCGCCTGGCAGGAGTTCCGCGTCAGCGGCAAGGCGACCGGCATCAAGCCCGGCACCCGCGTCACCCTCCAGCAGAAGCAGGGCGCCAAGTGGGTCTCGCTTCCCGCGAGCGTGACGACCAACAAGAACTCCGCGTACTCGATGCGCGTCAAGCTTGGCATCAAGGGCAAGAACGCGCTGCGCGTCGCGGGCGGCGGCGCCATATCCCCGGAGTTCACAGTCACGGTCCGCTGATCCGGACGGCCCGCTGACGCGAATGGCCCGCTGAACTGAACCCGCGGGGCCCCCGCTACATCCAGGTGGTGGCGGAGGCGACGAAACGTGCCCGCTCGGGACGGTCCGGGTTGCCGTAACGGACCTCCACCCGGGGGTGCGACCTCAGGAACTCACTGTCGACGATGACCACCTGACCGGGGTGCGAGACGGTGCGCTGGACGATGTCCATGTTGAGGAACCACCCGAACTCCTTGGTGGCCGGGGCGTAGAGGAAGAACTTCCCGCCCGAGTACTTCTCACCGGCACGCTTCTCGTCGAGCACCAGCGCCCAGAACGACACGGGGTGCCCCGCGGGCCACATCGTGAGCCGCTTGACCTTCAGCCCGTCCAGCTCCATCGCCTCGAAGGGGTGATCGGCGGCGGGGGCCACGGCGGCGACGTCCCGGGCAGCGGGGGCGGCGGCCGTCCCGGCGGCCTGCGCACCCGACGCCAGACCGAGGCCGAGGGCCGCGGTGGCCATCACTATCGCCGTGGCACGGAACGCGTTACGAACAGACACGTTTCTCTCCCTTTCGGTGATGTTCTTTCGGTGACGTTGCCGCTACGGCACGTGATCCTGTCCGCACGTGGTGATCACGGCAACCGGACCGGACGAGAACGAGCCACCGGGGTCGCGCCCGAGCCGTCACGAGCGGACGATGGAAGGAGGAGGGCTCCCCGGGCTCCCCACCGGGGTGACGACAGACGACACCGGAGGTGCCGGGACATGAGCAAGTACATGGATGTCCACCACGGCATGAAGGGCATCACACCCGACCAGCTCTCCGCCGCGCACCGGGCGGACACGTCGATCCAAGGCGACGAAGGGGTGCGCTTCGAACACGCATGGGCCGACCCGAAGTCGGGGACGGTCTACTGCCTGTCCGACGCCCCCTCGGCGGCCGCGGTCAAGCGCATACACGAGCGGGCAGGCCACCCGGTCGAGGAGATTCACGAGGTGCCGCTGGAGGTCTCCTGACCGGTTTCCCTAATCGAGCACCTTGGTGACGACACCGGACCCGACGCCCTTGCCCCGCTCGCGGATGGCGAACCCCTGCCCCACCGCCAAGGGGACGGGCTCGGCGAGGTGGACGGCCATGAGCGCGTCCGTGCCGTCCCGGAGGAGGGTGTGGACGGGACCGCTCACGTCGGTGGTGCGGAAGTAGAACTGCGCCTCGCGCTTGCCGTGGGCGGCGAGGGTGTCGCCGCGGCCACCCTCGTCCTCGCTCAGGATGTGCGCTTCGGCCTCGAACCCGGCGTGCTGGGTGACGGTGCCGGGCGCGGCGACGACCTGTCCCCGCTGAATGTCTTCGGGCCGAAGCCCCCGCAGCCACACGGCGACGTTCTCCCCGGCCACCGCCTCGTCGAGGGCTTTCCCGAAGCTCTCGACGGCCGTGACCTCACCGCTCCCCGTCCGCCCGAAGCCGACGATCTCGACGTCGTCGCCCGGCCGGACGGTGCCGCGCTCGATGCGACCGGTGAAGAACGCGCCTCGCCAACGCTGACTGAAGACGTCCTCGACGGGCATGAGAAACGGTTCTACTTCTTGGTCTTGGTCTTGGTCTTGGTCTTTGCCCACGCCTTGGCCTTTGCCTTCGCGTTCATGTTCACGTTGACCGCGTCCTTGGCGCGGGCTTCGTACTGACCGGTGTCGAGGAAACGCCGGAGGTCCGCTTCGGTACCGTCCAAAGCCTTCCTCGCGGCCTTCTTCACGGCGGGACCGCCGGTGCCGCCGATCCGGGTCACGCTGATGCGGTAGTCGGTCAGACGGGCGAAATGCTGGCCTTCCTCGAGGAAGCGCCGGAGATCGTCCTCGTCACCCATCAACGCCTCCCTGGCCATCTCCTTCATCGTGGGACCGCCGGAAGACATAAGACGCGAGGCGCTGATGCGGTAGTCGGTCAAGCGCGCGAAGTGCTGGCCCTCGTCGAGGAAGCGACGCAGGTCCTCCTCACTTCCCCGCAACGCCTTCCACGCCATCTCCTTCATCGTCGGCCCCCCAGAAGACACGAGACGCGAGACCCGAAGCCGGTCGTCCGTCAGACGGGCGACCGGAAGGCCTTCCGCAAGGAAGCGGCGCATGTCCTCAGGAGTGCCGTCGAGCGCCTTCCGCGCCGCTTCCCGGACGATCTCGCCGGAGTTCTTGTCGGCGAGGATCGCGAGAATGGCAGCCCGATCGCCCGCCTCGTCAGGCGCCGAGGCGACGAGAGACTGAGGAAGCCCGGCCGCAGCCGCCGGAGAGGAGACCAGGACGGCCGGCGCGATCGCGGCAGCGGCGACGAGGGCGAGGACACGGGCGCGGTTCATGCGCTATTACCCACTTTTTCCGAGCAAGGAAGACTTTTCTCGTATCGTATGTCGATCAAGAAACGCCTGGTCGGCGGGGCCTGCCGCTCGACTTCGGGGCTGTCGTCCGCTCCGGCTTCGCACGTCGCGCGGTGTACCCCATCGGGTGAAAGCGGTACGGCAGGTCTATGTCCCGGAGTCCGCCAACGGCTGGGTCGGCGGCGGACAATTGCCGGCCGGCGAGTGCGGCGCGGCCACGGTCACTTTGGACTTCCGTCAAAGCGGCCCGTACTGGACCGGCAGCGAGTACGACATCGACTCGGGCGAGCACACGTACCAGGTCGACGTGCCCTGCCCCGGGCTCCCCTCAACCGCCCCCGCCACCGCCCCCGTCGGAACTCACGCCCCCACCGGAGTCACCCGATCCGTCAGCACCGTTCGTGCCGTGGTCATCGCCATGCTCCGCATGCGACTCCCCGCCCACCTCGCCCTTCCTCCGTCCCTTCCTCTTACTGCGCTTACGCGCCGATTCCGACCCGGACTTCCTCGAGAACAGCCCCATCCCCGCCTCCGCCCCGCACTGCGCAGCGCTCGTACGCTGTCAGCCTTCCCACCCAAACCGCTCCGAGCGGAATCCGCGCCGGCATGCGGAAGCGTCAACGGAGCGCGGCAGCGCTCTCGGGTGTCGAGGCGTCATGCCTCGCCCAGGGCTGGGCGAAGGCGAGCATGAGCAGCCCAGCGAGTACGGCGAACGCCTCCCACTGGGTCGCGCGCCCAGTGTTCCGGCCCGTTACCCACTCCCCTCGGATGATCGGCCACGACGCCGTACGGGCGACGCGTTTCCAAAGATCAAAACGAAATTAACTGCGAATTCTGATACGCTTCAGGGCTATGATCAGGAAGAAGGGCGAGGACCTCACCCTCGACGCCGTGACTTCGGCGCGCGTCGCGTGGAAGAAGGCCGAGGCCGATTTCCACGCCGCCATCGTCCGCGCTTTCCAGGCCAAGCCCGTCCATGGCCGCAAGGCGGAGATCGCCGGCGCTGCCGGCTTCTCCGACTCCCGCGTGCGCCAGATCCTCAACGAAGCCACCAAGGCCGAACAGGACAAGGGGCAAGCCGCGTGAGAGCTCACTCCGCCACACAGCGCCCCGCCGGTGTCCCTCCCATGCCCGAACGCAGCCCGAAAGCTCTCCGCGAAGCGATCGCTGCCCACGCTCCACAACTCCTTGCCGATTTCGACCGGCACTGGAAGCGGGACATCGCCGACACCTACGACCTCACGCCGGTCCCGGCGTTCATGGCCCGCTGGTGGACCGAGTACGCCCTCGCCCGCGACCCCCGGCTGGACGCCCGGGTGTCCGACCTCGAGGATCGCGCCGCCGATGCAGACGACACCGCAGAGGCCCACGCCCTCCTCGAACAGGCCGCGCACCTGCGGCGAGAGGCCGGACACACGGAACCCGGCCAGTGACCGATGACGGGTTTATGGGACCGCCGTGGCAGATCGACTACGTCGAAGGCGCCCGCACCTACCGCGACTCATTGCCCGTAGAAGTGAGGAGCACCTTCCGGGATGCCCTGCTGGACATCCTCACTGCCAAGGACCCCTACCGGCCCGGGGAACAGGTCCCCGTCGAACCCGCCAGGTCGACCCGCTTCCGAGGCCCCCATGTCCTCACCTTCGACAACGGTCGCGGATGGGCGCGCTTCGTCTTCATCCGTCGCACCGCAGACCCGCAAATCGTGATCGAAGAACTCTTCTGGCAGTGACCGCGACACCCTGATGCCGGCCTTCGCCGCCTGCCCTTGCCGCTACTCGGACAAGATCCCCGCCTCTCGTGCGAGGCCCAGGGCCAGTTCCATGGCCCTGGGCCTCGCAGAGTTGCGCCCTTGAGGCTCACTGCCCCTCCCCCGTCGAGGAGCGTGCAGCTCTCGAACCGGACGGTGCCCATTTTCGCGCCGGCGAACTGGGCGCCGGTCAGATCACAGCCCTGGAACCGCACGTTGTGCATGTCGGCTGACTGGAAGTCCACGCCGGTCATCTTGCAGTCGGTGAAGGTGACGCCCTACTCCTGTGAGGCCGCGCGAGTGCGCAACCTGGGCACGGATGGCGGCGGGCTCCAGCTCGGCTACACGCGCGACGTGACCTGCCAACTCGGCGGCCTGGCGCTCGATCTCCGCGCGGGCGGCGGCCGGGTCCTCCCACGTACGCGGTTCACCGTTGGGGATGAACCAGTGACGAAGCCTTTGCCGAGCCACCGTCCGATGCCGGAAGCCTTCATCGAGCGGTGATCTTCAAACCCTGCACACGCACCGATATTTACGAGCTCATATTCCTTCATGCCTTGAAGGAATAACCCCTTTTACATCAGCTGGAACATTAACACCGTCGACATCGTTCAAAACAACCGGCTTACCCAAATCACGCAACAGCAAAATCGTTTCCGCTCTCGCGGGGCGCTCAAGCGGCAAGCCGTCTGGGGTTCGAGGATTTAATGAGGCTGATGGGGTCAGATGGATCGGGTTGTGACATCTCCACCACTTGCCGCAGCAAGGCCGAGCGACTTAGGCTAGCGCCCTACCGTTCATTACTTGTAAACATGAACGGACAAGGGGGCGGCGGGAATGCATGCAGTCGTGGCAAAGCTCGCGCTTGCGGCGGGGGTTGTGGCGGTCGGCGCCCTGGTGGACAGGGGACCCGAGCTTCGCGAGGCATGGAGCTCAGCACAGAACAGCACGTAGCAGACGTATGACGATGCGCCTCCCAACCCCTTGGACGGGAGGCGCATCGTCAGTGCAACGAGTCAACCCAAGCCCCGGACCAGGACACCCGGGCGAGGATGTCGCCGCACCCCCCTCCCAGGGCCCTGTGCTCTCAGACAGGCGCGAATCGCATCTACCACAATGGCGTGGTCGCATTCCGCCAAGACGCGGGTACCACGACTGCCATCACGGAAAGGACAGCAGCCCCCGTGGACTGGAACTCAGTCACATTACTCGCTCTTGGGGTATTCGGCTTCACTGGTCTATGCGTGATGCTCTCCATCTCGCTGCTGCGGCAACTTCCTGAACTATTCACCGCCTGGCACAAGGCGAGGGCTGCCTGGCGAAACCACCACCGGAGGGATAGTCACGCAGCAGCGCAACAAAGCGCTGACTCCAAGGAACCCCCCTCAAGCGCTGCTCGCTCCGAGGATTCCAGCAATCACAGCCCATAGGGCAAGCAAAAGGGCCTCTGACCCGCGGAAATGCAGGTCAGAGGCCCTTGCTTCGGCTAGCCGGCGGACGAGACCGGCCTGTACGCCGGGTTCTGTCTCCCGTGGGCCTCGCGGCCCGCGGGGAGGCGGCCATCCATCTAGGCCTGCCGTTGCCGGCAGGCTCGTGCGGTCTACCCGCGGACTCGGGCGGGCAGCCCTCGATCGTCCGCGCAGGCCGTCTTGCGACGGCCCTCTTGACCTTGCTCCGGGTGGGGTTTACCTAGCCGTCCGAGTCACCTCGGACGCTGGTGGTCTCTTACACCACCGTTTCACCCTTACCGGAAGCCTCGCGGCCTCCGGCGGTCTGTTTTCTGTGGCACTGTCCCGCGGGTCACCCCGGGTGGGCGTTACCCACCACCCTGCCGTGTGGAGCCCGGACGTTCCTCGGGGGATCCGAAGATCCCACGCGGCCGCCCGGCCGGCTCGTCCGCCGTGTCGACCATGCTACCTGGCAGGCGTGACGTCCCCGTCACGCCGGGGCGAACCAGACCTTCTCCCGGCCCGGGGACGCCTCGATCAGGCGGACCCGCAGCCGGTGGCCCAGCGCGAGCGGGGGGCCGTCGCCGTCGCCCTCGACGTGGCCGACGACGGCCGGTTCGTACAGGTGCACCGTGCCGGCCGTCGGGCGGTCCTCGCGGACGTCGACGACGTACGCATCGAAGACCTCGCCGATCCGGTGCCGCAGCAGCGCCGCCTCGACCAGGTCCACGCATTCGCGTTCGGTCCGCGCGGCGCGGCGGGCGCCGGTCTCCATTTCCTGCGGGAGGGTGTCCAGCGCGGACCGCACCCATTCCGGCGCGTCCGTGCCCGCGGCCGCCGCCAGGCACAGTTCGCCGGTGTAGCGGTCCACGAGGCGGCGCAGCGGGGCGGTGCAGTGGGCGTACGGGGCGGCGAGGGCGGCGTGGAAGGAGACGTCGGGGCTGATGGGGAGGGGGTGCACGGTGGGGCGGTCGCGGTCGAAGACCGTGTAGCCGGCGCCGCGGAGGAGGGAGGTGCACTCCTGGAGGAACGCCGCGTGCTGGGTGTGCTGGGAGTCGAGGGCCCGGAGGACGACGGCGTACGGCATGCCCTCGGGCCAGTTCACCCCGAGCGAGCGGGCGACGCGGCGCAGTCGTTCGACGGCGGTCTGGGGGGCGGGGGGCAGGGTGCGGAGGATGCCGGTGCCGGCGGTGAGCATCAGCTCGGCGGCGGCCATGCCGGTCATGAGGGAGATCTGGGCGTTCCAGCCTTCGGTGGGCAGCGGGGCGCGGTAGGCGAGGCGGTAGCGGTCGCCGCGCCGGACGACTTCCTGCTCGGGGACGTTGAGCGAGATGCCGCCGCGCGTCCGCTCCAGCTCCTCCCGGCGCATCCCGATCTCGCGCAGCAGCGACAGCGGTTCCTCGGCCGTGCCGGAGTCGACGGCCCGCTGGACGCCCGCGTAGTCGAGCTTGGCCCGGCTGCGGACGAGGGACCGGCGGACATCGGTCCGTACGACTCGGCCGTCCGTGTCGAGGTCGAGCTGCCAGAGCAGGGCGGGGCGGGTGTGGTCGGGGAGGAGGCTGGCGGCGCCCTCGCCGAGTATGTCGGGGTGGAGGGGGATCCGTCCGTCGGGGTAGTAGAGGGTCGTCACCCGGCGGTGTGCCTCGGCGTCGAGGGCCCGGCCCGGGAGGACGAAGGCGCCGACGTCGGCGATCGCGTAGTACACCCGGAAGCCGCCGGCGTCGCGGCGGGCCAGGAACATGGCCTGGTCGAGGTCCATCGAGTCGGGCGGGTCGATGGTGAACAGGGGGATGTCCGTGGCGTCGTGCGCGGGAAGGCGGGGTCGCCGCGTGGCCTGCTCCGCCTCGCTGAGGGCAGCGTCGGGGAACTCGGCGGGTACGTCCGACTTCGCACGCAGCTCGCGCAGCGCGGCGCGCAGGGGGGCGCCGTCCGTATCCGTCACATGTATGTGGCGACGGGGCATGGCACCGAGCGTAGGCGGGGTGCGGGCGGGCGGCACGGTGAGCGTGGCGGGCGGCGTTAGGCTCGACGGGGCCCTTGCCCGTTCCGCGCCGCCGACGGCGCGCGCGGGTGTACGTACTGAAGGAGAAACGACCGTGCTCGTGCTGTTGCCGCCGTCCGAGGGGAAGGCCGCGCCCGTCGAGGGCGGTTCCGGCGGTGCCCCGCTGGAGCTCGGTTCGCTGTCCCTGCCGGAGCTGACCGAGGCGCGCGGGACCGTGCTGGCGGAGCTCGTGGAGCTGTGCGCGGGCGACGAGGAGAAGGCGGCGGAGGTCCTCGGGCTGAGCCCGGGGCTGCGGGGTGAGATCGCCAAGAACGCCGCGCTGCCGGGCGCGGGCACCCGGCCCGCCGGGGAGATCTACACGGGTGTGCTGTACGACGCGCTGGGTCTGGCCACCTTGGACCCGGCGGCCCGGCGGCGGGCCGAGCGGTCGCTGCTGGTGTTCTCCGGGCTGTGGGGCGCGGTGCGGATCGGGGACGCGATCCCCTCCTACCGCTGCTCGATGGGGGTGAAGCTGCCGGGGCTGGGCGCGCTCGGCGCGTACTGGCGCGGCCCGATGGCGCGTGCCCTGCCCGAGTCGGCGGGCGACGGGCTGGTGCTGGACCTCAGGTCCGCGGCGTACGCCTCGGCGTGGAAGCCGGCCGGTGACGTCGCCGAGCGGACGGCGACCGTGCGGGTGCTCCAGTCGAAGGTCGTGAACGGGGTCGAGAAGCGGTCCGTCGTGAGCCACTTCAACAAGGCCACCAAGGGGCGGCTCGTACGGGACCTGCTGACGGCCGGCGTCGAGCCGGACGGCCCGGGAGAGCTGGCCGTGGCGCTGCGGGAGCTGGGTTACGCGGTGGAGGGCGAGGCTCCGGCCAAGGGCGGGAAGCCCTGGGCGCTGGACGTCGTGGTCACCGAGCTGTAGACACAGGCTTCGTTGCACGCTGTGCAATGACTGTTGCGGTGCATGTCGGGCGCGGCGAGGATGCCCGCGTGACCCGCGCTGCCGTACCCGCCTCGCCCGTGTCCGTCCTCGACCTCGCGCCCGTCGTCCCCGTCGTCGTCCTGCACGACGCGGCGGACGCGGTTCCCCTCGCCCGCGCCCTTGTCGCCGGCGGTCTGCCCGCGATCGAGGTCACCCTGCGCACGGAAGCCGCGCTCGACGCGATACGGGCCGTGGCGGCGGACGTGCCGGGCGCGGTGGTGGGCGCCGGCACGGTCCTCACACCCGGGCAGGTGACCGCGGCGGTCGGGGCGGGGGCGCGGTTCCTGGTGAGCCCCGGCTGGACGGACCGGTTGCTGGATTCGATGCGGGCGGCGGGGGTGCCGTTCCTGCCGGGGGTGTCGACGGCCTCGGAAGTCGTGACGCTGCTGGAGCGCGGAGTGCGCGAGATGAAGTTCTTCCCCGCCGAGGCCGCGGGCGGGGTGCCCTATCTGCGGTCGCTGTCCGCGCCGTTGCCCACGGCCCGCTTCTGTCCCACGGGCGGCATCGGGCCCGGCTCGGCGCCCGCGTATCTGGCGCTGCCCAACGTCGGCTGCGTCGGGGGGACATGGATGCTGCCCGCCGAAGCGATCCGGGACCGGGACTGGGCGCGGATCGAGGAACTCGCCCGCGCGGCGTCGGCGTTGCGCGGCTGATGCCCGCGATGTACGAGTGCCCGTGACACCGCCCGGGGAAGGCATGCGGAACGCCCGCCACTCCATCCGGTGAACGCGCCCCCGGCCGGTGGGTGATCGGCCGGCGACTGGCGCCGGGGGCCGGTCCGGCTGCCATAGCCTGCCGCTGCCATGAACGATTTCGTTGACGAAGCACGCTCGCGAGTCGCCCACCTGCTCCGGATGGCCAACACGACCGACGACAGGGTCCGGGCGCGGATCATCGAGTACGCCGACACCACCCCGGAACCCCCGGTCATGAGCCGGGCCGGGATCGTCACGACCGGCTGCCCGCAGTGCCATCGCACCGCTTGGCGGCAGCAGGACGCCGAGGGCCCGGTCTGGGTCTGCGCGTCCTGCGGCCATGTCGAAGGAGTGATCGTGGAGTGCCCCCATTGCCGCGTCGCCATGCGGCCACCGCCTCTCGGTGCTCCGGACCGGTGGCAGTGCCCGGACTGCCCGCGGGTCGCGGCCACCGGGGAGAGCGCCCAGGACATCGAGGACCGTGAGCGGCAGCGGCTGGAGGCGCTCGCCCTGTTGGAACGCGCCATGCTGTACGCGGAGTAGGCCCGCCCGGCGGGACGGCGAACGGCGGGACGGCGAACGGCCGTACGTACGGCGAAGGGCCCCCACCCTGCGGTGGGGGCCCTTCGTCAGCCCTTCATCAGCCCTTCGTCACATCAGTGGCGCAGGTGGGACGTGTCGTTCAGCAGCCGGAGCGAGGCGTTGCCGTCGGCGTAGTAGGCGACGGCGGACAGGGAGGCCGCGGAGAGTTCCATGCGGAACAGCGACTCCGGCGGGGCCCCGAGCGCCAGCCGTACCAGCGTCTTGACCGGCGTCACATGGGTGACCAGGAGGACCGTCCGGCCCGCGTAGCGGGCGATGAGCTTGTCCCGCGAGAGCGCGACCCGGCGGGCCACCGCGGCGAAGCTCTCGCCGCCGCCCGTCGGTGCGGCCTTGGAGGAGGCGAGCCAGGCGTCGAGGTCGTCGGGGTAGCGCTCGCGGACCTCGGCGAAGGTCAGTCCCTCCCAGGCACCGAAGTCGGCCTCGCGCAGCCCCTCGTCTATCCGGACCTCCAGTCCGAGGCGCGCCGCCACGGCCGCCGCGGTCTCCCGGCAGCGGCGCACCGGCGAGGACACGACGGCCTGGACGGTGCCCCGCGCGGCGAGGGCGGCCGCGGCCTGCTCGGCCTGGCGGCGCCCGGCGGGCGAGAGTTCGGGGTCGCTGCCGCCGCTGCCGGAGAACCGCTTCTGGGGGGTCAGCGCCGTCTCGCCGTGCCGGAGCAGGACGAACGTCGTCGGCGCTCCCAGGTCGGCCGGGGCGGCCCACCCGACGGGAACGGCCTTCGGCTCGGCGAGCGCCGCCGGGCCGGAGGCGTCCCCGGAAGCCGGGGAGCCGGAAACTGGAGCGGCCGGCTCCGGCGTCGTCATCCGCGTGTGGAGACCCGCGGCCGACGCCCCGGGCTCCCAGCGCTTGCCGGCCTTGCCCGCGTCCATGGCTTCGTTGGCGAGCCGGTCCGCGTGCTTGTTCTTCTCACGCGGGATCCACTGGTACGTGACCTGGCCAGCCGGGAGGACGCCACGGGCCTCGGCGGCCAGCGGCTTCATGTCCGGGTGCTTGATCTTCCAGCGGCCGGACATCTGCTCCACGACGAGCTTGGAGTCCATCCGGACCTGGACCGTGGCCTCCGGGTCGAGGGCCTTCGCCGCCTTGAGGCCCGCGATGAGGCCCTTGTACTCGGCGACGTTGTTGGTGGCCGTGCCGATGTACTCGGCGGCCTCGGCGAGGGCCTCGCCGGTCACCGGGTCCAGGACGACGGCGCCGTAGCCGGCGGGGCCCGGGTTGCCCCGGGAACCGCCGTCCGCCTCGACGATGAAGCGATTCGCCATGGGGCTTACAGGCCCGACTCGCGGGTGCGGACGAGGATGCGGGTGCAGTTCTCGCACCGGACGACCTCGTCCGGGGCCGCGGCGCGCACCTCGTTGAGCCCGGTGATGTCGAGCTCCAGGCGGCAGCCCTCGCAGCGGCGCTGGTTGAGGCGGGCGGCGCCGACGCCACCCTCCTTGGTGCGGATCTTGTCGTAGAGCTTGAGCAGGTCGGCCGGGATGGAGCCGGCGACGATCTCGCGCTCCTTGGTGACCGAGGCGGCCTCGGCGTCGATCTCGGCGAAGGCGGCGTCGCGGCGGGCGACGGCGTCGTTGACCTTGGCCTGCACGGACTCGACGCGGCCGGTCAGCTCGGTGACGCGCTCCTGGGCGGACTCGCGGCGCTCCATGACCTCGAGGACGACGTCCTCCAGGTCGCCCTGGCGCTTGGCGAGCGAGGCGATCTCGCGCTGGAGGTTCTCCAGGTCCTTCGGGGAGATGCCGATGCCTGCGTCCAGGCGCTGCTGGTCGCGGGCGGCGCGCTGGCGCACCTGGTCCACGTCCTGCTCGGCCTTGGTCTGCTCGCGGGTGGTGTCGCTCTCCTCGGTCTGCGCGGCGACGAGGAGGTCGCGGTGCTGCGTGAGATCGCCTTCGAGGCTCTGGATCTCGGCGTGCTCGGGCAGGCTCTTGCGCTTGTGGGCGAGCTGCGCGAGGCGGGTGTCCAGGGTCTGGAGGTCGAGAAGACGGATCTGGTCGGCGGGCGCGGCGTTCAGTGGAAGCTCCTGATTAGTGGTGGGAAGAGGAAGCGGACGACGCCGCGTGGGCGGTCCAGGGGTCGGTGACCGTACGGGAGATATGGGTGCGCAGCCCCCAGCCGTGGCGGTCGGAGATCTCGTCGAGCTGGGCGGCGGCCTGCTCGATCCAGGGCCACTCGGTGGCCCAGTGCGCCGCGTCCACGAGGGCGAGCGGGCTGTGGTGCTGGGCCTCGGACGCGGGGTGGTGGCGCAGGTCGGCGGTGACGTAGGCGTCGACGCCCGCGGCCCGTACCTCGTCGAAGAGGGAGTCGCCGGAGCCGCCGCAGACGGCGACCGTGCGGATGAGGCGCTCGGGGTCGCCCGCGACGCGGATGCCCTGCGCGGTGGCGGGCAGCCGTTCGGCGGCGCGGGCGGCGAACGCGGCGAGGGTCAGCGGGGGCTCGACCTCGCAGATCCGGCCGAGGCCGCGACGGCCCGCGGAGTCGCTCGGGTCGGGTACGAGGGGGCCGGTGACGCGCAGGTCGAGGGCGCCGGCGAGGGCGTCGGAGACACCGGGGTCGGCGCGGTCGGCGTTGGTGTGCGCGACGTGGAGGGCGACGTCGTTCTTGATGAGGGTGTGCACGACGCGGCCCTTGAAGGTGGAGGCCGCGACCGTCGTCGTTCCGCGCAGATAGAGCGGGTGGTGGGTGACGAGCAGGTCCGCGCCCAGCTCCACGGCTTCGTCGGCGACCTCCTGAACGGGGTCGACGGCGAACAGGACCCGGCCGACGGGGGCGTCGGGATCGCCGCAGACCGTACCGACGGCGTCCCACTGCTCGGCCCGCTCCGGGGGCCAGAGGGCGTCGAGGGCGGCGATGACTTCAGACAGTACGGGCACGGGGAAAGGCTACCTGTCCCTCGTGCCCCCACGGGTCGCCTGGGCGGGGTGCCGACAATCCGACCACCGGCCGCGTCTGCGGCGGAGCCGCGAATCCGCCCCACGGGCGGGCCGGCCGGTCCGGGCGACGCCCGGTCCGAGTCGGCCTGCCGCCCGGAGGGCGAGCCGCCTCGGCGGCGGAGCCGACCACGGCCGGACGGCTGGTCCGGTCCAGGCCGCGCCCGGCGGAAGTCGGGCTGCCACCCGGGCGGAACGGGCCGCCTGCCGCCTCGGCGGCGAAGCCGCGAATCCGCCCACGGGCGGGGCGGCTCGTCCCGGCAGCGCCCGGCCGAAGCCGGGCTGCCGCCCGGTGGGAGCCGGGCCCGCCGGCTCGTCGGCGGAAAACCGGACGCCGCCCGGGGCGGCTCGGCGCTGCGCCGGCAACCCGCCGGTCGCGCGGCGGGCCGCCGGTTCCCGGGCCGCAACCGACCTGCCCACTCCGGGCGAAGCCCGCGCGGCAAGAGGGCTACTACTTCTTCACCAGGTATCCGCGCAGATCGTCCAGGACACTGTTCGCCGCGGTGACGCCGAGGCCCAGGTACCAGGTCTCGTCCTGGACGTCCTTGGCCCGGCCGTCCTTGACCGCCTTGAGGTTCTTCCAGAGCGGGTTGTCCTGGGCGCTGTCGCGCTTGGTCTTGTCCGGGTCGCCGTAGACGCCGGTGAAGATCCAGTCCGCGTCGGCCTGGTCGATGTTCTCGGGGCTGATCTCTTCCGCGAGCTTGTCGGCCTGCTGGTTCTTCGGGCGGGGCAGGCCCGTGTCCTTGAGGATCGTGCCGATGAAGGACTGCTGCGCGTACAGGCGCGTGAACTGCGGCAGGTAGCGGAGCATCGTGATCGTCGGCTTCTTGTCGCCGATGTCCTCGCCGAGCTGCTTGGCCTTGGCCCCGTACGCGTCGAGCTGCTTCTTGGCGTCGGCGGTCTTGTCCAGGGCGGCCGCGTTGAGGAGGTAGTTCTCCTTCCACGTGAAGCCGGGGCGGACGGAGAACACCGTCGGGGCGATCTTCGAGAGGTCCTTGTAGTTCTTCTCCGCGCGCAGCTTGCTGCCGAGGATCAGGTCGGGCTTGAGCTCGTTGATGGCCTCGAGGTTGAGGTTGCTGATGGTGCCGACGCTCTTGGGGTCGCCGACGTCCTTCTTCAGGTACGCGGGGATCTCCTGGCTGCCCTCGCTCGGGGCCCAGCCGACCGGCTTGATGCCGAGGGAGACGACGTTGTCCAGCTCGCCGACGTCGAGGACGACGACACGCTTGGGCATCTCCTTGATCTCGGTCTTGCCGAGCGCGTGGGTGATCGTGCGCGGGAACTGGCCGGGCTTCGCGTCCGTGCCCATCTTCGCGGTCTCCTCGGCCGCCTTGCCGAAGTCCTTGCCGCCCTGGGCGACGGACTTGGAGCCGTTGCCCCCGTCCTTGCCCGCCTCGCCGTCCTTCCCGTCGGAGGAACCACAGGCCGCGAGCGAGAGCGCGGCGGCTACGGAAAGGGCGACGGCGGCGGTGCCGCGGCGGCGGAGGGACATGGAGTGCTCCTGGTCGGGGGGAAGGGGGGTGACCGGCCGGCCGCAAGGCGGAAAACCGTAGGCGGAAATCGCGCCGGGCGGCAGGGCGGTCAAGGGAGCCTGCTCGGCCACTCCCGCGGCCACTTAGGTCGGCCTTACTTTAAACAGACGCCCAGCGAAGAGCACACCCACCCCCAGCCCCGCAGGCAATCCTGGCGAACACCACCCTTACGCGTGAAGCGGCCTCACTCTCAAGGTTCGGGACGTAGTGCGATAACTACGTTCAGTGCCGGAGGTGACGTTTCTCATGACGGTCTGTGTCCCCCAGAGCGCTCCACCGAACACCCCATCCGGCCCACCGAAGGACCGCGGCCGCACCTCGTTCACGGTCACGGCGGACGGTTCGTACGCCGCGTGGCTGGCTCTCGGCCGTGGCAGCGGTGGCTGGTTTCCGGAGCGCTGGACGCTCGGCGGCCCCGAGCCCTACGCGGTCCCGCTGCCCGGCAGCCAGCCCGAGGAACCCGACAGCGAGGTGCTCCCGCTCGCCGACGGCCGGGTGCTGATCCGCCGCCGGGTCGCCGAGCGGTACACGCTGTCGCTGCTCTACCCCACCGGCCCCGGCACCGGCGAGCTGCCGCTCGGCGCGATCGAGTGCCCCCGGCTGTCCCTCCTGCCCCCCGCGCCCGACGGCTCGTCCGCCTTCGCCCTCGTGCACGGCGAGCGGTCGACCACCCTGTGGCGGGTGCACGGCGGCGCCTTCGGGCCCGAGCGGGTCACCGAGCTGCCCGGCCGCTGCGCCGGCGGCGCCTGGCTCGACCGCACGGGCCGGATGCTCGCCCTCGACCGCGAGCTGGACGGGCGCACCAAGGCCGTGGTGGTCGACCTGGGCCGGGGCGGCGAGACGAGCCCGCTGCTGCAGATCACCGAGGAGAGCAACGACCGTTTGCTGCTGGCCGACCCGGACAGCGGGCTGCTGCTCGTGCGGTCCGACGCGCCCGGGCAGGACCGGCTCGGGTGGGGGGTGCTCGGCTCGGCGCGGCCGGTGCGCTTCCCGGAGTGCTTGCGGATGTCCGACGCGGCGGTGACCCCCTTCGCCGCGCAGCCGGGGCAGGTGCTGATGCCCGAGGGGTGTGCGGTGGCGCTCCGCATCGACGGGGCGGCGGGCAGCTGGGTGGGGGTGTGGCGGCCGTCGGGGCGGCGGGTGCAGCAGTTCCCCGCGCCGGTGGGATGGCTGGCGGGCGCGGGCCTGTGGACCGCCGACGGCGAGCTGCGGCTGCCCTACGTCACCCCGTACGTGCCCTGCGGGCTGGCGCGACTGCGGCTGCCGGGCGCGGACGGCAAGCGGCCCCGCGAAGAGGACGGCGAGCAGGAGCCGGGCGGCCCACCACAGGGGCCGGTCTGCGTCCCGCCGGACGCCGCGGCGCCGGACGGGCCGATCGCGCACGACGAGCCGGACGGGCCCGAGGAGTCCGCGCCTCCCACGGCCTGGGCGGCAGAGGCAGGGCCGGGGGCGGCACCGCGGCCCGCGCCGCACACGGCACCGGCGCCGCCGCTCTGGCAGGCGGTGCAGCCGACGCTCACGGAAGGCTGCGCCGGCTTCCCGGAGCCGGACCCGGGCGCCGCGCCCCGGCCGGTCCCGCTCCAGCAAGCCCCCCTGGGCCGGACCCCTTAGCGGCTCCACCCCGGCGGACCCGACGGGCCCACGACGCCCGGCACCGCGCTTGGTCGCGTTGCCGGGCGCCCGTCTGTCCGCGCCCGTTTCCGCTTGGTTCCGGCGTCGCGAAAATGCGAACACACCGGCGAACCGGGTGGCTCCGCGATCAAGGTCCCCGTTAGAATCGGGCGGGGGCTGTGCGGCTGTACCGGCCGGGCACCGGCGGTGAACCGAACGGTCGCGCGTGAGAAGCGTGTGCAGCGTGTTGACGTCCGTCGATGCCGTGCGCCATTGCCACGGCCCCCGACGCGCAGTGCACGCATCCCCTTCCCACGGAGTGACTCTTCCCATGCCCGACGCCCGAACCGACACGACCGAGGCGCGCCCCCGCGAGGCGTCCGCCCAGGCCGCAGCCACCGGCTCCGGCAGGCACCGCGGCCCGGCTTCCCCGAACGACCACGGCGCCCCCGCCCATGGCAAGCACCGCCGCAATACGACGGACGGCCACTGACCCCGTCCCCTCGACAGGACGACAACTCGTCAGGAGCCCAGAGGAATCCATAGGTTCCTCACCCGCCGGACGGGCCGCCTCGGGCGTCCGTCCGGTGGGACAGGCCCAGCACCTCCACACTCGCGAAGGTCTCCCGCGACGGCCGCCCCGCGTAATAAGGGGTGAGCAGCCCGTCGAGCTCCTCGACGCTGAAGGCCTCCCCGGCCGTGTCGAACCTGGCCGCCACCTTGGGCCGTTCGACGACGGCGACCATGCCGCCGTGCACCACGAAGACCTGTCCGCTGATGTGCGCGGCCGCCGGTGAGGCGAGATAGCCCACGAGCGGCGAGACGTGTTCGGGCGCCAGCGGGTCGAGCCCCTGGCCGGCCGCCTCGACGCTTTCGAAGACGTCCTCGGTCATCCGGGTCCGGGCCCGGGGGCAGATCACGTTCGAGGTGACCCCGTACTTGCGCAGCGCCTCCGCCGTCGAGGTGGTGAGGCCGACGATGCCGCCCTTGGCCGCCGCGTAGTTGGGCTGTCCGGCCGAGCCGGCGAGGAAGGCCTCGGAGGAGGTGTTGACGATCCGTCCGTAGACCGGGCGGCCCGTGGCCTTCGCCCGGTCCCGCCAGTGCGCGGCGGCGAAGCGGACGGTGTTGAAGTGGCCCTTGAGATGCACCCGGACCACCGAGTCCCATTCCTCCTCGGTCATCGAGAAGACCATCCGGTCCCGCAGGATGCCCGCGTTGTTGACCAGGATGTCCAGCGAGCCGCCGGTGTCGAGGGCCAGTTGCACCAGGCCGCCGGCCTCGTCGAAGTCGGCGACGTCGCCGAGGTGGGCGGTGGCGCTGCCGCCCGCCGCCCGGATCTCGGCCACGACCGCCTCGGCGGGCGCGGCGGACGCCTCGCCCGAGCCGTCGCGGCCCGGTTGTCCGTAGTCGTTGACGATGACGTGGGCGCCGAGCCGGGCCAGTTCGAGGGCCTCGGCCCGGCCGAGTCCACGCCCGGCGCCGGTGACGATCGCGGTCCGGCCCCGCAGGGTCGCTTGCGCTGACATGCGCCTCCCACTCCCGGAATCGAATCGGTCAGATCTCGACGCAGGTGCGCAGCGCCTCACCGGTGCGCATCTGGTCGATCGCGTCGTTGATCCCGGCGAGCGGGACCCGGTGGGTGATGAGCCCGGCGAGGTCGATCCGGCCGGCCCGCCACAGGGCGATGGCCCGCTCGTACGACCGCAGCACGTCGCCGCCGCCGTACAGGGACGGCAGGATCCGCTTCTCGTCGAAGAACAGCTCGAACATGCTGACCTGGAAATGGTCGTCCAGCGCGCCCGCCCCGACGACGCACAGCGTGCCGCCGCGCCGGGTCGTCTCGTAGGCGGTGCGGGCCGTGGCGGACGTGCCGACGACCTCGAAGACGTAGTCGAAGCCCTCGCCGCCGGTGATCCGCTTCTTGGCGTCGGCCAGGGCGTCCGGGGCGACGGCCTCCGTCGCGCCGAAGCGCAGCGCGGCGTCGCGGCGGGAGGCTACGGGGTCGACGGCGACGATCTGGGCGGCGCCCGCGGCCCGTGCGCCCTGGATGGTGTTGATGCCGACGCCGCCGCAGCCGATGACGGCGACGGAGGAACCGGCGGCGACCTGCGCGGTGTTGAGGGCGGCCCCGAGGCCGGTGGTGACGCCGCAGCCGATGAGGGCGGCGATCTCGTAGGGCACGTCGTCCGGGATCGGCACGGCGCACACGGCCCCGACGACGACCTCCTCGGCGAAGGTGCCGGTGCCGGCGAAGCCGAAGACGTCGGACGGGGAGCCGCCCGCGCGCCGGAAGTTGGGGACGCCGGCGGCCGCGAGTCCGGCGAGGCACAGCTGGGTCTGGCCGCGGCGGCAGGACGGGCAGGTCCCGCAGGAGGGCAGCCAGCAGACCAGGACGCGGTCGCCCGGTGTGACGGCGGTGACGCCGTCCCCGACGTCGAGGACCTCGCCGGCGCCCTCGTGGCCGGGGACGAAGGGGGCGGGCTGCGGCAGTACGCCGCTCATCGCGGACAGGTCCGAATGACACAGTCCGGCGGCCCTGAGGCGCAGTCTGACCTTTCCCGGGCCGAAGCCCACGGCTTCGACGTCGTCGAGGACTTCGAGCTTGTCCTGGCCGATCTCGTGCTGGACGGCTGCGCGCATGGTGCGTATCCCTTCGGTGGTCAAGGATTCGCGGGTAGGGGCCTGGTTCAGGTGTGCTCGACGACGGTGTCGGTGAGGACCGGCGCGTCCTCGCGCTCGACGGCCGTCACGGACACCTGGACCCGGCCGGGGCCCGGACTCTCGCGCCACATCCGCACGCGCAGGGTCTCGCCGGGGAAGACGACGCCCGCGAAGCGGGTGGCGTACGAGCGGACGCGGGTCACGTCGCCGTCGAGCACGGTGTCGACGACGGCCTTGAGGACGATGCCGTAGCTGCACAGGCCGTGCAGGATCGGCCGGTCGAAGCCGGCGGAGGCGGCGAACTCCGGGTCGGCGTGCAGCGGGTTCCAGTCCCCGGAGAGGCGGTAGAGCAGGGCCTGGTCGGGGCGGGTGGGGCACAGGGCCGTCAGGTCCGGCTCGTGCGGGGGCTCCGGGAGCCGGTCCGCGGGCCCGCGCTCGCCGCCGAAGCCGCCCTCGCCGCGGACGAAGATCCGGCAGTCGCTGGTCCACAGCGGGCCCTCGGCGTCGGCGGCGTCCGCGCGCAGCACGATGACGGCGGCCTTGCCCTTGTCGTACACGGCGGCGACGCGGGAGGTGAGCGTGGCCGAGCCGCGGGCGGGCAGCGGCCGGTGCAGCGCGATGGCCTGTCCGCCGTGCAGCACGCGGGCGAGGTCGACGTCGACACCGGGCGCGGAGAGGCCGCCGGCCAGGGCCATGCCGCCGCCCGCGACGGTCGCGAAGCTGGGGAGCACGCTGAGCCTGCTCTCCAGGGTGTAGCGGAGTTCCTCCGGGTCGGTGGGCCGGGCCGCGCCGGCCCCGATGCCGAGGTGATAGAGGAGAACGTCCTTGTGGTCCCAGGAGAGCTCGACGCTACGGGGTTGCGCCCCGACCGCCTGGCTTACGTCGATGGGCATCGGGGCGACGGCTCCTTCGCGGTGTGGCCGAAGACCCCGGCCCGGCCGTCCGCACCGCAGGCCGCGCCGGGGTCGCTGCCGGGCCGGCCCCACACGCGCTCGGCACTGGAACGTGTTCCAAGGCGTTTCAGCCGGTCCGATGCACCCTTGTATAGCCGATCGCCGTGGGGGCCGGAAGGCCGCGGACCGCATTGTCTGACGGTTCGTCACCTGCCATGACAAAAGTCACCGCACGCCTTGGACAGATGCATCTGCGCAGCTCACCGCCCTGTTCCATAGGGTCGGAGCATGAGTGGAGCGATGCAGCGGATCGAACGGATGAGACCGCCGAACCGGCGGACGTTCCTGCCCTGGCTTCTCATCCTCACCGGCGACGTGATCGACCTGTGCCGGGGGAAGCTGCCACTGCCCTGGCTCGGTGCCGCGGGCCTGGCGGCCTTCGTCACGCTCTACGTCACCACCGTCTTCCTCGGCCTCGACGAGCGGCGCCGCGAGACGCGCGCCTCGCTGACATCGCTCGCCGCCCTGGCCGCCGTGACCTACGCGCTCACCATCGGCTACGGCGGCGACTGGCTGCTGTGCTTCCCCCTGCTGTCCCTGGCGGCCGGCATCGTCCTGCGCGGCAGCGGCCCCCGGCTCGGGGCGGCGCTGGGCACGTTCGGCACCACGGTCGGAGTGCTGATGGCCGTGCACAACGACACCGAGGACGTCCTGGCCATCGCCTGGGGCACCGGGCTGTCGGGACTGGTCGCGGCGGCCCTGCTGAACCTCTTCGAGACGGTGGAGCGGCTGCGCGCCACCCGCGAGGAGCTGGCCCACGCCGCCGTCGAACGCGAACGGCTGCGGTTCTCGCGCGATCTGCACGATCTGCTCGGCCACACCATGTCCGTGATCGTGGTCAAGGCCGAGGCGGTACGCCGGCTGGCCCCGCGCGACCTGGAGGCGGCCGTCGGCCAGGCCGCCGACATCGAGGCGGTGGGCCGCCAGGCCCTCACCGAGATCCGTGAGGCCGTCACCGGCTACCGCGAGGGCAGTCTCACCACCGAACTCGAACGGGCCCGCTCCCTCCTCGACGCCTCCGGCATCGCGACCGACATCCGCCAGTCGGGCCCGCCCCTGCCGCCGCAGACCGCGGCGCTGCTCGGCTGGGTGGTGCGCGAGGGCGTCACCAACGTCGTCCGGCACAGCGCCGCGGCCCGTTGCGCGATCGAGGTGCGCGGCGAGCCGGACCGGGTCCATCTGGAGATCACCGACGACGGCCGCGGCGTAGGCTCGGCATCCGCCGAAGCGGGCGGCGCGAAGGGCGGTACGGGCCTGAAGGGACTGACCGAGCGGCTGGCCGCCGCGGGCGGCGCACTGGCCGCCGGACCCGACGGCAAGCGGGGCTTCCGCCTGGTGGCGGAACTCCCGGTGGACGACGAAGAGGAGGGCCTGGCCGCATGAGCCGCGTCATCAGCGTGCTGCTTGCCGAGGACCAGGGCATGATGCGGGGCGCGCTCGCGCTGCTGCTCGGTCTGGAGGACGACATCGAGATCGTCGCGCAGGTCGGCAGCGGCGACGAGATCCTGCCCCAGGCCCTGGCGACCCGGCCCGACATCGCCCTCCTCGACATCGAACTGCCGGGCCGCAGCGGCCTCGACGCGGCGGCCGACCTGCGGGAGCGGCTGCCGGAATGCCGGGTGCTGATCCTCACCACCTTCGGCCGGCCCGGGTATCTGCGCCGGGCCATGGAGGCGGGGGCGTCAGGATTCCTGGTCAAGGACGGCCCGGTGGAGGAACTCGCCGCGGCGATCCGCCGGGTGCTGGCGGGAGAACGCGTCATCGACCCGGCCCTGGCCGCGGCGGCCCTGAGCGCCGGCCCCAATCCGCTCACCCAGCGCGAACGCGACGTGCTGGCCGCGGCGGTGGACGGGGCGACGGTGGCGGACATCGCGGCACGGGTGCATTTGTCGCCCGCGACGGTGCGGAATTATTTGTCGGCGGCGATAGGGAAGACGGCGACACGGAACCGCATGGAGGCGGTGCGGGCTGCACGGCAGAACGGTTGGCTGTAACGGGCGCCGACCGATCCCACCCGGGCCGTCGGCCCACCGGCGGGAGGGCACGGGGCCGCAGGGGCAGGGGCCGGGGCGCTGACGTGTATTTGCGGGCCCAAGGTGAGGGCAAGCGACGGGGTACCGGGTAACGGGCCCGAAAATATACGGCCCCGGCTCCTGCTCCGGAGGCCCAGGGCCCGGCCCCCGACACGGCGCCCGTCACCGACATGCGGCAGCATGAGCCGCCACGACCCGCACCGCCAGGAGGACCGCATGCCCCCCAAACCCGAGGTACTCGCCGCTTTCGAGGCGGCGAAGGGCTTCATGCCGGTCGACGAGGGGCTCGCCCTCTACGCCGCCGCCGAGGAGGCGGCGGCGCTCGGGCCGCTGCTCGAAGTCGGTACGTACTGCGGGCGCTCCACGCTTCTGCTGGCCGCCGCCGCGCGGGAGGCCGGGACGACGGCCGTGACCGTCGACCACCACCGGGGCAGCGAGGAGCAGCAGCCCGGCTGGGAGTACCACGACCCGTCCGTCGTGGACGACGACCCCGGCGTGGGCCGCATGGACACCCTGCCGACCTTCCGCCGCACGCTCTACAAGGCGGGCCTGGAACCGCACGTGATCGCGATCGTCGGCCGGTCGCCGCAGGTCGCGGCGGTCTGGGGGACGCCGGTCGGGCTGGTCTTCATCGACGGCGGGCACACCGACGAGCATGCGAACGCCGACTACGAGGGCTGGGCCCCGCATGTCGCCCCGGGCGGGCTGCTCGTCATCCACGACGTCTTCCCCGACCCGGCGGACGGCGGGCAGGCGCCGTACCGCGTGTACCTCCGGGCCCTTGAGTCCGGCGAGTTCACCGAGGTCTCGGTGACGCGTTCGCTGCGCGTGCTGCGCCGGGTGGCCGGACCCCGGCCCGCGTAGGTACTTCACCGAGGGGGTCTCGCGGCGCGGGCCACGGCGCTAGCATCGCCGGGTGTCCAACGGCAGGAATTCCCGCATGCCCGGCCGCCTGGGCGGCATCCGCACCCCCCTTCTCCTGGGGCTGGCCGCGTTACTGGCGCTCTCCCTGGCGGGCTGGCTGCTGTGGGACGCCGCCTCGGGCGGTGGTGCGGACGACGCCAAGTCGCCGGTCGCGGCCTCCTCCGCGACGCGTTCCGCACCCTCGGACCGGTCCGGGCAGCCGAGCGGAGCGGGCCGGTCCCAGCAGCCGTCGCCCGCGCGTCCCTCGCCGCTCGTGACGCCCCCGTCGAAGCCGGCGGACCAGGCGTCGCGTCCCGCCGACGAGGCGACGGCGGCGGGGCCGGCCGGCCGGCCCCGCGCCGACGGCCCGCTCAAGGGCAAGGTCGTCGTCATCGATCCCGGTCACAACACCCGTAACCGTGACCACACCGCCGAGATCAACCGGTCCGTCGACATCGGCACCGGGCGCAAGGAGTGCGACACCACCGGCACGTCCACCGACGACGGCTACGCCGAGGCCACGTTCACGCTCGACGTCGCCCACCGCATCAAGTCGATGCTCCAGGACCAGGGCGTCACCGTCAGCTTCACCCACGACGGCGACCGGCCGTACGGGCCGTGCGTGGACGAGCGGGCCGCGATCGGCAACAAGGCGAAGGCCGACGCCGTGGTGTCCGTGCACGCGGACGGTTCGGCGGTCGGCAATCGCGGCTTCCATGTGATCCTGCCCGCGACCGTGCGCGGCGGCCGGGCGGACACCGCGCCCATCGTCGGGCCGTCGAAGGAGCTCGGCGCGCGGATCGCCGGGAACTTCGTACGGACGACCGGGAGCGCGCCGTCCAACTACATCGGGGGCGGCACCGGCCTGGACACCCGGGGCGATCTGGGCGGCCTCAATCTGTCCACCCAGCCGAAGGTGTTCGTCGAATGCGGCAACATGCGTGACCCGAAGGACGCCGCTCTGCTCACCGACACCGTGTGGCGCGAGAAGGCGGCGCGAGGGATCGCGGACGGCATTACGGACTTCCTGCGAGGGTAGATACCAGCAGGCCACGGCCGTGTCACGAGGGTGATACGAAGGAGACGCCCCGACCGCCCAGGCGATAGGTTCACCCGTACGATGGGGCGGCCACCCCCGCGCCCCCGCAGCTCGCGTATCGGCGACCGCGACGACTTCTGACAGATCTGACAAAGGATTTTAGGTGAACATCCGCTCCCTCACTCGAGGCGACGGCGTGGTGATCGGAGCAGCGGTGTTGCTGTTCATCGCCTCGTTCCTCGATTTTTACTCCGTCGATTGCAGTGGCCAGTTCTGCGACAAGTCGGAACTTCCCAACCTGTGGGACTCGAAGCTCTTCCCGGTGCTGCCCACCGTCGTCCTCGCCGGGATCGTCGGCGCGGTGCTCATCATCGCGGGCCGCTTCCAGCCCCAGGGCCGTAATCTGCTCGGGCTCACGCTCGACCAGTGGGGCACCGCTCTGACGGTGTTCGCCGCGTGGTCCTCGCTGTGGACGATGTTCGGTGGCGCTCTGGAGGACAACGACAAGGTCGGTGCCGGCGTCGGCCGCATCCTGGCGCTCATCGCGCTGCTCGTGATGGCCGCCGGTGCGCTGCTCACGCAGCGGATCCCCGCGCTGAAGGCCCCGCTGATGGGCGCTCCGGCCCCGCAGGCCCCGTCCCCGTACGGTGCCGGTCCGGGCTACGGCTACCCGGGTCCGGGCGGCATGCAGCAGGGTCAGGCCCCGTACGGCGCGCAGCAGCAGCCCTACGGCGCGCAGACCGGCCAGACCGGTCAGCCGCAGCACCAGCAGCAGGACCAGTCGGCTCCGGCTCAGGCGCAGCCCGCCGGTCCCGTGGGGGCCCAGCCCGCCGCGGCGCCCGCCGGTGACTTCGCCCCGTTCTGGTTCGCGGTGCCGGTGGCCCGCCCCCTGTACGGGGAGGACGGCTCGCCGACGCAGATCGCCGAGCTGGCGCCCGGCACGTGGTACCTCGCGGTGGACCAGCGCGGTCAGGCGCTCGTCGCGCAGACGCAGGACGGCCGACGCGGCGTGCTGCAGGACACGACGGGCATCCAGCGCGGCTGAGGCACGCGCCGGAGGAAGCTCCGCCATCGAAGGCCCGCCGGGTTGCCCGGCGGGCCTTCGCCGTTCCCGGCACCGGGTCCCTCTTGCCGGGGCCGGCCGGTCGCCCGTACAGTCGCCGGACCTTGCCTGACGGTTCGTCAGTTCCAGCGGAGGGGGCGGCACGGCATGCGACTCGGCCTGGCACTCGGCTACTGGGGCCGCGGCCCCGACCCGCGGCACGTGGAGCTCGCCCGGCAGGCCGAGCGGCTGGGCTACCACTCGGTGTGGACGTCGGAGTCCTGGGGCTCCGACGCCTTCACCGCGCTCACCTGGATCGCCGCCCGCACGAGGCGGATCCTGCTCGGCACGGCCGTGGCCCAGATGGCGGCCCGCGCACCGACCGCCACGGCGATGCACGCACTGACGCTCGACCACCTCTCCGGGGGCCGGGTGCTGCTCGGGCTGGGGCTGTCGGGGCCGCAGGTGGTGGAGGGGTGGTACGGGCGTCCGTTTCCGGCGAGTCCGCTGACCGCTACGCGCGAGTATGTGGATGTCGTCCGGCAGGTGCTGCGCCGGGAGGCCCCCGTCACGCTCGACGGCCGCTTCCATTCCCTCCCCTACACCGGCCCCGGAGCCTGCGGCCTCGGCAAGCCGCTGAAGTCCGTGACCCACCCGCTCCGCTCCGGGCTGCCGGTCCTGCTCGGCGCGGAGGGCCCCCGGAACATCGCCCAGACCGCGCGGATCGCCGACGGCTGGCTGCCGCTGTACTGGTCGCCCGAGCGCGCGGACGTCTACACGGCCTCGCTCGGCGAGGTGCCCTCCGGGTTCATGGTCGCGCCCATGGTGCGGGCGCGGATGTGTGCCGATGTCGCCGAGGGGCTGCGGCCGGTGAAGGAGATGCTCGGCTTCTACATCGGCGGGATGGGGCACGCGACCCGCAACTTCCACGCCGACCTGATGGCGCGGATGGGCTTCGGGGACGCGGCGACGCGGGTGCGGGAGCTGTTTCTCGCGGGGCGGCGGGCGGAGGCGGTGGAGGCGGTCCCGGACTCCTTCGCCGACGAGATCTCCCTGGTCGGGCCGAGGGAGCGGATCGCCGAGCGGCTGACGGCGTGGCGCGCGGGGCCGGTCACGGATCTGCTGGTGACCGCGCCCGACCCGGAGACGCTGCGGGTGCTGGCCGAGCTCAACACGTGAACGGGAGCCCGGCCCGGCGGCAAGGCCCTACGACACCGCTGTCGCGCCCCTCGGGGGCTTGGCCTTCCCGTACAGCCAGGCCTCGAAGAGCTTGCCCAGGTCCTTGCCGGACTTCTTCTCGCACAGGTCGATGAACTCGCGGGTCTCGGCGTTGCCGTGCCGGTGTTCCTTCGTCCAGGTGCGGAGGATGTCGAAGAAGGTCTTGTCACCGACGGCTACGCGCAGCTTGTGCAGCACCATCGCGCCCCGGCCGTAGACGGGGTCGCCGGACACGTCGTCGGCGGGCGGGCTGCCGGGCGGGAAGTCCCAGATGTTCTTGCTGAGCTTGTCGGTGCCGTCGTAGAAGTCCTGGAATATCTTCTCCACGGTCCGGCCGCCGGTCTTCTCCTCCCACATCCACTCGGCGTAGCTCGGGAAGCTCTCGTTGAGCCACATGTCCCGCCAGGTACGGGGGGAGACGGAGTTGCCGAACCACTGGTGCACCAGCTCGTGCACCACCAGCAGGTCGTCGGGCGCGTGCGGGAAGTACGGCTTGGCCTGGGTCTCCAGGGCGTAGTCGACGTCGGGGTTGTTGTCGACGACGGCGCCGGTGCCGCTGAAGGGGTACGGGCCGAAGAGTCCGCTCCCCCACTCGACGACCTTGGGTATGAGCTTCTCGACGCCCTTGCTCCGCTCGGCCTCGTCCGGGTCGATGGCGACGTACACCGGAAGGCCGTCCTTCGTCTTCGTCTCGGAGACGGTGAAGTCCCCGACGGCGACGCTGGCGAGATAACTGGCCATGGGCTCGGCGGTGTGCCAGGCGAAGGTGGTCCGCCCGTCCTCGGCGACCTTCTTGCGCTTCAGCTCGCCGTTGGCCACGGCGGTGAAGCCCTTGGGGACGGTGACGTCGATGTCGTAGGTGGCCTTGTCGGAGGGGTGGTGGTTGCCGGGGAACCAGGTCATCGAGCCCATGGGCTCGCCGAGGCTCACCGAGCCGTCGTCGGTCTCGACCCAGCCCTCCTTGCCGTCGTCCGCGTCGACGACGCGCTGGGGCGTGCCGTCGTAGACGATCTTGGCCTCGAATTCGTCTCCCTTGCCGATCGTCGAACGGGGCGTCACCGTCAGCTCGTCGCCCTTGCGGGAGACCCGTGCGGACTTCCCGTCGACCAGCGCGGTCCGTACCTTCAGGCCCTTGAAGTCGAGGTTGAACGCGTTCAGTTCCTGCTTGGCCCGGGCCTTGACGACGGCGATGCCGTGCAGCTCGTTCCCCTCGGGCACGTAGTCGAGGGTGAGCCCGTAGTGGCGGACGTCGTAACCGCCGTTGCCCAGGCGGGGGAAGAGCGGATCGCCGACACCCGCCACCCCGGGCTGCCCGGCGGCGGCAGCGGCCACGCCACCGCCGCCGTCGCCCGTACAGGCCGCGACGAGCAGCAGGGCCGCCGGCAGTGCACCGCGCAGCAGTCGGCGCGGTGCGAGCGTCCGGCGCCCGCCGTCGGATATGTGCTCGTCGGTTCGCATCAGAAGGTGACCCGCTCCAGCCAGAAGTCGAGCAGCTCGCGGTCGCCGAGCACCTCGACGCGGTCGGTGTCCGCCGGGAGGCGGCGGTAGAAGACCCGCAGGACGTCGGTGAGCGGCCCGCGCAGGGCGACGGCCGCCTTCTCGTGGGCGCGCCGCCAGGTGGCGCGCTCACCGGTGAGGTCGACGAACCACTCCGCCTCCAGCTCGGCGGGGGTGTCCGTGGCGTGCAGATGAATGGTGCGGCCGGGGCCGAGCAGCTCCTTGAGCTCCGGCTTGCGCTCCACGGTCTGCGGATAGCTGCCGATCTCCAGCCATTCGTCGATGCAGTCCGCCGCGAGATCGGCGTCGAGGGTGAAGTCGAGGCCGGCGGTCACAAAGGCGTCGGCCCGGTGGATCACCGTCTCGTGCGCCATCCGGCGGGCCCAGAAGCCCGGCGTCTGCCGCGGCGCCCAGCTCCACACCTCCTCGGTGGGATCCGCGGCGCGCAGGGTCCGCGCGAGCGCCTCGGCACCCTCGGCCAGCCACGCGTCGAGCCCGGCCGCGTCGAGCGGATCCGGGCCGGCCGCGCCGGGGACCGCATCGGGGCCCACGGGCTCGCTCGCACGCGTCCGCACGATCGTCTCGGCCCAGCGGTGCGCGCCGCCGACGTGCAGGACCAGCTCGCTGAGCGACCAGTCGGGGCAGGTGGGGACGGTGGTGGAGAGGTCGGTGCCGTGCAGTGCCGAACGCAGCAGTCCGGTCTGGGCTTCGACCTCGGAGCAGTAACGGTCGTGACTGAGAAGGCTCATGACGTCACTCTAGAACGGGCCACTGACAACCCCTTTGGCCGGGACGGCCCTTGGGGCGGAGCGGCTCCCTCCGGGGGTGGTGGGCTTGACTCCTCCCAGCGTGACGCGGGCGGGGGCGCCGGGCGACTCGGCGGGGGCCGTTCGAGTGGGGTTCCGGATTTCCGCAGTCCCGCCCGGCGGCCGCCGGGACCCGGCCGGCATGCTGCTGCCGGTCAGCGGGCTCGCGGCGCCGGATGCGGCCGGACGGGCCGGCTTCGCCCGGCCGGCCGGCGGGTCAGGCGCAGCAGTCCGGTTCCAGGCCGTACGGGAGGCGTTCGCCGCCGAAGACCGTGGTGGTCGCCTCGTCGCCGCCGAGTGCGGCGACGGCCAGGAGCAGTGAGCCGGCGGTCCAGGAGGTGCGCTCCTCCGGCCAGACGGCGTCGTCCTCGTAGACGTAGCCGGTCCAGTACATGCCGTCCTCGGCGCGCAGGTGCTGGATCCACTGGAGGATCGCGACCGCCCGGTCGGACTCGCCCATCGCCCAGAGCGCGAGGGCGAGTTCGCAGCTCTCGCCGCCGGTCACCCACGGCCGGTCGGAGACGCAGCGCACGCCCAGGCCCGGGACGACGAAGCGGTCCCAGCCCGCCTCCAGGCGCTCCTTCGCGGCGGCGCCGGTGACCGCGCCGCCGAGGACCGGGTAGTACCAGTCCATCGAGAAGCGGTCCTTGTCCAGGAACCGCTCGGGGTGGTGCCGGATCGCGTGGCCGAGGAGGCCCACGGCCAGTTCCCAGTCGGGCTGCGGCTCCTCGCGGTGCTCGGCGATGGCGAGGGCGCAGCGCAGCGCGTGGTGGATGGAGGACGAGCCGGTCAGCAGCGCGTCGTCGACGGGGGTGCCGTCGTCCTCCCGCTTCCAGCCGACCTGGCCGCCGGGCTGCTGCAGGCCCAGGACGAACTCGACGGCGGCGAAGACGGTCGGCCACATGCGGTCGAGGAAGGCGTCGTCGCCGGTGGCGAGGTAGTGGTGCCAGACGCCGACGGCGACGTAGGCGACGAAGTTCGTCTCCCGGCCCCGGTCGGTGGGCTCCTCGGGGTCGCCGTCGGCGTACGCGGCGTACCACGAGCCGTCGGAGTTCTGGTGCTCGGCCAGCCAGCGGTAGGCGGCCTCGGCGCGGTCCCGTTCGCCCGCCACGTCCAGGGCCATCGCGGCCTCGACGTGGTCCCAGGGGTCCAGGTGGTGGCCGCGGAACCAGGGTATGGCGCCGTCCGGGCACTGTGTGGCGGCGATGCCCGCGACGGTCTGCGCGACCTGCTCGGCGGTGAGCACCCCGGCGAGGACGAGGCGCTCGGTACGGCCCGGTGTCGTCACGCTCGTCCCTCGCCGGCAGCGGACGTGCTGGACGGGACGGCCGGGGCGGCCGGGGCGTGCGGCTTGGTGGCGTAGGCGACGAAGCTCTTGCCGATGAGGGGGTTGAGGGCCTGCTCGGCGAGGCGGGTGGCCCGTGGCTTCTTCATGATGTCCCAGACCAGCAGCTTGTGGTACGCGCGGACCGGCAACGCTGCGTCCTTACCGTCCTTGCCCACGCCGAAGGCGCACTTCAGCCACCAGTACGGGCTGTGCAGCCCGTGGGCGTGGTGGGTGCCGTACGGCTTGAGGCCCGCCTCGCGCATCCGGTCCAGGAGTTCGTCGCCGCGGTAGATGCGGATGTGGCCGCCCTCGACCTCGTGGTAGGCGTCGGAGAGGGCCCAGCAGATCTTCTCCGGGCCGTAGCGCGGCACGGTGACGGCGATACGGCCGCCGGGCTTGAGGACGCGCACCATTTCGGCGAGCACGCCCTTGTCGTCCGGGATGTGCTCCATGACCTCGGAAATGATGACGACGTCGAAGCTGTCGTCGGGGAAGGGCAGGGCCAGCGCGTCGCCCTCCATGGCGGTGGCGGTGGCGCCCGCCGGGGCCTCACCGGCCTCCTTCATGGCGGCGAACCACTTGGCGACCTCGCGGATCTCCTCGCCGTTGCGGTCGAGGGCCACGACCTGCGCGCCCCGCCGGTAGCACTCGAAGGCGTGCCGCCCTGCGCCGCACCCCAGATCGAGGACGCGGTCGCCTGCGGCGAGCGGGAAGCGGGAGAAATCGACGGTCAGCACGGGCTCTGCCTTCTGGTTCGGGGAATGCGTCCGAGCGGGGTCGTGGGGTGCGGAAGCGGTGGCGGCGCATGCCGGGCGGCCGCCGGGCCGGTGGTCAGGCGGGCTTGCGTCTGGCGGTGGCGCGGGCCGGGGCGCCGCGCCCGGCGCCCTGGGCAGCAATGGCGGCGCGGTAGCGCTCGGCGGTGCCGATGGCGGCCTGCTCCCAGGTGAACCGGGCCAGCACGCGCTCGCGGCCCGCCGCGCCCAGCCGGCGGCGCAGTCCGGTGTCATCGAGCAGCCGGCCCAGTGCGGCGGCGAGCGCTCCCGCGTCACCGGGCGGCACAGCGAGGCACGTCTCGCCGTCGGGGCCCGCGACCTCGGGGATGGCGCCGCCGGTGGTGGCCACCAGCGGGGTGCCGGTCGCCATGGCCTCGGCGGCGGGCAGCGAGAAGCCTTCGTAGAGGGAGGGGACGCAGGCGATCTGCGCCGAGCGGACGAGGTCGACGAGCTCGGCGTCGGTGATGCCCTTGACGAACTCGACGGCCCCTTCGAGCCCGTACCGCTCGATGGCGGCGGCGACCGGGCCGCCCTCGGCGCGCTTGCCGACGACAACGAGGTGGGCGTCGGGGTTCTCCGTACGGACCTTGGCGAGCGCCTCGATGAGGAAAACGAGTCCCTTGAGGGGGACGTCGGCGCTGGAGGTGGTGACGATCCGGCCGGGCACCTCGGCGACGGCCGGGTCCGGAGAGAAGAGCTGGGTGTCGGCGCCGATGTGGACGACGTGGATGCGCTCGTCGCGCACCCCGAGGTGGTCGACTATCTCCTGGCGCGAGGAGCCGGAGACGGTGAGCACGGACGGCAGCCGCCGGGCGACGCGCTTCTGCATCCGGGTGAAGCCGTACCAGCGGCGCACGGAGGCGCGGCGCTGCCAGCTGTCGGCGGCGTCGAGGTCCAGCTGCCGGTCGACGGTGATGGGGTGGTGGATCGTCGTGACCAGCGGGGTGCCGAGGTTGCCGAGGAGGCCGTAGCCGAGGGTCTGGTTGTCGTGGACGACGTCGAAGTCGCCGCGCCGGGCCAGCAGATGGCGGCGGGCCCGCAGGCTGAACGTGAGCGGCTCGGGGAAGCCGCCGGTCCACATGGTGCCGACCTCCAGCGCGTCGATCCAGTCGCGGTACTCGTCGCGCTTGGGCGTGCGGAAGGGGTCCGGCTGGCGGTAGAGGTCGAGGCTGGGCAGCTCGGTGAGAGTCACCGCGCCGGGTCCGGTGCCCTCGTCCAGGACGGGATAGGGCTGGGAGCCGATGACCTCGACGGTGTGGCCGAGCCGGGCGAGCTCACGGGAGAGATGACGGACGTAGACGCCCTGGCCGCCGCAGAACGGGTTCCCCTTGTACGTGAGCATCGCGATGCGCAGCGGTCGGCCGACGTCCTGGTCAAGGAGGTGGGATGTCGTTGCCTCAGCGGCCTCAGCGGTCACTCGGCGGCCTCCTTCTCACTGCGATTCCGCCGGAGCGTAACCGGTCGCGGTAATCTAGAACAAGTTTCAGACCGAGTCGTCCAGAAGTCACGAATCTACCGGCCTCACGGCAACGCGCCGGAGCCGGATCAGGTGATTCGCGCCACGACCCGGCCCCTGCCATGCTGTGCCGTCCGGGCTGTACAGACACCGCTGGATGGATTGCCACGGAATGGGACATATGACGACGGAACCCAAGTCGGCGACCACCTCGGTCGCGATCGCCTCGTCCGGTCTCCCCCTGACCGAGCGTCAGGAGGCGCGGCGGCGCCGGATCCTGCACGCCACCGCCCAGCTGGCCGGCCGCGGCGGCTTCGACGCGGTGCAGATGCGGGAGGTCGCCGAGTCCTCGAGCGTCGCGCTCGGCACGCTCTACCGCTATTTCCCCTCGAAGATCCATCTGCTGGTCGCCACGATGCAGGACCAGCTCCAGCACCTGCACGAGACGCTGCGCAAGCGGCCGCCCACCGAGGAGGAGCCCGCCGCCCGGGTCGCGCAGACGCTGATGCGGGCGTTCCGCGCGATGCAGCGCGAGCCGCATCTGGCCGACGCGATGGTGCGCGCCCTCACCTTCGCCGACCGGTCGGTGAGCGCCGAGGTCGACGCGGCCTCCCGGCTGACGACGACGATCATCCTGGACGCGATGGGGCTGACCGTGCCGCCCACGCCCGCGCAGCTCTCGGCCGTGCGGGTCATCGAGCACACCTGGCACTCGGCGCTGATCACCTGGCTGTCGGGGCGGGCCTCCATCGCGCAGGTGAGGATAGACATCGAGACGGTCTGCCGGCTGATCGACCTGACGTCGGCGGGCCCCGGCCCGACGGCGCCGGGCACACCGGGCGCAACGGCAGGCGCAGCGACAGGCGCAACGGCCAACGGGCGCGCCAAGTCGGGTCGTACCGCGACGAGTCGCACCAAGCCGGGCCGCACCAAACGGCGCTGACCGCCGCGCGTGACCACCTTCCCGCTCCGGCGTCCATGGGCATGGGGAGGCGCATTCGCTCACACTTGGGGCGCACGCGGCGAGTTTCGTGCGCCCTTGCGCCCCCCGCACGTTCGGTTTCGGCGCCCGTGACAGTGGCACACGCCGGTAAGTATTTACCGACGTGCCCGACGTAGCGCTCGCTACCCGGGGAGCGCGAGCGGGGAGAGGCGGGAACGTGATCCGGGTCCTTCTGGTGCACGACACCTATCTGCTGCGGACGGCGCTGGCCGCGCTGATCGGCAGGGAGGCCGATCTCGAGGTGTCCTCCACGTCCTGGCCGGGAGCCGTCGCGACCTCGCGGACGCTGCGGCCACAGGTGTGCGTGGTGGACATGGACAGCGCCGACGCGGTCGGTCCGCGCGGCATCCGGGAGCTGTCCCGTCGATGTTACGAAGGGGACGGTGGTTTCTCCTTGCTGGCCCTGGCGAGCGCGGGACGGCCGGGTCCCCTGCGCCGGGCCTATGAGGAGAGGGCCCTGGGGTTCTTGAGCAAAAACGCTTCTCCTGATCGGCTGGTCGAGGGCATCCGGCATGTCGCCAAGGGCGAGCGCTACATCGACGAGTCGCTCGGCTTCGGCTTCCTGGAGGCGTCGGAGATGCCGCTGACGCGACGGGAACTCAGCGTATTGTCGCTGGCCGCCGAGGGCGCCTCCATCGGGGAGATCGCCCGCAGTCTGTGTCTGTCGAACGGAACCGTACGCAATTACATGGCCGCCATCACCCGTAAGACCGGCGCCCGCAACCGGGTGGACGCCATACGGATCTCCCAGTGCGCGGGGTGGGTCTAGCCGCAGCCCCAGGCCGGGCGGCGGCGGGCCCGGCTCAGACGTGCCCCGCGTGCCAGCGCCCCACCAGATCGCGGTAGAGGACCGAGGAGTCGAGCAGTTCGTCGTGGCGCCCGCAGACGGCGCGGGCGCCGTCCATCACCAGCACCCGGTCGGCCCTGCGCGCGGAGCTGATCCGGTGCGCCACCACGATCAGGGTGCCGGGCCGCTCGGCGAAGGCGCGCTCCGCGCGCGCTTCCGCCGCGGGGTCCAGATAGCAGGTCGCCTCGTCCAGCAGCACGAGCGGCGCGGGGGACAGATGGGCCCGGCCCAGCGCGATCAGCTGCCGCTCCCCCTGTGACAGCGCGGCCGGGTCGACTTCCGCGTCCAGCCCGCCCAGCCGCTCCACCAGCGCATCGAGCCCCACGGCCGCCACCGACGCCGCGACGGCCTCGGGGGGCGCCCCGCCGGGGCGGAGGTAGAGCAGGTTCTCCCGGACGGTGGCGGTGAAGACGTAGGCCTGCTGCGGGATCAGCACCCGCTGCCGCGCCCACTCCCGGCCGGGGGCCGCCGCCGGCCCGGCCACGGGCTGCCCCGCCACCCGCACCTCGCCCCGGTCCGGGGCGAGCAGCCCCGCGACGAGTCCCGTCAGGGTGGACTTGCCGATGCCGCTGGGGCCGACCACCACCAGGTGCTCGCCGGGCTCCACCACGAGGTCGAGGTCCCGGACGACGGGGTGGGCGCGCGGCCCGTAGGCGAAGGTGACCGACCGCAGCTCGACGCGCGGCGGCTGCGCGGGCGCCGCCGGCGCCCGCTCGTCGCCGTGCGCGGGCAGGTCTCCGTCGGGCCCCGAGGTGAGGCGGTCGAGCACCACCAGCAGCCGGGTGCCCGCCGCCCCGAGGGCGTTCATCAGGGTGTGCAGGGCGGGCAGCAGCGCCTGGACGAGATAGGTGAGCGCGCCGAGCAGCTCGCCCGCGGTCAGGCCCCGGTCGAGCAGCCAGGGTGCGGCGACGAGCAGCAGCACCACCGGCAGTTGCCCGGCAACGCCGAGTGCCAGGGCGCGGACGGCCGCCCACCCGGCGAGCGAGCGGGCCGCCCGGACCTCGGCGGAGATCAGCGCGTCCGTCCGCTCGGCGGCCTGCCGCTCCGCGCCGCACGCCACCACGTCGCGCAGTCCCTCGGCGAGCGCGCCGAACTCGGTGGACATGCGTTCGTCGGCGCTGAGGAAGTCCTGCTGCCGGTCGGCCATCGGCGCCAGCGTGGCCACGAACAGCGCCAGACCCAGCAGCAGGGGCGGCACCACGACCAGCAGCAGGAGCGGCGCGAGGGAGGCGAGGCCCAGCAGCGCCCCGGCCGCCGTGAAGACGAACGAGCGGGCCACCAGCACCAGCCCCGCGAAGCTGTCGCGGGCCAGCTCGGTCTGGTGGGTCAGCCGGGAGACCACGGCGCTGTCGGCTCGCCCCCCGCCGGTCACGGCCTCCCCCAGCGACCGGGTCACCACCCGGCGCACCAGCCCGTCCCGGAGCGGCTCCACGAGATCGGCCAGCCCACGGAACACCCCGCCCGTGGCGAGTCCGCCGACGACGATCGTCACGGCGGCGAGCGCCAGCCAGCCGAGCCCGACGCCGGGCCGGCCCGCCAGGAATCCGTCGTCGAGGGCGCGGGCGACGCTGTAGCCGCCGAGGAAGGTCTGCGCGGACTCCAGCAGGGACCAGCCGCCGAGCGTCAGCAGCACGCGCTTGCGGCACGCCAGAAAGCGTTTTGCCTTCGGCAGGACACGGCGGGCGGGACCGGGCCGCGTGCGGGTGCCGGTCACCGGGCAGCACCCCGCCCGGCGGCGCGCCTACCGGCAGGGGCGGCGGCCCCGGCCCGGCCGAGTCCCGGCGGAGTGGTCCGCCACCTCGCGGCAGCGATGGTGCGCTGGGCGCGCCCTCGCCCCGGCCGGACGACCCACACGGCCTTCGGCAGCACGCGGCGGGCGGGACCGGGCCGCGTGCGGGTGCGGGTGCCGCATCGGAACACACCCCGCCCGGTGGCGCGCCTACCGGCAGGAGCGGCGGCCGGATCACGGCCATGCCCGCCGGGCCGCTCGCTGCCCCGGGTGACGCCCCGCGCGCTGTCACTCACCGGGCCGCCCCCGTTCCGTCGGCACGTTCGGCCTCCGGCTCCGCCGAATCCTCCGGCTCGTCCGCGAACACCGCCCGGTAGTCCGCCAGTTGCCAAAGTTCCTCGTGCGGGCCGACGGCGCGGACGCGGCCGTTCTCCAGCCAGGCGACGCGGTCCGCGCGGGCCGCCGAGGAGACGCGGTGCGCGATCAGCAGCCGGGTGCCCGCGCGGACCTCGCCGACCAGGGCCCGTCCCACCTGGACCTCCGTGACGCTGTCCAGGCTGGAGGTGGCGTCGTCGAGCACCAGCAGCCGGCCCGCGTGGGCGAAGGCCCGGGCCAGGCCGAGGCGTTGCAGCTCGCCGCCCGACAGCGGCGCGTCGGCGAGGGCGGTGCCGTACCCGCGTGGGAGCAGCCGGATGAAGCGGTCCGCGCTGGCCGCGCGCGCGGCGGCCTCGACGGCGGGCCCGTCGGGGGCGTACGCCCCGAAGGCGACGGCACCGCCGACCGTGTCGCCGAACAGCGCGGGCCGCTCGAAGGCGTACCCGATCTCCCGCCGCAGCTGCACGGGGTCCGCCTCGGTCAGCGGCACGCCGTCGAGCAGCACCTGTCCGCTGCCGGGGTCGGTCAGCCGGCCTGCGACGGCGGCCAGGACGGACTTGCCCGCGCCGGAGCGGCCCACGACGGCCGTCGTCGTACCGCCGGGAACCACCAGGTCGACGCCGCGCAGCACCTCGCAGCCCCCTCGGGTGACGCTCACGCCCCTCAGTTCGAGCCGGCCGGGGCCGTCCGGCGGCAGCGGCCTGGTGCCGTACGGCATGGCGGGCAGCGCCAGGAGTTCGGCGGTGCGGCGGGCGGCGGCGCGGCTGCGCACCAGGGAGTTGAGCCGGCCGATGACCGAGCCGACGCCGGCGGCGAGCGCCGCGTAGCGGGTGGCGGCCAGCAGTTCGCCGACGCTCAGGTCGCCGGCGGCGAGGCGCACCCCGCCGACCGCGAGGACGGCTGTCTGCAACAGCGGCACCAGGATGCCGCCCTGGACGACGGCACGCCCGTACACCTGCCACATGCGCCGCCCCTGGGTGCTCAGTTCGGGCAGTGGTGCGAGGACCCGGTCGCGTTCGCGCCGGGCGGTGCCGGCGGCGGCGACGGTGCGGGCGCCGCCGAGGGCCTCGACGAGCCGGGCGGCGAGTTCGCCCTGCACGCGCTGGTAGCGCGAGACGCTGTCGGAGGAGCTGCGGGCGAAGGCGCGCAGGAAGAGGAACAGCGCCGGGGCCCCGGCGAGGAAGACCGCGGCCAGCCAGAGGTCGATGAAGGCGAGGGCGATCAGCCCGCCGAGCGGGGTGATCAGCGCGGCGAGGCCGGTGGCGGCGGTCGTCGGGGCGGTGCCCGCCTCGGCCGCGTTGCCGGTCAGCCGGGTGACGAGGTCGCCGGGGGTGAAGCGGGAGGCGTGGTGCGGGCCGGCGGCGAGCAGCCTCCGGGCGCCAAGGCGGCGGAGCCAGGAGCCGGCGCGCGCGTTCGTGGTGCCGGTGACGAAGGCCGTCAGGGCTTCGAGGAGGACCTCGGCGCCGATCAGGGCGGCGCACAGGGCCGTCCAGAGGTACGGGGAGGGGCCGTGGCCGAGGGTCAGGTCGAGGGTGTGGCCGAGCGCGGCGGGCAGGGCGAGGGCACAGCCCGCCGTCACCGTGCTGAGCAGGCAGATCGCGGTGGTGCGGCCGGCGCTGTGCCGGGCGGCTGCCAGCAGCAGCCGGTCGGCGGAGGGCCCGGCGGTGTCGCGCGCCCGTGTGCCGTCGTCCACCCGTACGTTGTCGCGCGCCCGTGCGTCACCGCCCGCCCGGCCCTCGTCGCGGGGCCTGTGTCCGTCGGGCGGTGCGGGGTCCGTGGCTCCCGGTGTGCGGGGCGTCGTGGCCATACGCGGTGGGTCCTCGTCCGTGGGCGTGGCCGGGGCGCGAACCGGTCCCGGGCGGCGGTGCGCCCGGGACCGGTTCGACCGTGAGCGCGGGTTACGTCACCACGATCGTGACGTGGCGGTCTGCGACCGCCGTGCGCCCGCGATCAGTTGCAGGTGACGACCGACAGGCTGCTGTCACCACAGAGCAGCAGGCTGGCGCGGCTACCGCCACCGCCACCGCCGAACTCGTTGGTCACCTCGGCCTTGGGGGTCTCCATCGTCTGCAGGTCGAGAAGGGTCATGTCAGTTCCTCTCACTCGTGGGGACGGGGTGTTTTTCTGTACGACCCCGAAGGGCCGGCTCTGGGGGCCGCCGGAGCGGCGGGAGGAAGGGCAGGTGCACCGGTGCGGTGTGGAGGGCGCTGCCCAGGGCGAGCAGACAGCCGGCGGTGCCGGTGGACAGGTCCATCGACAGGCGCATCATCTGCTCGCCGGGGAAGGCCAGATGGCCCTGGAAGGGGACGGCGCCCCAGGCCAGGGAGCCGATCTGGCGGTGCAGGTCGGCGGGGGCGGTGCCGGGTCCGGCGGCCGTGGTGCGGCTCAGGTACAGCACCATGCCCGCGGTGCCCCGGAAGAGGCCGGGCTGCGCGTAGAAGGTGGCCTGGGCGGCCCGGACGATCCGGCCCCGCGCCTGCTCGAAGTCCGCGTCGGGCCGGTGGGCGAGGTAGTCGTCGAGCAGCATGCCGATGCCGACGCTTCCGGCGCCGAGGTAGGGCATGGTGCGCCAGCCCTCGTCGACCTGGAGGACCTCGCCCACGCCGAGGACGCAGCGGGCGAGGTCGCGGCGGAGGGCGTCGGCGGCGTGGTCGAGGAGTGCGGGCTCGCCGGTGCGTTCGTAGAGGCGCAGCAGGAGCAGGGCGGTGCCGGTGGCGCCGTGGAGGAGGCCGGCGCGGGGCTTGCCGCCCGCCTCGGCGACCGGCTTGGCCATGACCAGTTCCGCGCAGCGCAGGGCCGCGTCGTGGAGGGCGCTCTCGCCCGTGGTGGTGGCCAGGGAGTCGAGGGCGAGGCCGAGGCCGGCGAGGCCGCTGTGCAGGTCGGGGGCGATCTGGTCCCAGTTCTGGGCGGTGATCGTCTCGGCGAGTTCCAGGGCGCGGGCGCGGTGGCCGAGCCGTTCGAGGACCCAGGCGACGCCGGCGAGTCCGTCGTAGAAACCGAGGGGGGTGCCGGGCCGGGGCCTCTTGGTGTGGCGCAGCAGCCATTCCTCGGCGTCGCCGCACCGGTCGCGTCCGCCGGTGGCGTCCAGGGCGTACAGCACGCCGGCCGCGCCGTAGGCGAAGCAGATGCCGCCGCCGGTGGCGAACTGGGCGATGTCGCCGGGGAAGCAGCGGTCCTCGCGCTGGGGGGTGGCCGAGGCGAGGACGGCCTCGGTCATGGAGTCGCGGCTGCGCGGCCAGTCGGCGAGGTCGACGGGCAGGTAGCCGTCGGCGGTGACGGGGCCGGCCGGGCCGTCGGGCCCGCTCCCCCGCACGGAATCCGCGGCGGGCGCGGCACGCTCGCCACGCGGCCCGTGGACGATCTCCGCGACCGCCTCGTCGAAGTAGCCGGGCGGCACCGGGAACTGCTCGCGCGCCGTCCGCGCCAGGTGTGCCGCCTTGTGCGGGTCGACGGCGAACAGGCTCGTCAGCGGCAGGAAGAGGGCGATGCGCAGACAGGCCAGGGCGTAGCGGTCGACGTCGAAGCCCTTGCGGTCGGCCGGGGCGACGAAGCCGGGGTTGGCGATGGTCTGGCGGCGGCCCTCGTCGATGTGCGCGGCGGCTTCGAAGTCGAGGAGGACCACCGACTCCTCGTCCTCGGCGACCATGATGTTGAACAGGTGCAGGTCGTTGAAGACGATGCCGCGCGCGTGGACGGCGTCGACGGCCTCCTCGACCAGCCGGTACAGCCGCATCGCCCAGTCCGTGTAGGCGGCGAGGGCCTCGGCGCCGGGGTCCGGGTCGACCAGCGGGTGCCGCCGGGCGAAGAAGGTGTTGAGCGGCCGGCCCTCGATGAATTCGAGCACCAGGAAGTGGTGGTCGCCGAGGGTGAAGTAGTCGTGCACCTCGGGGGTGTACGGCAGCCCCGACAGCGCGCGCAGGGCGTCCCGTTCCCGCTCCAGCCGGGTCACCGCGTCGGCGCCGTCGGCGGCCAGGCCCGCGTGCGGGCGGCCTTCCTTGAGGACGACCTGCCGGTCCGTGCGCAGGTCGGTGCCGACGTAGACGCCGCCGCCGTTGGAGAAGTGCAGGGCGCGGTCGATCCGGTACGGGATGTCGCTGACCGTCGTCGCCGAGCGGGCCGCGAGGTGCGGGGCGAGGAAGTCGGGCAGGCTGATCCAGTCCGGGACGTGGAAGGCGGGGTCCCGGCGGTCTGGCACGAGCACCCCGTCGGCGTTCTCGACGGCCGGGCGCAGCTCGCCCTTGTCGTCGTAGCAGTGCCGCTCGGTGAAGCTGCCGTACCGCACGTACACCGGCCCGTCGCCCCAGCGCAGGTCGGTGAGGATGTACGGGCCCGCCTCGCCGGTCAGCAGGGCGTCGAGGTCCTCGGCGACGGCCCGGCACTGGGCGTCGTCGGCGGGGTAGACGGTGATGAACTTCCCGCTGCCGCCCCGGTCGGCGTACTTGGCGTTGCGGGTGTGCAGGAGGTACGGGCTCGGCACGCACTTGAAGGCGATGCGCCGCGGTACGCAGTAGTCCCAGACGGCGGTGAGGATCCGCTCGGCGTTGTCCAGGCACGCGGAGAGGTGGATCTTCCAGCCCTGGCTGGGAAGTTGGGCGTCGAGCGGCCGGTAGGCGCGCCAGTCGGCGGAGTCGTGGCGCTGCCAGCCGGCGGGAGGCTCGCGCCGGGCGGTCGCGTAGAAGGCGGTGGGGCCGTCGCCGTCGGCGGGCAGGCGGTGCGGGGCGTCGTAGAACCGGCGGTCCGCGTCGCAGTAGACGGCGTAGCCCTTGTTCATCGCACTCCCTCGTCCGGTGACGTCGTGAGGGTTCCACGGCGTCACCGCGAGGGGACAGTCGCATATGTCATGAACCCGCTATGAGGAACGCACGAGTAACAAGGCGACGCGTGTTCCGGTTGTGGGCTCTCTCCGTTCCGGTTGCCGGTACGTCCCCGGGCCCCCGGTCATGCGTCCTCGGGCGGGAAGACCGCGGCACCGTCGTCGAGGGTCCGCAGGGTGATGGCCTCGACGGGGCAGCTCTCCGCGGCGGCGAGCACGGGCCCGGCCGCGTCGGTCTCCGGTTCGGCCGGGTGGGACTGCCGGGCGGTGTCGAGCCGGAACGCCCACGGTGCGATCCCCGCGCACATCCCCGAGCCGACGCAGACGCTCCGGTCGACCTCCACGTGCCAGCGCTCGCTCATCACGGTGCCTCGTAACCGGCGGGCAGGTGGATCGTCTTGTGTTCCAGATAGGCGGCGAAGCCCTCGGGCCCGAACTCCCGCCCCAGGCCGGAATTCTTGTAGCCTCCGAAGGGGCCGAGCATGTCGAGGCTGAAGGTGTTCACGGAGTACGTGCCGGTGCGCACCCGTCGCGCGACATCGATGCCGCGCTCGACGTCACGGGTCCAGACGCTGCCGGAGAGCCCGTAGTCGGAGTCGTCGGCGATGCGGACGGCCTCCTCCTCGTCCTCGTACGGCAGGAGGCAGACGACCGGGCCGAAGATCTCCTCGCGGGCGATCCGCATGGTGTTGGCGACGTCGCCGAAGAGGGTGGGCTCGACGTACCACCCGCGCTCCTGCCCGGCGGGCCGGCCGCCCCCGGCGAGGACCTTGGCGCCCTCGCGCTGCCCGAGCGCGATGTAGTCCAGCGACCGGCGCCGCTGGCGCTCCGCGACGAGCGGGCCGATCTGGGTGGCGGCGTCCAGCGGGTCGCCGACGACGAAGGCGGACGCGGCGGCGGCGAAGCGCTCGGCGAGCTCGTCGTAGTGGGCGCGGGGCGCCAGGACGCGGGTCTGGGCCACACAGGTCTGGCCGTTGTTCATCCAGGCGGCGGGCACGATGCCGGCGACGGCCGCGTCGAGGTCGGCGTCGGGGAGGATGACGGCGGCGGACTTGCCGCCGAGCTCCAGGGTGACGCGGGTGAGATTGCGGGCGGCGGTCGCCATGACCCGCCGGCCCGCCTCCACGGAGCCGGTGAAGGACACCTTGTCGATGCCGGGGTGCCCGACGAGGTACTCGCCGACCTCACGGCCGGCGGGCAGGATCGACAGCACGCCTTCGGGCAGCCCTGCCCCGGCGACGATCTCCGCGAGCAGATAGGCGTCCAGCGGTGTCTCCGGGGACGGCTTGAGGACGACCGAACAGCCGGCCAGCAGCGCGGGCGCGAGCTTGGCGGCCGCCACGAACTGCGGTGCGTTCCACGGCACGACGGCCGCCACGACCCCGACCGGCTCGCGCCGCACGAGCAGCGGTCCGAGGACACCGGCCCGCCGCTCCTCGTAGGGGAAGTCCCGGGCGACGGTGATCGCGCAGTCCCAGACCATCATGGCGCCGAGCGCCTGCCCGAGGACGCTCCAGGAGTAGGGGGACCCGTTCTGCGCGGAGATGACCTCGGCGATCTCCTCGTGCCGGGCGGCGATCGCGTCCTTGATCCGCGTGACGACCTCGATCCGCTCGCCGAGCGGCCGCCGCGCCCAGACCCCGGACTCGAACGCCGCCCGCCCCGCCGCGACGGCCCGGTCCACGTCGGCGCGCGTGGCGTGCGGCACCCGCCCGATGACGCGCTCGGTGTGCGGCGAGACGACGTCGATGGTGTCCGTACCGCCCGGATCGACCATCACCCCGCCGATGAAGAGCTGTTCGTGCTCGATGACTCCACGCATCCGCACTACCTCCCACGACGATCCGGCGACCCGGCCCCCGATCTGACGCTGCATCAGAACTGATAGCAGTTCCGATGGACAGAGGCAATGCGGACCTTCGACTGCGGGGGTGCCGCCTACGGCGGCAAGCGCCCTGCGGGCGCGTCCTCAAACGCCGGACGGGCTGTTTTTTCACCCCGCCTCGGAACGGATCGTGCTGCGCACGACAGCCTCCTTGAAAACTGCCGCGGCGCGTCCTGTCAGGGCGAACCCGCGCGGGCGGTCGTCGGCGCGGGTGAACTGGACGACACCGTCACGCCTGCCGAGGCTGATGTTGGTGAAGGCGTAACCGATCCGGACGGGACCGGGCTCCCGGCCCGTCAGCCGAGCCGCGACGACATCGGCCACACCCCGGCCCATCGGCAGGGCCGCCTGGCAGGACATCCGGCTCGGTGCCCCGGTCACCGACACCCCGGCAGCCGCGTCGCCGACGGCGTACACCTCGGGGTGCGAGAGCGAGCGCAGGGTGGCGTCGACGAGCATCCGGCCGCTCCCATCCGTGGCGAACCCTGCCTCGCGGGCCAGCTCCGGCGCACGGAACCCGGTGGTCCACACCACGGCGTCAGCGGCGAACGACGCACCCCCGCGGATGTCCAGGCCGTCCTCCCGCACCGCCGCGACGACGCTCCTCGGATGAACCGAGACGTCCAGCCGGTCGAGAGCCCGCCGCAGATGGGTCCGGGCTCGCGGCGCGAGCCCGGAGCCGACGTCATCGGCACCGGTGAACAGCCGGACGCGCAGCCCGGGACAGCTCTCGGCCAGCTCCGCGGCGGTTTCCAGGCCGGTCAGCCCTCCGCCGACCACCGCGACCGTGCCGCCGGACGCGATCTCGGCGACCCGGTGCCGCAACCGCGTCGCCTGCTCGAGGTCGGCGACGGCGTAGGCGTGCTCGGCCGCTCCGGGGACCTCGTCGAGCCGCGCCCGGCTGCCCGCCGCGTACACCAGGGTGTCGTAGCCGATCGCTCCGGGCGCGACGTCCAGACACACCCTCCGGCCGGTGGGGTCGATCTCCGTCACGCGTGCGACGACCAGCTGGACCGGGGTACCGCTCAGTTGTCGCCGCAACGACGCCGCCGACCATGGCTGCCCGGCGGCGAACTGATGGAGCCGTACGCGTTCCACGAACCGGTCCGAGGCATTGACCAGCGTGATGGTGACGTCGCCGCGGCGCAGCTTGCGGGCGAGGCGCTTGGTCGCCAACAGACCGGCGTAACCGGCGCCCACGACGACGATGCGATGACTCATGGCATGACTTCCTCTCTGACTGCGACGACTCTGACCGCGCCGGCCTTCGCCGCCGCCTGGGACGGACCGGTCCCCGTGCACCGGCATCAGGCCGCTGATGCGGCCACGGCGACCGCCCACGCGATGTACAGGACGTTCACCACCAGCCGGGCCACCGCGCCGGCCGGCCGCTCCAGCAGCCGGGGCCGGTCCGGCCGCGCGCGTCGCAGCGCGTCCGCGTGGGACACCAGGTAGCAGGCGATCAGGGCGGCGGCGGCCCAGCCCCCGGCCGCCCGGCTGCGCGGAACCAGCACCAGCGCGCCCACCACGACCTCCGCCGCCCCCGTGACGGCCACGAGGAGCCGCTCCCGGCGCAGCCATGCGGGAACCAGCACGCGGAAGTAGCCGGGGGTCAGGAAGTGCAGGACCCCCGTGACGACCAGGAACACCGCCAACCCGGCGGCAGCGATAGCGTGCATGGCACGATGATCCGTTCACCGCGTGCCTGGGCACTTGAACAAAACGATCGCCGCGTCGTCTTCGCCCGCGACACCGGAGCGACGATGTTCGCCGAATCGCGCCCGTTCCGTGTCGCCCCGCACCGGCTGCCCGCGTGGAAGGCCGTGCTGCCGATCGGCGGCCACGCCGAACTCCACCGGCCGGGACGGCCCGTGGTGACGGCGCCCGGGCTGATCGTGCCGCCGCAGCTGGTCCACAGCTGTGCGGCGACCTCTCCCTATGCCGCCCTGTTCATCGACGCCTGGCTGCTGCCCTCCCGCCCGGAGCCGGTCCGGCTCGATGCCGGCGTGGTCCGCCGCCTGCTCGCCGCGCTCGGCACCACCGGTTCCGACGGCCCCGGCACCGACGCGGACCTTGCCGCCGGATACACCGAGCTACGGGCACTCGCCGGGGACCCGGTCCCACTCGATCCGAGAGTCGCTCACGCCATCCATCTGTGCACGTCGCGCGACCCGGACCTGCCCATCGCCTCCCTCGCCGACGAGGTCGGCCTGTCGGCCCCGCGGCTGCGCGCCCTGGTCCGCCGGGACGTGGGCATCGCGCTGGTCCGCCTGCGCCAGTGGGGCCGGCTCTCCACCGCGGTCGCCGGCCTGCCGGAGTCGACCGCCGCCCTGGCCGCGGCCACCGCGGGCTTCGCCGACCAGGCCCACTTCACCCGTACCGCGCGGGACTTCACCGGGCGCACGCCGGCCTCGCTGCGACGCGCCGAAGCGCAGGGCGCGCCCTGACCGGCCCGGCACGCCCCGGCCCCCACCGCACCCCGCCGCGACGCGGCAGCCGCGCCCCGCAGCGGCAGCCCCGCCCCGAGCGGCCAGGCCCCGGCCGGGCCACCGCGCCGCCTTCGCCCCGCCCGCCCGGAGGGCATCCGGTGTCCGTAAAGCGACAGCTAAAGTGTGCGTGACAACTTCATCCCGCCTCGGAACGGGGAAAGCCGGTGCGAATCCGGCGCTGACCCGCAACCGTGAGCGCGGCCCGCACCCCGGTGCGGGCCGGGTGAGCCGGAGCTCCCGCTCCGTGGCGGCAGGTCCCCGGAGCCGGTCGTGCCGCGTGCGGTGCCGTCCGGACACCGGCGCCGTCGAGGTATACGGAGCCGACGTCCCGGTGCCACCGCGTGAGGTGCGCGGCTGGGCTGCCGTGCGAGGCTGTGCACCACCCGCAGCACCCAGCCGTATGCCGCCCACCGCAGCGAGACACACCCACCGAGAGGCACCGACTTCCATGGCCCCCTCCTTCGCCGTCCACGCGCGCCGCGGCGCCGCGGCCCTGGCCACCGCGGCCGTCCTCAGCGCGGCCGTGGCCCCTGCCGCGTTCGCCGACGGCTCACCGTCCCCGGCCACCGCCCCGGGGCTGTACGGCAAGAAGGACCCGCAGTTCGACGGTGTCTTCCGGCAGTCCCTGGCCCTCCTCGCACAGAAGGCGACGGACGTCGCCCCGCCGAAGCAGGCCACCGACTGGCTCGCAGGGCAGCAGTGCGCGGACGGCGGCTTCGCCGCGTACCGGGCGGACACGGCCAAGGCGTGCGACGCCAAGGCCGGCGAGTTCACCGACCAGACCGCCCTCGCCGTGCAGGGCCTCGCGGCCACCGGCGGGCACGGCGACGCGGTGAAGAAGGGCCTGGCCTGGCTCAAGGCCCACCAGAACGAGGACGGCGGCTGGGGCATGACCCCCGGCGCCCCCAGCGACCCCAACTCCACCTCCACCGCGATCGGCGCCTACGCGGCCACCGGCCAGGACCCCGCCAAGGTGACGGCCAAGGACGGCAAGAACCCCTACGACGCGCTCATCGGCTTCCAGCTCGGCTGTGACCAGAAGGAGGACGAGCGGGGCGTCTTCGCCTACCCGGACCAGAAGGGCAAGCTCACCCCCAACGACCTGGCCACGACCGCCGCCGCGCTGGCCGCGCTCGGCAAGGGCTACCTCGTCACACCCGTCAAGGGCGGCGACATGCCCGTCAAGCCGCTCGAGTGCGCCGACGACGAGTCGGCCAAGCCCAAGGACGCGCCGTCCGCCGGTGCCGCCGCGGCCGCCTACCTGGCCGCGAAGACCGATGCGAACAACGGCTTCATGAAGTCCGCCATGCCGCAGGGCGGGGCCGATCCGGCCCTCACCGCCGACGCCACCCTCGCCCTCGCGGCGGGCGGCCACCGCGACGCCGCGGCCAAGCCGCTGAAGTGGCTCGGTGACGGCGCCAACAAGACCGCCGACTGGGCCAAGGGCGACCCCGGCCGGCTCTCCAAGCTCGTGCTCGCCGTGCATGCCGCCGGCGGCAACCCGCGTGACTTCGCCGGTGTGGACCTGGTGCAGCAGTTGACCGCGACCGGTCCGAAGGCGGAGGCTTCTCCGTCATCGACGGAGACCAAGGACGAGAAGAAGAAGGACGACGACACCATCGGCATCTGGTGGATCGTCGGCATCTTCTTCGTCGCGAGCGTCGGTGTCGGCTTCCTGATCAGCGGCCGCAACAAGAAGCAGCAGCTGTGACGGTGGCGCGTTCCGCCGCGCGAGCCGTCGGCCCGCTGCTGATAGCCGGGCTCCTCGCCGTCCTGGGGGCCGTGCCCGCGCAGGCGGCGGGGTACCGGTACTGGTCGTTCTGGGAGCACACCGGCAGCGGCTGGGCGTACGCCACCCAGGGGCCTTCGGTGCTGCGGCCGGACGACGGGGACACCATCGGCTTCCGGTTCGCGGTCAGCGAGGACTCCGCGCACGCCGCGAAACCCCGCGACAAGGGCGACTTCTCGGCGATCTGCGCCGCCACGCCGGCGAAGGACGGCAGCAAGCGCGTCGCGGTCGTCCTCGACTTCGGCATACCCGAGCACGCGCCGGGCGGCGAGCGCCCGCCCCGGCAGCGCATCGCGTGCGCACAGGTCGGTGAGGACGCCCGCGCCGGTGACGCGCTGGCGGCCGTCGCCAAGCCGCTGCGCTACAACTCCGCGGCACTGCTGTGCGCCATCGCGGGCTACCCGAAGTCGGGCTGCGGTGAGCAGGTGGGCGCGCAGGAGTCCGGGCAGCAGCCGTCCGCCGACGCCTCCGCCTCGAAGAAGTCCGACGGCGGGGACGACGACGGTCCTTCCGCCGGTCTGCTCGTCGGTATCGCCGCCGTGGTCGTCCTCGGCGGCGCCGCCGTGTGGCAGGCCCGCCGCCGCGCATGAGTGGGACGACCCCGCCGCGGGCCGGCGGCCACCGGACCGGGCGGGCGGGCCCCGCGCCCGTCACCGCACGGGCGTCCGCGCTGCACGCGGGCGCCTGGTGGATATGGGCGCTCGGGCTGGCCACCGCCGCCTCACGCACGACGAACCCGCTGCTGCTCGGCCTGCTGGTCGCCGTCGCCGGATACGTGGTGGCCGCGCGGCGCACGGACGCCCCGTGGGCGCGCTCGTACGGCGCGTTCCTCAAGCTCGGCCTGGCCGTGATCGCCATCCGGCTGGTGTTCGCGATCGTGCTCGGCTCGCCGATCCCGGGCACGCACATCCTCGTCACCCTCCCCGAGGTCCCGCTCCCGGACTGGGCGAAGGGGGTACGGATCGGCGGCCGGGTGGCCGCCGAGGGGCTGGTCTTCGCGCTCTACGACGGCCTGAAGCTGGCCACCCTGCTGATCTGCGTCGGCGCGGCCAACGCGCTCGCCAATCCGGCCCGGCTGCTGAAGTCCCTGCCCGCCGCGCTGTACGAGGCGGGGGTGGCCATCGTCGTCGCCATGACCTTCGCACCCAACCTCGTCGCGGACGTCCAGCGGCTGCGCGCCGCCCGCCGTCTGCGCGGCCGCCCTGACCGGGGACTCAAGGCCCTGCTCCAGGTGGGGCTGCCGGTGCTGGAGGGAGCGCTGGAGCGTTCGGTGGCGCTGGCGGCGGCCATGGACGCGCGCGGCTACGGCCGCAGCGCCGAGGTCCCGCGCGCCGTCCGGCACACCACGACGGCGTTGACGCTGGGCGGACTGCTGGGCGTCTGCGCCGGTACTTACGGACTGCTCGCCGACCAGGGAGCGGGCTACGGCCTTGCGGTGCTGGTGGCCGGGCTCGCCGCCGCGCTGGCGGGCCTGTGGCTGGGCGGCCGCCGCTCGGTCCGCACCCGCTACCGGCCCGACCGGTGGGGCACGCGCGCGTGGCTGGTGTCCGGTTCGGGCGCGGCGGTCGCGGCCCTGACGATCTGGGCGAGCTCGTACGCCCCGCAGGCCCTGCACCCCCCGGCCGTGCCGCTGACCTCACCGGAGCTGCCGCTGTGGCCGGCGGCGTCGATCCTGCTCGGTCTGCTGCCGGCGTTCGTGGCGCCGAGGCCGGTCGGCCCGTCCACCCATCCGTCCCACTCCGAGGAGAACCGGTGATCCACTTCGAGCAGGTGTCGGTCACCTACGACGACGCCGCAGCCCCCTCCTTGCGGGGGGTGGACCTCACCGTCCCCGAAGGGGAGCTGTGCCTGCTCGTCGGGCCGTCCGGCGTCGGCAAGTCGACGCTGCTCGGCACCGTCAGCGGGCTCGTGCCGCACTTCACCGGCGGCACCCTGCACGGCCGGGTCACCGTCGCGGGCCGTGACACCCGCACGCACCGGCCGCGCGAGCTCGCCGACGTCGTCGGCACCGTCGGCCAGGACCCGCTGGCCCACTTCGTCACCGACACCGTCGAGGACGAGCTCGCCTACGGCATGGAGTCCCTGGGCCTCGCGCCCGACGTGATGCGCCGCCGCGTCGAGGAGACCCTCGATCTGCTGGGGCTCGCCACCCTGCGCGACCGCCCCATCTCCACCCTCTCCGGCGGGCAGCAGCAGCGCGTCGCGATCGGCTCGGTGCTGACCACCCACCCCAAGGTGCTGGTCCTCGACGAGCCGACGTCCGCGCTGGACCCCGGCGCCGCCGAGGAGGTCCTCGCCGTGCTGCAACGCCTCGTGCACGACCTCGGCACGACGGTCCTGCTGGCCGAGCACCGGCTGGAGCGGGTCGTGCAGTACGCGGACCAGGTGATCCTGCTGCCCGCGCCGGGCGCGGCCCCCGTCGTCGGCGACCCCGCCGAGATCATGGCCGTCTCGCCCGTCCACCCGCCCGTGGTCGCCCTGGGGCGGCTCGCGGGCTGGTCGCCGCTGCCCCTGTCCGTCCGGGACGCGCGCCGCAAGGCCGCCCCGCTGCGGGAGCGGCTGGCAGGGCTGGACGCCCCCGCCGCCCCGGAAGCCCCATCGGTCACCGACGGCCCCGCACCCGCGTCGGTGACCGGCCTCGGCGTCCGGCACGGCCGGGTCGTCGCCCTGCACGACGTCGCCCTGACCGTACGGGCCGGGGAGACCGTCGCGCTGATGGGCCGCAACGGCGCGGGCAAGTCGACGCTGCTGCGCACGCTGGTCGGCATGCACAGGCCCGCCTCGGGCTCGGTGCGGGTCGGTGGCGTGAACCCGCAGAGCACGGCCCCCGCCGAGCTGCTGCGCCACGTCGGCCTCGTGCCCCAGGAGCCGCGCGACCTGCTCTACGCGGACACCGTCGCGGCGGAGTGCGAGGCCGCCGACGGCGACGCGGCGGCGGCACCGGGCACCTGCCGGGCCCTGGTCTCCGAGCTGCTGCCGGACGTGTCCGACACGACCCACCCCCGCGATCTGTCCGAGGGCCAGCGGCTGGCGCTCGCCCTCGCCGTGGTGCTGACGGCGCGCCCGCCGCTGATCCTGCTCGACGAGCCGACCCGCGGCCTCGACTACGCGGCCAAGGCCCGCCTGGTGGAGATCCTGCGCGCGCTCGCCGCCGAGGGCCACGCGATCGTCCTGGCCACGCACGACGTGGAACTGGCGGCGGAGCTGGCGCACCGGGTGATCGTCATCGCCGACGGAGAGATCGTCGCGGACGGCCCGACCCCCGAGGTCGTGGTCTCCTCCCCGGCCTTCGCCCCCCAGGTCGCGAAGATCCTGGCCCCGTCACCGTGGCTCACGGTGCCGCAGGTCCGCGAAGCCTTGGGGGAGACACCATGAGTCCAGCCCGTCCGGCGTTCGAGGACGAACGCAGGCCCGAAAACCCAGCCCGTCCGGCGTTCGAGGACCGGGGCCCGGGGCGGAGCCCCGACGTGGACCGCAAGGCGCGAGCCACCGGCACGGACCGCCAGGCGCGAGCCGTCCGCCTGGGCCCGAGATCCATCGCCGTCCTGATCCTCGTCTCAGCGACAGGCGTAGCCGCCTTCGGCTGGCCACTGCTCGCCGACACCGCCTCCGGCCTGGCCCACTCCAAGGACGCCCCCTGGCTCTTCGCGGCGCTGCTGCCGCTGCTGCTCGCCGTGGTCGCGGCAACCATCGCCGATACCGGTCTGGACGCGAAGGCCATCGCGATGCTGGGCGTGCTGGCCGCGGCGGGCGCGGCCCTGCGGCCGCTGGGGGCCGGGACGGCCGGTATCGAGCCGATGTTCTTCCTCATGGTGCTGTCCGGCCGGGTCCTCGGACCCGGCTTCGGATTCGTCCTCGGCTCGGTGTCGATGTTCGCGTCCGCGCTGCTGACGGGCGGGGTCGGGCCGTGGATGCCCTTCCAGATGCTGGCCATGGGCTGGGTGGCGATGGGCGCGGGACTGCTGCCGGGGCCGGACCGGCTGCGGGGACGGCGGGAGCTGGTGCTGCTCGCCGGATACGGGGCGGTGGCGTCCCTCCTCTACGGCACGATCATGAACCTTCAGGGCTGGCCGTACATCGGCTCCCTCGCCACGGGCGTCTCCTTCGTCCCCGGCGACCCGCTCCCCGAGAATCTCGCCCGCTTCGTCGCGTACTGCCTGGCGACGTCCCTGGGCTGGGACGTGCCCCGGGCGATCGTGACGGTGACGGCCACCCTCGCCCTGGGCCCCACCGTGCTGAAGGCCCTGCGCCGCGCCACCCGCCGCGCGGCCTTCGACGCCCCGGTGCGCTTCGGGGACGCCGAAACGGGCGCCAAGTAACAGCCAAGAGCCGCGCTCAACCATTACCGATGTGTGAACGCCCCCACGTGACCCCGTTCACATACGGCCCCGCTTCGTACGCCCGTCCGCCCCTCCGCGAAGGCCCGGCGGCCCGTGCCCCGGCCCCCTTCCTGCGAGGCCGGGTAGGAGAGGGGGGTCGTTGCCAGGCCCCGCCGTGTCGTCCATGGTCGGTGGAGTCGCCGGAGCGCAAGTCGGCCCGGCGACCGCCCATGTCCCCCACGGAAGGTTCCTACGTGACGTTCTCGACCATCAGCCGTGCCGCCTCCCGCAAGCTGGCCACTGTCGCCGGTGCCGCTCTCGCCCTGGGTACCGCCGGAGTCGTGTTCGCCTCCGTGCCGGCTCAGGCCGCGACCGCGGCCCCGAAGGCCGCCGCGCAGGAGACCGCCAAGCAGATGATCAAGGACTCCGCGCAGTTCCAGTGCTTCAGCAAGATCGTGGAGCACGAGAGCGGCTGGAACCACAAGGCGACCAACGCCGGCAGCGGCGCCTACGGCCTGGTCCAGGCGCTGCCCGGCTCGAAGATGGCCTCGGCCGGCTCCGACTGGCAGACCAACCCCGCCACCCAGATCAAGTGGGGCCTGGACTACATGAAGGACCGCTACGGCAGCCCCTGTGGCGCGTGGGCCTTCTGGCAGACGCACAACTGGTACTGATGGAAGCCGCCCCGGACGGGCTGCTTGTGGCTGAGCTCAGCCACAAGCAGCCCGTCCGGCGTTTGAGGACGCGCCCGCAGGGCGCCCGCCGCCGCAGGCGGCAAGACGGCCCGCAGTCCGCAGGACAACCCGCACTACAAGCGCTGAATGATCGTGCCCGTGGCCTGCGCCCCGCCCGCACACATCGTGATGAGCGCGAATTCCTTGTCCGCGCGCTCCAGCTCGTGCAGCGCGGTGACGATCAGCCGCGCGCCCGTCGCGCCCACCGGGTGGCCGAGCGCTATCGCGCCGCCGTTGACGTTGACCTTCTCCAGGTCCTGGTCGAAGACCTGCGCCCACGACAGCACCACGGACGCGAAGGCCTCGTTGACCTCCACCAGGTCGATGTCCCGCAGCGACATGCCCGCCTTGCCGAGCACGGCCCGCGTGGCGTCGACCGGGCCGTCGAGGTGGAAGTGCGGGTCCGCGCCGACCAGGGCCTGGGCGACGATCCGGGCGCGGGGGCGCAGCTTCAGGGCGCGGGCCATGCGCTTGGAGGCCCACATCAGGGCCGCCGCCCCGTCGGATATCTGCGAGGAGTTCCCGGCGGTGTGCACCGCCGTCGGCATGACGGGCTTGAGCCCGGCGAGCGCCTCGGCGCAGGTGTCGCGTAATCCCTCGTCGCGGTCGACGAGCCGCCACATGCCCTGCCCGGCGTACTGCTCCTCCTCGGTGGTGGGCACCTGGACCGCGAAGACCTCCCGCTTGAAGCGCTCCTCGGCCCAGGCCCGGGCCGCCCGCTCCTGGGAGAGCAGCCCGAGCGCGTCGACCCGCTCACGGGTCAGACCGCGCCTGCGGGCGATCCGCTCGGCCGCCTCGAACTGGTTGGGCAGATCGACGTTCCACTCGTCGGGGAAGGGCTTTCCCGGCCCGTGCTTGGAGCCGCTGCCCAGCGGGACCCGGCTCATGGCCTCGACGCCGCAGGCGATGCCGATGTCGATGACCCCGCCCGCGACCATGTTGGCCACCAGGTGGTTGGCCTGCTGGGAGGAGCCGCACTGGGCGTCCACGGTGGTCGCGGCGGTCTCGTAGGGCAGGCCCATGGCGAGCCAGGCGGTGCGTGCCGGGTTCATGGACTGCTCACCGGCGTGGGTGACCGTGCCGCCGACGATCTGCTCGACGCAGTCGGGCTGGATGCCGGTGCGGGCGATGATCTCTCGGTAGGTCTCCCCCAGCAGATAGGCGGGGTGGAGATTGGCGAGCGCCCCCTGGCGCTTGCCGATGGGGGTGCGCACGGCTTCGACGATGACGGGTTCCGCGGCCATGACTCGTCCTCTCGTGAGCGCCGCGGGACGTCCCGGCGCCCACGGAGCTGTGTCTTCCCGGGGCCCTGCCTGACCACCACCGACCCCTGGCCGAACTGGTACGCGTTCTAGTTCCGCTCGCAGTCTTATGACTGCCACCTCGGTACGCAAGGGTCGCGCAACCAGCGCGTGCGCAACAGATGGCGTCGTCGGCCTTGCCTCCTTCGGGGCCCGTCATTACCTTCGGGCATTTCTGATGGGCCGTCAGCAATGACGGCAGCGATGCCGTCAGGAACGGAGTGCCCGATGCCTTGTCCCGCGCTGCCCGAGGGCTTCGACTTCACCGACCCCGATCTCTATCAGCACCGCGTGCCGCTCCCGGAGTTCGCGGCCTGCCGCCGGACCGCCCCCGTGTGGTGGAACGCCCAGCGGCGCGGCGTGGCGGGCTTCGACGACGAGGGCTTCTGGGCCGTCACCCGGCACGCGGACGTCCGGGAGGTCTCCACCCGGCCGGAGGACTTCTCGGCCCGGCTGAACACCTCGGTGATCCGCTTCAGCGAGCACATCGGGCGGGACGAGATCGAGGCCCAGCGGCTGATGATGCTCAATATGGACCCGCCCGAACACACCCGGGTCCGTCAGATCGTCCAGCGCGGCTTCACCCCGCGCTCGGTCCGCGCCCTGGAGGCGGCCCTGCGCGAACGGGCGGGGGCCATCGCGGCGCGGGCGCGCGAGCGCGGCAGCGGCGACTTCGTCGCCGACATCGCCTGCGAACTGCCCCTCCAGGCCATCGCCGAACTCATCGGCATACCCCAGGACGACCGGGCGCGGATCTTCGACTGGTCCAACAAGATGATCGGCTACGACGACCCCGAGCTGGCCATCACCGAGGAGATCGGCACCGAGGCCGCCGCGGAGCTCATCGCGTACGCCATGAACCTCGCCGCCGACCGCGCGAAGTGCCCGGCGCGCGACATCGTGAGCCGGCTGGTGGCGGCCGAGGGCGAGGGCAATCTCGGCTCCGACGAGTTCGGCTTCTTCGTCCTGCTGCTGGCCGTCGCCGGCAACGAGACCACGCGCAACGCCATCAGCCACGGCATGCACGCCTTCCTCACCCACCCCGACCAGTGGGAGCTCTACCGGCGGGAGCGGCCGGCGACGGCGGCGGAGGAGATCGTGCGGTGGGCGACCCCGGTCGTCTCCTTCCAGCGCACGGCCACCCGCGACACCGAACTGTCGGGCACCCGGATCGAAGCGGGCCAGCGCGTCGGGCTCTTCTACGCCTCCGCCAACCACGACCCCGAGGTCTTCGACACCCCCGAGAAGTTCGACATCACCCGCGACCCCAACCCCCACCTCGGCTTCGGCGGCGGCGGTCCGCACTTCTGCCTCGGCAAGTCGCTGGCCGTCATGGAGATCGACCTCGTCTTCCACGCGATCGCCGACGCCCTCCCGGACATCCAACTCGCGGGCGAACCAAGGCGGTTGAGGTCGGCCTGGCTGAACGGGATCAAGGAGCTGCGGGTGCGCTACGCCTAGCCGCAGATCGTCAACTGGCCCTGGATAGGCCGGAATCGGTCCGTACCAGAACCTTGTCAGCCGTCATGCGCGGACTTACTCTCGGGTACACCTTCGAGGGTGGCATGTTCGATACGTCGCGTGTGCGCCGCACCCCACGACCCGTCGCGCCGCACGATCTCCGCACCGTATGCCCGTCGCATGCCGCCGTGATCGGCTTCGCGCACCGCAAGAGCCGCTTCTCCCCGTGCGCACCACCGGGCCCCAGCACCCCAGCAGCGCTGCCTGCGCTGTGCAACGCTCTCCGAGGGGACAATCAGCATGAAAGACGCTCAAGGAAGACAGGTGACGGGCCGCGTGCGGTGGCGGAAGTTCGCCGTTCTGGCCGTCCCGGGATTCGCGGCCACGGCCGCGCTGGCGGTCGCGCTGGCCGACGGGGCACTGGCTGCCTCGTTCGCCGTGTCGGGCCAGCAGTTCAAGGTCTCCGCGGACAGTCTGGAGGGCCAGGGCTTCGCGCAGTACGGCAGCGTGGACACCAACGCCCGCGGCGACCTGCTGCCCGTCGCCGTGACCGCCATCAAGAAGGCCGAGCTCAAGAAGCTCTGCCAGTCCGTGGTGACCCATCTGCCCATCATCGGCGACATCTCACTGAACCTCAGCGCGGGTGGCGGGAAGGACCCCGTCGAGGCCAGCGACCTGTTCGTGGACGCGACCCAGCTCTCCGGCAACGCGGTCTTCAAGAACATCGAGATCGGCCGGGACGCCTCCACGCTGGACAAGGGCCCGGACAACGCCCAGGGCATGCAGGACCTCTTCGCCCAGCAGGCCGACTCCGTCAGGATCACCAACCTTCAGCAGGTCGCCTGGGCGACCAACGCGGGCACGTTCAAGCTCTCCGGGCTGAGCATGAAGGTCGCCAAGGGCAAGCGGGAATGCTTCTGACGTGGCCACCGCCTCGCGTCGTGGCACCGAGCCCGGCACCGTGCGGCGCAGCCCGTGGGTCGCGTGGCGTCAGTGGCGCAAGGGGCGCCCCTTCTGGGGCGGCCTGGCCGCGATCGTCGCGGGCGCGGAGATCAGCGCCATCCCGCTCGCACCGCTGAAGATCATGCTCCATCAGGGCATCGCGGGCATCCCGTCGGTCCTGATGGGCCTGGTCATGGTGGTGATGGGGCTGACCGCGTGGTTCGCCCCGCAGTACCGCACGCTCGCCGGGGTGCTCACGGTCATGGTCGCCACGGCGACGCTGGTCATGTCCAACCTCGGCGGGTTCCTCTTCGGCACGATCATCGGCACCATCGGCGGCGCCATGATCTTCGCGTGGCAACCGTTGCCGGCGGGGCCGGAACCGGATCCCGGCCCCGAATCGGGGAACGAGCCGGGCCCCGAGCCGGAATCGACGCCGGGGCACCAGCCCGTACCCCCCGGCCAGAAGCCTGATCTCGTCAGTCCACCCACCCTCGGGACCGAGCCGCCTCCCGAGTCGCGCCCCACCCGCTAGTCCGGCAGCCCGAGCAGTCCGGTGTCCCGGCCTGCCCGAAAACGCTCGGGCACACCGGCCGGCAGCCACTCACCCACCGGCGTGAGGGCCCGGGACGCGCAGGTGGGTCGCGGGACGCAAAGCGAAGCAGTCCCGCGACCCACCGGAGCGGCACGGGCCCGCCCCGCAACGGCGCGCACCGCACACCTCACAGACCCGCACCGCACGCACGCAGTGCGTACCGCACCACGTCCCCCACTCACCTCCCACACAAGGAGTCCCCCCATGACGAAGTCAAGAACGTGGCTCGCCTCCGGCGTAGGACTGGTCACCGCCGCCCTCACCCTGACCGGCACCGGCGTCGCGGACGCCCGGCCCGCGCCGGCCGCCCCGGCCGACTCGACCACCGTCACCCCGGCGGGCCACGCCTTCGCCGCCAAGGTCAACGGCAAGGCCACGTTCAAGGCCGGTTCGGTGACCCTCACGTGTTCGGTGTCCGTGTCGCAGCCGTCGGACACCGGCACCAACAACCACATCCCCCAGGCGCCGGACAACACCAACCCCGCGGGCCCGGTGGCCAGTGACATCAACCCGCCCACGTATTCGTCCTGCACGACCAACATGCCGGGCGTGACCGCGACCGTCACCACCACCGGCACCTGGGGCGTCTCGATGCAGAACGGTTCGCCGGCGAGCGCCACGCTGACCGTGCCCACCGCGGGCTTCGTGCTCCAGACCAGCGGGCTCGCCAGTTGTACGGTGACGTCCGCGCCCACCGGACCCAGCTCCGTCACCGGGTCCTGGACCAACGGCAGCCCGTCGAAGATCACCTTCGTGAACGCGGCGGTCCCGGTGAAGGTCACCGGTGGCTTCGGCTGTCCCACCGGTGCCGTGACGTCGGCGTTCAACGCGGTGTACGACGTCACGGACGTGACGGACCCGGCCTCCCAGATCACGGTGAGCGGCTGACCCGGACACCGTGAAAGGAGAGCGGGGTGCGTGTACGGACCGTTCCCGTACGCGCACCCCGCACCTGTGTCCCCACCCGGGTCAGCCGGCGACCTCGGCCGGTTTCCGTTCCCGGGCGTCGTCGTTCCCGGGGCGCCCTGCTGTGGGCACCCCCTCCGTGCGGCCGGGGCCGGTCAGCGCGTACTGGATGGCGAACCCGGCGGTTACGACCAGCGCGCCGCCGACCGCGTCCAGCACGTAGTGGTTGGCGGTGCCGAGGATGACGGAGAACGTCAGCAGCGGGTAGAGCAGGCCCAGCACCTTCATCCACAGCTTCGGCGCGATGATGGCGATCACGACGCCGCACCACAGCGACCAGCCGATGTGCAGCGAGGGCATCGCCGCGTACTGGTTGGACAGCTCGGTCAGCGCACCGAAGTCCGGGTTCTCCAGGTCCTGCGGGCCGTTGGCCGTGTCGACGTATCCGAGGCCCGGCATGAGCCGTGGCGGGGCCAGCGGGTAGGCCCAGAACCCTATGAGCGCCATGAGCGTCGCCAGGGACAGCGCGGTGCGGGCCCAGCGGTAGGTGCCGGGGCGGCGCAGGTACAGATAGACGAGCAGGGAGACGGGCACCAGGAAGTGGAAGGTGCCGTAGTAGTAGTTCATGCTGTCGGTGAGCCAGCCGGTGCGCGCCACGAACTGGTTGAAACCGTGTTCGATGTCGATGTGCAGGAACTGCTCGGCATCGAGGATCTGCCGGCCGTGTGATTCCGCGAGGGCCCGTTCGTCGGGCACCTGGGAGCGGATGAAGGAGTAGAGCCAGTAACCGGCGCGTATCAGCATCAGTTCCAGCAGCACGTTCGGCCGGGACAGCGGGCGCTTCCAGAAGCGCAGCAGCGGCACCCAGGAGAAGCGGCCCGGCTGCGGCTCGCTGACCGGGGTGGGCAGCGGCTTCTCCCACAGTGGCGAGGTGCGCGTCAGGAACGGCACCGCGCAGGCCGCGATGAGGGCGGCGAGCAGCGGAGCGTGGTCGGCGATGGGGCCCTGGACGCGGTTGTGCGGCATCAGGGCGGTGCTCGTGAGCGTCATGACGAGCACGACGAGCACGGGCCACACCAGCCGGTCGGCGCGGCGCTTGCCGACCCGGCCGACGACGGCGAGCAGGATCCACAACTGCTGGTGCTGCCAGGCGGTGGGCGAGACGGCGACCGCGACACAGCCGGTGATGGCGATCGCGAGCAGCGCCTGGCCGTCCTTGGCGTACGCCACGGCCCGGCGCAGGCCGAGCGCGGTGACACCGGCGGCGAGCAGCGCGTACAGCACTGTCTCGACGGGGCCGCGCAGGCCGATGCGGAGCAGCAGGCCGTGCAGGGACTGGTTGGCGAGCCCGTCGGGCGCCTGCCCGAGGCCGGCCCCGGCGATGTGGTGCACCCAGTACGTCCACGAGTCGTCCGGCATGGTCGCCCACGCCAGCGCGGAGCACGCCACGAAGGTGGCACCCGTGGTGAGGGCGGCGCGACGGCGCCCGGTGAACCACAGCAGGGCCGCGAAGAGCAGCACGACGGGCTGCAGCGCCGCCGCGAGGCCGACGAGGACGCCGGTGGTGCGCCCGGTGCCCTTCACCGCGCGGGGCAGGCAGCATCCGAGGAGCACGAGCAGGACGGGGAGGATGCTGGTCTGGCCGAGGGTGAAGGTGTTCCGTACGGGCAGCGACAGCACGGTCAGGCTGATGGTGACCGGGGCGGCGAGCAGGGCGGTGCGACGGGAGACCGGGCCGGGCAGGGCGCGGGCGGCAACGAGGGCGAGGGCGACGACGAGCAGCAGGGTTCCGAAGGTGAAGGCGATGCCGAGGCTCTGCTCGGCGGCCCGGGTCAGCGGTTTGAGCACCAGGCCCGCGAACGGGGTGCCGGTGAAGCCGTCCTTGTCGTACAGCGAGCCCCGGACGTGCAGGACACCGTTGTCACCGATCCATCGTTCGAGGTCGGTGAAGCGGCGCTCCGGCGGCAGCCGCAGCACCACCGCCGCCTGACGCACCGCCAGCATCCCGGCGAGCAGCCACAGCGCTCCCAGCGCCATGCCGATCCGCGAAAACGTTTTCGGCGGACTCCCCAGCCCGCCCCCCTCTGCGTTCGCCACGCCCCGCCGCTCCTCCACTACGCCCAGCTCGGTCAGCCTCGTAGGGCTGTTTGAGACCTTACTGAGTCCTGAAGAACAGACGCAGGTCACCCCCAGGTCACTTGACAACCTCCCACAGGTGTCCTTATTTCGTCGCAACCGGACCGGGCCGGCCGGCGCCGCGCCGCGCACGGCACCGGCCCCGGCACCGGACCCGACGGCGGACTCGATACAAACGGGGATGAGTCCACACTTGTTAGGGTGCGCACCATGAGCACCGGTGCAGACAAGCCGCCAGTCCTGCGGCGCGACGCGCAGCGCAATCGGGAGCTGCTGATCGCGGCGGCCCGCGAGCTGTTCGCCGAGCAGGGCCTGGAGGCCCCCCTGGACGACATCGCCCGCCGGGCGGGGGTGGGCAACGCCACCCTCTACCGGCGCTTCCCCACTCGCGAGGACCTCATCGAGGCGGTCTTCCACGAGACCCTCAGCACGGGGCTGCGCCTCGGCGAGGAGGCCCGCCGGGCGGAGGACGCCTGGGCGGCCCTCGTCGGCTACATGGAGGCGGTCTTCGAGGGGCTGGCCGCCGACCGGGGCGCCATCGACCTGATGACCACCGCCATTCCCGCCGGCCCGACCCTGGCCACCCTGCGCGAGCACAACCACGAGACGGTCGGCCTGCTCGTCCGCCGGGCCCAGGAACAGGGCACGATGCGCCCGGACATCGTGGCCGAGGACCTCCTCTTCGCCCTCGCCGCCGTCGGCCGCTGCGTCCCCTCCTCCGCCGCCGTCGCCCCCGGCTCCTGGCGCCGCCAGCTCGCCCTCCTCTTCGACGGCCTCCGCGCCGAGGCCGCCCGCCCCCTGCCCGCACCCCCGCTGACGTTCGAACAGCTCGGCACGGTCCTGGCCGACCTCGGCTCGGGCCGCCCGAGGCCGCAAACGGGGTGAGACGGCTCCACGGCACGGTCAAAAGCCGACCCGCCGGGGGCCGGTGGCTCCGGGCAAAAAGCCGGCGCCCCCTCCGCGGATGCGGGAGGGGGCGCCGGGGTGGTCAGCCGCGCGCCCTGCGGGGAAGCAGGAACATCAGGCCCCACATCACCACCAGCGCCCCGGTGACGTACCAGATGGTGCCGGCGAAGGCACCGGTCACGGTGGCGCCGTGGCTGCCCGCGGGGGCGTGACGGAAGAACACCACGGAGGCCAGCGCGATGCCCAGGGCGGTGCCGAGCTGCATCGCGGTGTTGAACAGCCCGGACGCGGACCCCGCGTCCTCGTGCCCCACCTGGCCGAGCGTCAGGCCCGCCAGCCCGGCGCCGATCATGCCGAAGCCGGCCCCGAAGAGGATCATCGGGGCGACGGCGGCCGCGAACGGCAGACCGGTGCCCTGGGCGGTGATCAGCAGGTGGTAGCCGACCAGGGTGACCGCGACCAGCACGGCACCCGCCTGCGGTACGCGCCGTGCCTGACGTGCCGTCACCTTCGAGGCGAGCATGGCGCCGGCCATGCCGCCGATCGACACGGCGATCGACCCCGGAGCGAACTCGGCCGGCGAAAAGCCCAGGCCCTCCTGCATGAACAGCGTCCACGTCAGCAGGAACACACCGGAAACCAGTCCGAAGACCAGCTGGGCGGCCAGCCCGCCGGCGAACGCCTTGCCCCGGAACAGCGAGAGGGCGACCAGCGCCGAGCCGTCCTTGGCGGTCTTCGCCCGCTGCTGCGCCACGAAAACGGCCAGCACGACGACCCCGGCCGCCGCCATGGCGAAGCTCCAGGCCGGCCAGTGCCGCTCGCCGCCCACGGTGAGCGGGTAGGCGATCAGCAGCAGACCCGCGCTGGAGAGCACCATGCCCAGCGGATCCAGGCGCCGGGCCTGCAGGTCGCGGGACTCCGGGAGGAACCGGAGGCCGAGCAGGACGGTGGCCAGACCGATCGGCAGGTTAATCAGGAAGATCGGCCGCCAATCGAGGCCGAGGAGATCGGCACTGGTCAGGGCGGCGCCCAGGACGGGGCCGAGCACCCCGCCGAGCGACATGATCATCCCGTACAGACCAAAGGCCTTGGCGCGTGATTCCCCGTCGAAGGTGACGTGGATCGTGGCCAGGACCTGCGGCACCATCGCCGCCGCGGCGGCACCCTGGACGGCCCGGGCCGCGATCAGCAGCTCGGGCCCGGTGGCGACGCCGCACAGCAGCGACGCCAGCGTGAACACCCCCGTGCCGACGAGGAAGATCCGCTTACGGCCGCAGAGATCGCCCAGCCGGCCGCCGGTGATCAGAGCCAGGGCGAAGGTGAGGGTGTACGCGGCCGGGATCCACTGCACCGCGGCGCTGGAGGCCCCGGTATCGGCCTGGATCGATGGCAGCGCGGTATAGACGATCGAGCCGTCCAGCGCGTTCATCAGCTCCGCGATCAGCACCACGACCAAGGTGATGGTGCGGGCACGGCCCGGCTCGGCGCCGGCGCGCGGCCCATCGGAGATATGGGTGTCGGTAGACACGGAAACAACAATTCCTGTTCGCGTATAGGGGGAAGGGCAAGCCTGGGCATGCCCGTACGTCCACTGCGCGCAGAAGCGGAAAAGGGTATGACGAAGCCCAGGCCATGGGGTGCGCCACCGTCGAGGCATACGTCGGAAGCCCGCCGCAGCGGACATCCGGAAAGAGCGCCTCAAAACGAGTGGCTACAGGGCCTGGGAGATACGTCATCACCTCGAAACAGAACACGGGCGAGGCGCGGACGCGACTCGCAGTCCTCCAGGGTAGAGCGGGCTCCGACCCGGGCAAACTGATTTTCCGGTGGCGAAGATCCGTCCCGCGCCCACAGGTGTTCCGTCAGCCATTACCCCGGGGCCGCAGACGATTCAGCAATCGCCTGCTGTGCCGGCCGTCACTCGGATCATTGAGAGGAGCGGCGGTGAAATCCGTGGGCAGGAGCCGGCGATCGAGCCGGACCTCAAGGCACCCGACACACAGGACACTGTCCTCCGAGGCCCGAGCGCGCCCCCACACACTGTCGAACACCATGTACCACTCGTGCGGACCGTCGAGGGGCGCGGTCGGCAATCCGCAATCGTGGCAGGGGAACTCGTCCCGCTCGAGGCGGCGGCGATGCCACATGGGACTCACGCCGAGACGCGACGTTCCACCTTGCCCTTTTTGATGCAGGAAGTGCACACCTTCATACGCACGGGCGTGCCGTCCTTGACGGCCCGGACCGGCTGGATATTCGGATTGAATCGGCGATTCGACCGTCCCTTGACGTGCCGCACCTGGGCACGGAGCCCGGCGCGGGCCACGCGCTTCCCGAAGCCCGGCTGCTTACCGCATACGTCACATCGACTGGACATGGTTTCTCCCGATCCGGGCGGCTGTCGTCGCCGCTCTTCCTTGACTGACTCGAATGCTGCCGGATCCACGCGGGACCGTTGACCGCTTTCCGCTGCGAGAATTCCTTGTCGGCAACGCGCTGACCAGGGAATACGCGGATGTCGGGCCCATCTGGGCACCCCCGTGACAGCTTCCGACAAAGGCAAAGTGCCTCGATTGGCGTGCAGATTGCATGCCAACGGGAAGCCGCCGCAGGGAAGTCGGGCCCCTTAGATCCAGCCGCGCGCGGAAGCGGTTCGTATCGTCTCGATGCGGTTGCGGGTGCCGACCTTGCGGTTGATGGCGGCCAGGTTGTTGCGGACCGTTCCCGGCGAGAGGTGCAGGGCCTCGGCGATCTCTGCGGGGGTGTGCCCTTGTGCGGCCAGTCGGAGGATGTCGATATCGCGCGGGCCGAGCGGATTGTCGGGGGCCTGCAGGGCGTCGGCGACGATCCGCGGATCGAGCACATGGTCGCCGCGGGCCACCTTGCGGACCGCTTCAGCCAGCTCCTTGACCGACGCGCCCTTGCCCATGAACCCCTCCACCCCTGTCTTCAGGGCAGCCCCGAGCACGTCGGGGCGCTCGTGAGCGGTCACGACGATGACGCGGCACGCGGGCAGGGCGGCCTTGAGCTGCGCCGCGGCCGAGATCCCGTCCAGCCCCGGGAGGTTGACGTCCAGCAGCGCCACGTTCGGACGGGCGCGCAGGGCGCTCGGCACGACGTCGTCGCCCCGCGGCACCTGCGCGACCACGTGCATGCCTGCCTCCAACGAGAGAACAGCGGACAGCGCTTCGCGTGGCAGTCGCAGACCATCGGCGATCAGCACTCGGATCATGGGGGTGGTTGTTCCTCTTCAAAAGACCTGAAAGACCTGTCGGCCGGTGAGTTCGGGGGTTCGGGCCGCGGCGGTCCCGGCCCCGGCCGCACGGGCCGAGGCCGGGACGGGAGTTCAGCCTGCGGGAGTGCGCTTGGGCAGCAGCAGCATGAGGGCCCACATCGCCAACAGGGCACCCACGACGTACCAGATGGCGCCGGTGAACGCCGTGGTGACCGTGGACCCCCGGCTGCTCGCCGGTGCGTGGGCGAAGAACACCACGGACGTCAGTGCCGTGCCCAGCGCGATGCCGAGCTGGGTCGAGGTGTTGAAGAGCCCCGACGCGGAGCCGGCGTGGGCGCGGTCGGCCTCGCTCAGCGTCATGTCGGCCAGTGCTGCACCGATCATCCCCAGGCCGAGCCCGAACGGCAGCATCGGCGCCACGGTCCACACCAAGGGCAGGCCGGGTCCTTGTCCGGCGATCAGCCACGCGTAGCCGCCCAGCGTGACGGCGGCCAGCAGGGCTCCGGCCTGCGGGGCACGCCGCCCCTGCCGGGCGGCGAGGCTCATCGCCAGCCAGGCACCGCCCATCTCGCCGAGGGAGGCCGCCACGAAGCCCAGGGCGGCCTGCCCGGGGGTCAGGCCGAGGCCGTCCTGCATGAACAGGGTCCAGGTCAGGAAGAACACGCCGGACAGCAGCCCGAAGACGAGCTGAGCGGCCAGCCCCGCGCTGAAGGCCCGGTTCCCGAACAGCGCTATGACGACCAGCGGGGCGCCGCCCCGTGCTGTCCTGGCTCGCTGGTGGAGCACGAAGACGGTCAGGGTCACGAGACCCGCTGCCGGCATGACGAAGCTCCAGGCGGGCCAGTGACGTTCGCCGCCGACCGTGAGCGGAAGGGCGATCAGCAGCAGGCCCAGGCCGGAGAGCGCCACGCCCCCGAGGTCCAGGCGCAGGGCCTGGTGGTCCCAGGACTCGGGGAGGTGACGCAGGCCGAGGAGCAGCGCCGCCAGGCCGATGGGCAGGTTGATCAGGAAGATCGGGCGCCAGCCGAGGCCGAAGAGATCGGCACCGGTGATGACGCCTCCGAGGACCGGCCCGGCGACACTGCCGAGCGACATGATGGTGCCGTACAGGCTGAACGCCTTGGCCCTGGATCCCTCGTCGAAGGTGACGTGCAGGGTCGCCAGGACCTGGGGGACCATGACCGCCGCGGCGCCGCCCTGGACGACACGGGCCGTGATCAGCAGGGCCGGGGTGCCGGCGAGACCGCAGAGCAACGACGCCGCGGTGAAGACACCGGTGCCGAGCAGGAAGACCCGCTTGCGGCCGTGGAGATCACCGAGGCGGCCGCCGGTGATCAGCCCGAGGGCGAAGGTCAGCGCGTAGGCGGCGTGGATCCACTGCACGGCGGCGGCGGAGGCGGCGGTGTCGTTCTGGATGGCCGGCAAGGCCGTGTAGACGACGGAACCGTCGAGGGCGTTCATCAACTCGGCGACGAGGACGACGACCAGCGTGATGGTGCGGCGGCGTCCTGTGCGGATCTCGGGAGAGGTGGATCGAAGGGGGAGGGTGTCGGTGTCGGCGGACACGGCGAGGTTCCTGTTCTGGCGGGCAGAAGGGGGAAATGGGCAGGCCAGGCACGCCCGTCCCGCTCACTGCGTGACAGGAGGACACGGGTACGACGATGCCCAGGCCGATGGGTGGGCCGCTGCTGAGGCGACCGCGCGCTGCCGGAAAAAGGGCAGGGGGTCAAGCCTCACGACAGGCGGCGATCAGGCCTGGGAGATAAGTCATCACCTCGCGACGCATACGAACGGAGCACACGGCTCCATGAGCGCCATCACGCTACGTCCCCGACCGCGAAGGCGCGAGTGGTTTTGGGCCTTCCAGGCCGACTCGCCACCTGGGGACACAGTCACGCATTTCGGACCGGACAACGACCCGTCAGTACAACTCCCTTGAGCACCAGTGGACTTCAGGTTCCCAGCGGGCTGCCGCGCCGGGCGTGCCGTCCCGGTGCCAGGTCGTGCTGAACGCACGCCGCTTCGTGCATTCAGCACGCGCTCCTCAGGGCGCACCCCCTTCCCGGTGGGGCAGGCGGTTGCGCCGCTCCGGAGCGGCCCCCGCACCTGCCCGGACGGCCGGTGTAGGAGACTGCAACAACACGGTCCGGAGCAGGGGCCCGCCAGGGGCTCCTCCCGATGAGAGGTGTCATGTGAGCGTCGTAAAGATCAACGTGCTGACCGTCCCCGCCGAGCAGCGGGAGACGCTCGAGAAGCGGTTCGCGGCGCGGGCCGGTTCCGTCGAGAACTCCGACGGCTTCGAGTGGTTCGAGCTGCTGCGGCCCGTCGAGGGAACGGACACCTACCTCGTCTACACGCGCTGGCGTGCCGAGGAGGACTTCCAGGCGTGGATGAACGGCTCGATGAAGGCCGCGCACGGCGGTGGCGAGGGCGGCGGCGACGGCGCCCCCAAGCAGAAGCCCGCGGCGTCCGGCTCCACGCTGTGGTCCTTCGAGGTCGTCCAGCAGGCGGCGCCGGAGAACGGCTGACCGCCCCGCACTCCGGCGGGGACGGGCCGCCCGCCCCCGCCGGGGAAATCCCGGGCGTCGCGCGCGTCCCACGTGCGAGGATCCCGGCATGACCGATGCCTCGACCACTCGCCTGCCCTGGACCGTCGGACCGGAGCCGGTCGGCTCCGACGGGTCGGCCCTGCTGCTGCGTGAGTACCTCACCGATGTGGCCGACCGCTGGTACGAGCTGAACCACGCCCGGACCTCCACACCCGAGGAGATCGACCGTCACCTCGCCGAGGACCCGAGCGACGACCTCGCCCCGCCGCACGGCGTGCTGCTGGTGGGCCGGCACGACGGTGAGCAGGCGGGGTGCGTGGGGCTGCGGCGGCTGGACGCCCGTACCGCCGAGCTGCGGCGGATGTACGTACGGCCCACGAAGCGCGGTCTCGGCGGCGCGGCCGTGCTGCTGGGCGCCGCCGAGGACGCGGCGCGCGCGTGGGGCGTGGAGCGGATCGTCCTGGACACCCGGATGGATCTGGTGGAGGCGCGGGCGCTGTACGCACGCCACGGGTACCTGCCGATTCCGCGCTACAACGAGAGCCCGTACGCCGAGGTGTGGCTCGCGAAGGAACTGGCCTGAGCGAAGGTGCGGCTACAGCCAGCGGAAGGAGCGGCCACGGCTAGCGCCGGTGGTCGCCCTTCTGTCCGTTGTGGGGCTGTTCGGCGTCCGAGCCGCACAGCTCGCTGTTCAGTTCCCGCACGAGTTCCATGAGGTCGGTGGGCCGGTCCGGCGTCCACCAGTCGCCGAGCAGTTCCGCGAGCGATTCCTCGCGCGCGCTGAAGAGCTTGGCCGCGACGTCGCGCCCCCGGTCGGTGAGGACGAGCGGCAGCCCTTCGCGGACGGCCAGGCCGCGCACCTCCAACTCCCGTGCGGCCTCGGTGATGACCCGTAGCGGTACGGGCACGCGCTCGGCGAGCATGGCCGGTTCGGCGGATCCGTAGCGGTTGATGCGCAGCAGCATCCAGCTGGAGGCGGGCTGCAGGTCGAACCCGGCCCGTTCGGTGATCTTCTCGTAGACCTTGCGGCGGCCCTCGCGGCTGCCGAGGACGGACAGTGCGCGGGCGCACTCGTCCCGCGAGGTGCGCTCGATGGGGTTGCTGGAGAGCACCTCGCTGGTGTCGGGGGCGGTGACGCTGCCGCGCAGCGGTTCCTCCTTGAGCAGCCAGGCGAGAACGAAGGCGACGGCCATGGCGGGCACCGCGTAGAGGAAGACATCGGTGATCGACACGGAGTAGGCGTCGAGCACCCCCGCCCGTTCCGCGGGTGGCAGCGCGGACACGGCGCGCGGGTCGCCCTGGAGCTGTTCGGGGGTGACACCGGCGGGCAGCTTCGCGCCGGCGAGGGCTTCGGTGATGCGCGGCCCGAGCTTGTTGGCGAAGATCGTGCCGAAGATGGAGACGCCGAAGGACGCGCCGATGGAGCGGAAGAACGTGGCACCGGAGGTGGCGACGCCGAGGTCCTCGTAGCCGACGGAGTTCTGCACGATCAGCACGAGGACCTGCATGACCAGGCCGAGCCCGAAGCCGAAGACGAAGAAGTAGACGCTCATCTCGCCGACGCCGCTGGCGGGGTCGAGCCGGTGCAGCAGGAGAAGTCCGAGGGCGGTCAGCCCGGTGCCGGCGATGGGGAAGACCTTGTAGCGGCCGGTGCGGCTGACGATCTGGCCGGAGGCGGTGGAGGAGATCAGCATGCCGGCCACCATCGGCAGCATGTGCACCCCGGACATGGTCGGGGAGACGCCCTGGACGACCTGGAGGAAGGTCGGCAGATAGGTCATGGACCCGAACATCGCGAAGCCGATGACGAAGCCGATGACCGAGCAGAGCGCGAAGGTGCGGATGGTGAAGAGCTTCAGCGGAAGGACGGGCTCGGCCGCGCGGCGTTCCACGAGCACGAAGGGGACGAGCAGTGCGACGCCCAGCACGCCGAGGCCGATGATCTGCCAGGAACCCCAGGGGTAACTCACGCCGCCGAGTGAGGTCATCAGCACCAGGCAGGTGGCGACGGCGGCGATGAGGAACGTGCCGAGGTAGTCGATGCGGTGCGGGGTGCGCCGGGTGGGGATGTGCAGCACGGCGGCGATGACGAGCAGCGCGACGATGCCGATGGGCAGGTTGATGTAGAACACCCAGCGCCAGCTGAGGTGGTCGACGAACAGCCCGCCGAGCAGCGGCCCGAGGACGCTCGTACCGCCGAAGACGGCGCCGAACAGGCCCTGGTAGCGGCCGCGGTCACGGGGCGGCACGATGTCGCCGACGATCGCCATCGACAGCACGATCAGCCCGCCGCCGCCGAGGCCCTGCAGGGCCCGGAAGCCGATGAGCTGCGGCATGTTCTGTGCGGCGCCGCACATCGCGGAGCCGACGAGGAAGATGACGATGGCGGTCTGGAAGAGCCTCTTGCGCCCGTACTGGTCGCCGAGCTTGCCCCACAGCGGGGTCGCGGCGGTGGAGGCGAGCAGATAGGCGGTGACGACCCAGGAGAGGTGTTCGAGGCCGCCGAGGTCGCTGACGATGGTGGGCAGCGCGGTGGAGACGATCGTCTGGTCGAGCGCCGCCAGCAGCAGCCCGAGCAGCAGCGCGCCGATCGCGACCAGGACGGTGCGCGGGGACTGCCCCTCGCCGGGCACGTAGGGCTTCGCCGCGGCCAGGGAGGGGCCCGGGGGGTGCTCGGCCCGGCCCGGGGTGTCCTCCGCCATGAGCGCTCCTCGAATGCGGTTCGGGTCCTGCGGATGCGCTCGGCGCCCCGCGTCCATCCATCGTGATCCGGATCCGCGCCCGCGGCCCGCTGGAATAGCCCATTGGCAGCCCCCGGACGGCCCCCGGACCGCCTCAGGCCCGCTCCCGGCCCGCTCCCGGACGGCTGCGACCAGCGACATTGGCGTTCGCTGCGCCCTTTTTGTATCGTGAAGAAACAAAGTGGCTCCGTCCGTATACCCTGACCGGCGGGCGGAGCCACTTGTCTTTTTTGCTCCCGCGCCCTGGAGTCCGCCGATGCCGGCCAACGCAAGCACCCCGATCACGCTGACCGCCCGCGCCCTGCTCCTGGACATGGACGGCACGATCGTCAACTCCGATGCCGTCGTGGAACGCTGCTGGCGCCAGTGGGCGGCCGAGCAGGACCTGGACGCGGACGCGGTGATGAAGGTCGTCCACGGCCGCCAGGGCTACGCGACGATGGCCGTCCTCCTCCCGGACCGCCCCATGGAGCTGAACCACGCCGACAACCGCCGCATGCTCGCGGCGGAGACCGCCGACGTCGACGGCGTCGTCCCGGTCCCCGGCGCCCCGGCCTTCATGGCCGCCCTCGCCCCCCTCCCGCACGCCCTCGTGACCTCGGCCGACCGCGCCCTGGCCACGGCCCGCATGGGCGCGGCGGGCCTGCCGATGCCCGAGGTCCGCGTCACGGCGGAGAGCGTCGGCGCGAGCAAGCCGGACCCGGAGGGCTTCCTCAAGGGCGCCGCCGCCCTCGGCTTCGCCCCGGAGGACTGCATCGTCTTCGAGGACTCCGAGGCGGGCATCACAGCGGGCAAGGCGGCCGGCATGCGCGTCGTGGGCGTCGGCCCGCGCGCCGCGGCCCACGCGCCGGACGTACACGTCATGGACCTGGAGCAGGTCCGGGTCACGGCGGGGCCGGACGGCGGCATCGCGCTGACGGTCGGGTAAGAAGCTGCCACGGGTCTCGATGAGCGTTCGTCTTGATGACCGTTTGATGAGCGTTCCGCGAACTTGATCGAGTCTGGGGGTTTAAGGCGGCCTCCTGCTCGTAGCCTGGTCCCATGTCACCCGACTCGACTACCGACCAGCTGTCGCCCGAGGAGATAAACGACACCATCCGCGCCTTCCTGGCCACGCGCCGGGGCCTGCTCACCAGGTCGGAGCGGAGGATGTACGAGCGCCTCCTCGCGGCGTGGCACGCGGCGGACCGCCGCGATCGGTGCGGCGCGGGGGTGTGACGGCGGCGTCCCGCTTGACCTCGACCGAAGTTGAGGTCGGATGATCGCCGTCATGGACAACGAGACGTCGCGCACCGAAATCCTGGCCCTGATCCACCGCGCCGAGATCACGGACCTCTTCGACCGCTATCTGCGATCCCTCGACGACCGGAAGTTCGACGCATCGTGGGCCGCGTCGTTCTTCACCGAGGACGCGACCACCGCGACCCCCGCGGGAGCGGTGCGGGGACGTGACGCCGTCCTCGGGAACGTACGCACCGCGATGCGGCTCTTCGACCGCACAGTGCACTTCGGCTCCAACTACATCATCGAGGTGGACGGCGAGCGCGCGACCCTGCGCGGCAACCAGCTCAGCACGCATGTACTCGCCGACGACGGCACCCTGTTCCTCTCCGGCGGCCGCACGGACAACGAGCTGGTGTGGACCGTGGACGGCTGGCGGCTACGCCGCGCGGATCTGCACATCACATGGACGCAGGGCAACCCGCCGGTGCTGCCGCCCGAGCTCACGCGAGGCTGAGGCCGCATCGGCTCCCGGCGCCACCGGCAGCGGCGGACACGTCCGGCCGTGGGCTCGGCATACGCCTGGGCTCCCGGTCCGGCCGCGTACAGCTACGGGCCTCGGGCGCCGGTCAGGCGATCTGGCGGCGCCAGGTGTCGAGGACGGTCCGGACGGCGCTGGACACCTGGTTCTGCCGGGTGCGGTCGGCCCACAGGTGCGCGTCGTGCTCGGTGAGCGTGACCGTCTCCCCGGCGACGGTAGCGGTGAAGTTGAACTGGCGGGTGGCGCGTCCGCTGCCGGAGCGGTAGTCGAAGTGGCCGAGATAGCCGCCGACGGCCGTGACCGTCAGCCCCGTCTCCTCGGCGACCTCCCGGCGCAGGGCCTCGACCAGGGTTTCACCGGCGTCGACGCCGCCGGAGGGCAGCTCCCACAGCCCGCCGAGGTAGTCGTCGGCCGACCGGTGCAGCAGCAGCACTTTGCCGTCGCCGTCGGCGATGACCGCGCCGACGACGCTCTTGGTGATGCCGTCCCGTTCGGCGGTGCGGACGAGGTCGGCGAGCAGAGCGGTGTCGAGGGAGCTCACAGCAGATCCTTGGCGTGGGAGGCGACTTTGGCGAGGGCTGCGGTGTAGGCGTCGGCGAGGCGGACGTCCTCCTTGCGGTGCCAGACCGGCAGCTTGAAGGTGGTGGAGTGCACGTACTCCGCTGCCGGGCAGTCACCGGCGGCGGGGCCCTGTCGGTCAGCGTATCCAGGCAGCAGGGCTCCAGGAGCCTGGAACAGCGGATGAGTGCCCAGGGGGCAGGTCGAGCCCGGCCGGTCCGCCTCGGTGGCGCCTTCGGCACGTAGGGCGTCGAGGAACCGCTGAAGCGGCAGCCCCCCGAGCTCGGCCGGCTCGTACCGCAGCGGCAGCGCGTACCAGGACGGCCGGGCGGAGACCGGTACGTGCGGTACCCGGATGCCCGGCACATCGTCGAGGGCCGCGCACATGCGGGCCGCGATGGCCTGCCGTCCGGCGAGATAGCTGTCCAGGCGGGTGAGCTGGGCGCGGACGAGCGCGGCCGCGAGGGGGTGGATGCGCAGTTTCAAGCCCATGCCGGTGACGGCGAAGCGCGCGAGCGGGTGGTCGGCGGGGATCTCGCGGCGGCACCGCTTGTTGTACTGACCGTGCAGCAGGACGCGGTAGTACAGCTCGGTGTCGTCGGTGGCGACGAAGCCGCCCTCGCCGGCCGAGAGCGGTTTGGGGCCGTTGAGGCTGAACGCGGACGCGGTACCGTACGTGCCGACCACCTGGCGGTTCCAGGTGGCGCCGTGCGCGTGGGAGCCGTCCTCCAGCAGCATCAGCCCGTGCTCGTCCGCGAACGACACCAGCGCGTCCATGTCCTCCGGCAGGCCCCACAGGTGCACCGCGACGACGGCCTTCGTACGGGCGGTGAGCCGCCGGGCGGCGTCGCGGAGATCGAGCCGACCGCGGTCGTCGACGTCGGCGAGGACGGGGTGGGCGCCGAGGTGGAACAGCGGCGTAGCGGTGGCGTGGAAGGTCAGGGCCGGGACGATGACCTCGTCGCCGGGACCGATGCCCGCGGCCGCGTACATCGAGTGCAGCGCGGCCGTGCCCGTGCAGGTTGTTACGACGTGCCGGACACCCAGGCAGGAGGCGAGCGCGTCCTCCAGGTCGGCGACGACGCCGGAGCGGTCGGGGATCGAGACGGCTGTCTCCAACTGGGCTGCGACGGCGCGCCGGTCGGTGTCCTCGATCGGCGGCCAGACGAAGTGCGGGCCCAAGGCCGTCACGGCCGGTTCGCCGCCGAGCAGGGCGAGTGCGGAGTCATTCATGCCAGGAACTCCTTCGGGTCTGCGGGGCGGGCGGTGGTGGCGGAGGCGTAGGCGGCGGCCAAGAACGCGGTGTGCGGCAGGTGGGCGGCCGGGCCGGAAGGGTTGGGGGCGGTACCGTCCAGGACGCGGCAGAAGCGGTCGATCTGTGCGGCGGGCGGGCAGGGCCAGGCCGGGTCGCGCAGCAGCGACTCGACGACCTGCCCGCCGGGGTCGAGGAGACGGACGGTGCCGCGCTCGACGGCGAGCGTGCCGTGCGGGCCGGTGACGGCCAGGCGCTCGGTCTTCGGGCCGGCGGAGCGGGAGACCAGCAGCGAGCCGTAAAGGCCGCGGTCGTAGGCGAGGTGGACCAGGGCGGTGTCCTCCGCGTCGTACTCGGCGCCCGGCGCGGCGGCGGTCGAGGTGTCCGCGAGGACGCGGTCGGGCAGACCGAGGTACCAGATCAGCAGGTCGATGAGGTGGTAGCCCATGTCCGCCAGACACCCGCCACCGGCGAGCTTCGCGCGGCCGCGCCAGCCGGCGGCCGGGTCCGGGCAGTGGAAGGTGTAGCGCCCTTCGACCAGGTAGGGGGTGCCGATCCGCTCCAGCAGTTGGAGGGCGGCGGCGTAGACGGGGTGGAAGCGGCGCTGAACCGTGACCATCAGCTCGATCCCCGTCTTCTCGCACAGCGTGGCCAGGTCGGCTGCCTCGTGGGGGCCGGTGGCGAACGGCTTCTCCTTGAGCACGTGAACCCCGGCCTCGGCACACGCGGCGACGACCTGCTGCCCGGCGTGGTGCGGTACCGCGGCGATGACGAAGTCCGGCCGAACCTCCTGCAGCAGGCGCTCGACGGTAGTGAAGCCGGGCACCTGGTGCGTGGCGGCCGCGGCGGTGACCCGGTCGGCGTCGACGTCACAGATCCCGGCGAGCTCGGCGAGGTGGCACTGGGCAAGGCCGGGCAGGTGGTCGTTGGTGGCCTGGCCGCCGAGGCCCACCATCGCGGCCCTCTTGCGTACGCTCATCCCTCACATCCCCTTTCGGATGCGCCGCGGCGCCCCGCCGTCCGGGCCGCCTGCCCTCCGAGGACACCGCGGCCTCGTCATCGGTGGCAGGGGCGTTGCCGTAGACCGCAAAGCCGTTTGCATCCCGTGCAAAGCCCCTGTCCTGCGGCGGCGGGCGCCGGTACGGTGAGCGGCGGCCCAACTCTCGCCGACGAGCGGGGACGGTATGGACGCGGTCCAAGCACAGCCGGTGTCTCAGACGACCGTGGGCGACCTGGTCCGGCAGACGCGCAAGAAACAGGGCCTGACCCTGGCCCAGCTCGGCGTGCTGACCAGGTTCTCGGCCGCCCAGGTATCACGGTACGAGCGCGGTATCTCGCCGCTGACCGACGTCACCGTGCTGCGACGCTTCGCTGACGCCCTCAACATCCCGCCACACGCCCTCGGCCTGACCCCGCAACCGGACGTCCGGCACGGCCATGCGATCGGCCCTGCCACCGCCTACCCCCGCCTTCCGGGCCCTAGGGTGGCAGGGACGGCTCGTCGAGAAGGCGGGGAGGACCCGGTGCGGCGCAGGAAGTTGCTCGCGAATCTCGCGGTCACAGCTGCCGCGGCCGTTGGCGTCCCCGTCCTTCCCACCGGCAAGACGCCCTCCGAGGAAGGCGCCGTCGGCGAGGCACTGGTCGCCCGCGTGCGGGACGCCATGCTCGGCCTCCACACAGACGTCACCGTGCCGTCGACGGCGGTCCTGCACACGGATCTGGGCCGGGCCTTCACGGACTTCCACGCCTGCGCGTACGGCAGCCTGGCTGTACGGCTGCCCCGGCTGATCTGTGCGGCCCACGCCCGGGCCGGTGGTGAGGGCACCGAGGGTGACGGGCTGCTGGTGCGCAGCTATCTGTTGGCCACGCGCATGCTGATCAAGCTGGACGAGCAGCAGCTCGGCTGGATGGCCGCCGACCGTGCACGCCAGGCCGCCGAAGCCGTCGACGAGCCCCTACTGGTCGCGGAGGCCGCGCGCCAGCTCGCGGTTCTGGCGCGTAAGGCCGACTGGCACGAGCAGGCACTGTCCATCGCCCTGGCGGCCGCCGACAACCCCGCCATCCGTGGCGGGGAGCCGGCACTGGCGGCCCAGCGGGGCCTGTTGATCCAGTCCGCCGCCTACACCGCCGCCCGCGCCGGGGACGCGGCCGGGATGCGGGAGCTGACCGGCGAGGCAGCTGCCATCGCCCAGGAGCTCGGCCCGGCCGCCGTGTTGCGGGACCACGGCGGCGGCTTCAGCCCGACCACCGTCCAGCTCCACTTGGTCTCAGCAGAGAACTCCGCCGGCGACCCCTCTGCCGCGCTCGCGGCGGCCAAGGCGGTAGTGCCCGGGAACCTACCGAGCACCGAGCGGCGGGCCCGCTACTACACCGACGTCGCCACCGCCTTCGCCCGCTGGAATCGCCGGAACGACTGCATCCGCGCGCTCCTTGCCGCCGAACACCACGCCCCGGAAGAGACACACGCCCGCCCGGCGGTGAAGTCCCTGATCTCCGGCCTGCTGGTCTCGGGGCGGACGACCACCGAGCTTCGCGGGCTCGCAGCCCGCGTCGGTGTCCTCACCTGACGGTTCACTCGAGTGCATGGCGGGCCATCATCACCGTACGGGCCGAACGGACCCGCCTCCTCCGGCCTGCTCGCCGCTTCCCCCGGACTAGGGCGTGTCAGCAAAGTCGGTTGGTCGTTGCTCCGTTCGTGGTGCGTCGTCATGAACTCACTGATCAGGCCTGGACAGTGATCGAGCCGTTGCTGACCCCGCCCCGGATGGGCCGTCCTGTCCGGGACCGGCGGCAGGTCCTCAACGGAATCCTGTGGAAGCTGTCGACCGGGGCAGCCTGGCGGGACTTGCCCGAGCGGTACGGGCCACGGAAGACCGTCTACGAACGGTTCCGCCGCTGGTCTGCGGACGGGACCTGGGAGCGGCTCCTTGCCCATGTCCAGCAGCACTCGGACGCGGTCGGCGCAGTGGACTGGTCCCTCGTCTGCGTCGACTCGACGATCGTACGAGCCCATCAGCACGCCGCCGGAGCCCGAAAAGAGGGCCCTGGACTGGTGAGGCACTCGGCCGGTCCCGCGGCGGACTGAGCACGGAGATCCACCTCGCCAGCGGACGGCCATGGCCGTCCGCTGGCGTTCACCGTCACCGGCGGGAACGCCAACGACTGCACGCAGCTCGAGCCGGTTCTGGCCCGCATCCGGATCGCCCGGTGCGGGCCCGGCCGGCCACGGACCAGGCCAGCCCGGGTGGTTGGAGACAAAGGTTACTCATCCCGCAAGATCCGTGCCTACCTGCGGCAACGCGGCATCGCCTGCACCATTCCCGAGCGTGCCGACCAGATCAGCGGACGCCGACGACGCGGCGAAAGCCTGTGCCGCCTCGACCACGAGATCTACCGGCGCCGCAACGTCGTCGAACGCTGCTTCAACCGCCTCGAGCAGAACAAGGACCTTGCTACCCACTACGACAAACGAGCCCGCCACTACAAAGCCCTGGTCACCCTCGCCTGCCTGCGGCTATGGCTCCCCAATTGACTTTGCGGACACGCCCTAGACGCAATGCCGTTGCGATAGCTGTGGGCGTAGGCTTTGGGTGCTGTTCCGGGGGTGGTGCCGATGGCTGAGCGTGTGCCTGAGCTGGCGGGTCTGGGGTTGTTGACCTGGGTGTATCCGCCGGGCTTGGTGGATCGGGTGGTGGCGGCGTGCGGCCGGACCGAACAGCGCAGACGGCTGTTGCCGGCTCGGCTTACGGTCTATTTCGTGCTGGGTCTGGCGCTGTTCTCCCCGGCGCCGTATCTGGAGGTGCTGAGGCATCTGGCCGAGGGCCTGCGGAGTGCCGGCCTGTGGGGCGACTGGCGGATCCCCGCCAAGTCATCCCTGTTCAGGGCCCGGGAGAGGCTCGGGGCTGAACCGTTGCGGGTGCTGTTCGCCGCCACCGCGAGGCCCTTGGCCGGGACGGGAACACCCGGTGCGTCCTGGCGGCGACTTCGGCTGACGGCAGTGGACGGCACCTGCTGGGACGTCGCCGACTCACCTGCGAATGCTGCGGAGTTCGGCCGTCCGGGCAACACCCGCAAGCCGGACCGGTCGGCGTTCCCGCAGGTACGAATGGCCGCGTTGGTTGAGTGCGGGACGCATGCGGTGCTCGACGCGGAGCTGGGCGGCTGCCGGGTCGGCGAGCTGACCCTGTCGGCCCGGCTGGTGCGCTCAACCGGCCCGGACATGCTCGTGCTCGCCGACCGTGAGTTCCTCGGTGTGCCGTTGTGGCGGGCCTTCACCGCGACCGGTGCCCATCTGCTGTGGCGGGTCTCGGCGAACCGGGTGCTTCCCGTTCAGCAGCGGCTTGCGGACGGCTCCTGGCTCAGCCGCCTGCATGCCGGCACCGACGGGAAGAAGCGTGACCCGGTCCGGGTGCGGGTGATCGCCTACGGGCTCGAAGGAATCGGTCCCCGTTCGGGAGTGGAGGAGTACCGCCTGGTCACCGACCTCCTCGACGAAGAGCTCTACCCCGCAGCGGAGTTGGCCGCCGTGTACTGCGAGCGGTGGGAGGCCGAATCGGTATTCGCCGAGATCAAGACGCAGCAGCGCGGTCCGCGGGTCGTGCTCTCCAGCAAGACGCCCGAGGGTGTGCGCCAGCAGATCTGGGCGCACCTGCTGGTCCACTACGCCCTGCGGTCTCTGATGGTCCGATGCGCCACCGCCCAAAGAACCGATCCGGACCGGCTCTCCTTCACCGACACGCTGCGCGCCGTCCGGCGCAGCGTCACCACCTCGCCAGGTGTCTTTTCCCCCTGAACTGCTGATCGGACACCTGACGCGGTGGCGTGACGACAGCCTGGACGGCCTTCGGCCCCCACGCCGACTTCGCAGTCAACCACGGGTCGTGAAACGCAAGATGTCCAACTACCGGCTCAAAAGAGCCGCACACCGCCACTGGCCACAACCCACCCAAACCCCCACCCAGGCCGTCCTCATCCACCCACCGAGAACGGCCAGACCGTAACGCAACGGCATTGGCCCTAGACGCTCTTTTGATCGGGCCTAACGTCGAGCAGCATCACGTCATGGAGGTCCGCGCCCTCCCACGGGCGCGCCTCGCCGATCTTGCGGTATCCCCACGCCCGGTAGGCGGCCGACGCAGTCTTGCTGTCTGGGTGGACATTGAGCAGCACGCGCTCGGCCTCGACGCCGTCGAGCAGCGTCTCGTGCAGGCAGCGCGCGATGCCCTGCCGGCGCCACGACTCGCGCACAGCAAGTTCCATGAGGCCGAAGGTGTGGTGCCCGTCCTCGCGCCGCATCTCTTCGGGCACGGGTTCGGTCAGTTGGTCCCACCAGCCCGTGTTGGGCCCGAGGGGGTGGCCGTACGCCATGCCGACCGGCTCGCCGTCCTCGGCACAGGCCAGGGCGGCGCGGAAGGTGCCTTTGCGGGTCTGGGAGCGGAAGCGCCGGAAGGTGGCTGCCACATCGTCTGCGGTCTCGCTGTACGGCGGCTCGGCGAATGCCTCGGCGTAGACCAGTCTGAACGCGTCCTCGGCCCGAGCGGCGGCAGGGCCGTCCATGCGCTCTACCGTGATGGCCCCTTGCTGCGTCACGTCGTGCCTCCTCGGATGGTCCCGCGGATGCGCTCTCCGCACTCGCGGGCCGCGATGCTGTCGATGCCGGCCGCAGCTCGCTGGAACCCTCGGATCTTGCCCAGCAGCCGCGGAGAGGCGATACCGCCGAACGCGTCGAGAGCAGCACCCATCTCCGCGCAAGCTTCGTCGACCTCCCCGGCGGCGAGCAACACGCCTGCGAGCTTCACGCGGTACGAGACGCCGTTGCGAGCCAGGTCGCCGCCGATGCCGCGCACGGCGGCGCGCAGGAATGGCACGGCCTGTTTCGGCTGCTCGGCCCGCACGTACATGTCCGCTGTGGCGTAGTCGACCTCGAACGGGCCGACGAACTGAGCCCATTTCGGCACCTCGGCATCCGTGTCCGCGCGTCCCTGGTGACTGACGGCCCGACTCAGCGCGCGGCGCGCCCCGGACAAGTCTCCCGCGTGGGTCGCGACATTCGTATCCCGCAGCGCAATCACCAGGTGCACCGTGTGACCGGCGCCCGCGCGCGTGGCGAGCCGGTACGCGTTCTCGACCGCACTCGCCGCCTCCCACGCGCCCTCCAGGGCGTTCCTGCGCGGCCTCGCCACCGTGGCAATCACGCGATGACCACACACGCACGCCGTCCTTCGGGGGGCGCCAGCCTTCTCACGCCTTTCCGTCGACGTGCTCCAGGAAGGTCACCTCGGTGCGGGAGACGAACTCCTCGCGCGCTTCGAGGAAGTGCTTGATGTGCGGCTGCTGTTCGTGCGCGTCGAACGCGGCGCGGTCCTCGTACAGCTCGTAGAAGATCCGCACCTCCGGCTCACCAGGTACGCGGTGGTTCATGTAGACGACGGTGCCCGGCTCGTGCCGCCGGATCCCTTCCAGGGTCCGTGACACCAGCTCGTCGAAAGCTTCCGCCGCGTCGGCGTCGCGCAGCGTGAAGCGCACGACAAGTCCAAAGCCCGAGGTCATGGGCACTCCCCCTTCGGTCGGGCCAAGAGTCCCAGATCACGACCGCCGGCGAGAGGCATTCCCCGGCTTCCGGTCGAGCCTGCACGGTTCTCGAAGGCATCAGCGCTCAGCCGGCACGCATCAGCCGTTGACCGTCGTGAATCCGCACGTGCGGGGTACCGCCGTCGACCAATGCGTCCAGAATCCGGACCGCGTAGGCCTCGGTCATCGCCGCACGCACCTCCTCCGCAGTCAGCCAGGAGACAGCCACGGACTCATCGGAGGTCCGCTCCGCACCGCCCACGGGCTTACAGCGGAAGACCAGAGCCACGATCCCGCGCGTCATGTTCTTGTAGACGCCCGTCAACCGTTCCACCTCGACCTCGATGCCGGTCTCCTCCAGCACCTCCCGGCAGGCTCCCTCTTCGGGCGCCTCGTCGATCTCCAGCACTCCGCCCGGCAGCTCCCACCGCCCGTTGTCACTGCGCCTGATCGCGAGGACCCGTCCGTCCTCGCGCACGACAGCTCCCGCCACCGAGACCGAGTGAAGCGGCATGGAATCGTGCCCGCTCATCGCGTCCCCGCCCTATCGGATCGCGGGCATACGCCCGTGCCGCCAGTCGTCCACGCGCTTGCGCACACCGGCAACCATGGGCAGCGCATCCACTTCCTCCGGGTCGAACCAGCGCACATCCGTGGACTCGTCCGACACCGCAAGGTTGCCCGTCTCCCCCGCGACCGGGCGGGCGAGGAAGCAAATGGAGAACTCCTGCCGTACTTCCCCGTCGTCGTAGGCGAATACGTGCCTGGGATTGCTGTACGTGCCCACGATGCCGGTCACTGTGACATTCAGGCCGGTTTCCTCTTTCGTCTCCCGTACGGCGCATTCGGGAAGGGACTCGCCAATACGCATGGCACCGCCGGGCAGTGCCCACATCCCGTTGTCGCTTCGACGCTGGAGCAGGACACGACCGCCGACATCCACGACCACGGCCGAAGCCGCCGGGACGAGGCTGTTGGCGGCCGGGGCGTCGGGGTCGTCCTCGAAGTCACGCCTAACCATGAGCGTCTCCCTGCCAGACTGGGCTCCCGCTCTCCCACAACTCCGCTACGTGAGAGGCGAAACGGTCGAACAGCCCATCGTCCTGACGGCGCCGTAGGTGAAGCGTAGGGGCGTCATGGCCGACTCGATGGGTCAGCAAGGGGGTCACGATCATGTCGTCGTCGAAGCGGAAGACCGAGAGGTGGGCATGACCACCGCTGAATCTCGCTTCGATCCCCGGCTGGGCCTTGATCTTCTCCAGCTCGGCAAGGGTGACGCGGATGCGGGTGGACAGAGTCAGCGGCACCGCCTCGTCCCTCTCCCTTGCGCGCGTCAGGTCGCTGTCGGGATCGCCGACCAGGAAACGGATTCGACACCCCTGGGCGGCCTTCCGGCGTAGCGCCGTACCGAAGCGCGCCTGCTCAAGCCAGAGGAAGTAGTTGGTGTATCCGGCGAAGGTCAGATCCTCCGTGGCATTGGTGATCAGCGAACGCCACAGGGATGCCGGGCATCCGGACCGATAGGGGTAGACCGAGACGATCTCCCGGTCCGGCCCGATCTTGACGGCCTTCCTCGCTGCCTCCGGCCAGAGCACCGCCTCATCCTCTCCGAGTGCCTCGCAAGCCGCCCACCGGTGCCGGGCGCGGGGTACACGTCCCGCTTGAGTGATCCACCTGCCCACTGTCTTGATGTCGACACCACACCGCTCGGCCAGCTGGTCGTCCGTCAACCGTGCATCGGCCATGGCTCGGCGCAGGGCTTCGTTCACGAGTACCCCCGGGGACGTTGGGAACACATCGCACGCTAAGGCTGCTGCGTTCCCAACGTCCCCGGAACGCGGTAGGAACGACCCCTTCGAGGCATGAAGGTAAGTGTCATGTCCGACATTCAGCACGACACCCCGAGCTCCCCGGCACACCGACGTGCGTCACTCCCCTCACCGACCGCCTACTCGGAGAGTCAGCTACGCGGTGACGCCTGTTGCTGGTGCCGTCTCCCAGAAGGAGGCCATGTGCCCGCCGGCCGCGTCGAGGTCACCGACTGGGCCGGGGTAGCCAGCACGTGGCACCTCAGAGCGTGCGCCGCCTGCGCTGCCAACTGGCAGATGCCGCGTACCGGCACACGGTGACCGGGCTCCGCCCATGCCGTGCACGCACCCCGAAGACGAGTGGACCACAAGCGCCGGCATCGCCGCATGCGGCAGGTGCGGCACGCGGCGCTTCGTGGACTACCGGGCCCTCGGCCCCGCGATCGGTCTGCCCGAAGGCGCGCCTCGCGGGGCCGCGGGCACAGGCAGCGGCACACTGCGCCCAAGCGGTACAGCCGTCAGCCCGCCACCGCCTCGTACAGACTGAACCCCGCCAACGCCAGCATCAGCACCGCCGCGATCCGTGTGATCAGAGCCAGCGGCACCCGCTTCATGAGGGTGCGGCCGCCCACGATGCCGAGGCCCGCCACCGACCACAGGGCCAGGACCGCGCCCACGCCGACCGAGACGGGGTCGTCGTAGCGGGCCGCGAGGTTGGCGGTCATGATCTGGGTCAGGTCGCCGAACTCCGCGACCAGGATCAGCATGAAGCCCGCGCCGGAGACCTTCCAGAAGGACTGGTCGGCGGGCTTCTTGATCTCTTCCTCGCCGTCGTCCTTCTTCAGCAGCAGCATCGCCGCGCCCGCGAGGAAGAGCAGGCCGACGACGGCCTGGACGAGGCGGTGCGGCAGGAGGGTCAGGACGCTGCCCGCGGCGATGGCCAGGGCCACGTGGACGGCGAAGGCGGCGGCGACGCCGACGAAGACGTAGCTCGCGCGGTAGCGGGTGCCGAGCATCAGGCCGGCGAGAGCGGTCTTGTCCGGCAGCTCGGCCAGGAAGACGACCCCGAAGACCAGGGCGGCGACGGTGAAGCTGAACACAGGGTTTCCTCTGTCGGTGGGGCTGCGCGCACCGAGGGACGGGGCCTGCGTGGGGATCAGGGGTCGCTTCGGCACGGCAGCGTCGTGGACACTGCGGCCGAAGGTCTCGCTGGCGGATGTGAAAACCTCCGCCTCCGGGCGCCGGCTGAGCGAACTCAGCAGTATGTCGACGGTCCGGCGAAGAGCTACTCCCCTTCTGCTCCCTTCAGGGTACAGGTACCTCGGTGGGGGCACCCCGGTGCAGCAGGCCCCTGGCGATCAGTTCCAGGGTGAGGGCCACCGCCACCACCTGCACGGCCATCAGCGCGACCAGCACGAACAGCTGCACCGCGCCCGCCAGCAGCGGTGAGGCGCCGCCCAGCAGCATGCCCACGAAGGCGCCCGGCAGCGTGACGAGGCCCACGGTCCGGGTCTGGTCCAGGCCCGGCAGCAGAGCGTCCGAGGCGGCCGGGCGGGCGATCTCCAGCCGGGCCTCGCGGTCGAGGAAGCCGAGGGCCATGGCCGCCTCCACCTCGCCGTGCCGGGTGCGCAGCTCGTCCAGCGCGCGCCGGCCGGCGAGGACCGTCGCGGTCAGGCCGCCGCCGATGAGGATGCCGGTGACCGGGATCAGCGCGATACCGCGGTACGGCACGAGCCCGGTCAGAAGCAGCGCGGCGACGACCGGCAGCACCGCGCCCCCGATCGGCACGGCCGCCCACCACCAGGTGCGATTGTCCGTGACGCGGCGGCCCGCCGTCCGGACGGCGACGGCGAACATGAGCAGCACGAAGCACAGCAGCAGCGGGGCCGCCCGGACCACCCAGCCGATCAGTGCGGAGACCGCCGCCAGTTGCACGGCGGCGCGCAGTCCCGCGACGGCGATCTGGCGGGCGTAGCCCCGGCCCCGGTCGCCGGTGAGGCGGGCGAGCGCGGCGACGGTGACGGCGGCGACGAGCAGGGCCGCGAGGACCACCCCGAGGGTGGTGTCGACGGGCAGCAGGACTTCGGCGGCGAGCACCCGGTCACCCTACGGTTGTTGAACATCCCTGCTGACGCGCGCGGGTGGCGGCGTGTCAGCGAACCCGTCCGAGGGGTGGATCACGCTCCCGCCCCCTTGCTTTGACATGGTCGCGTCGCCACGCTGTTACCCGGCGACCACCCCTCGGTAATCCGTCGCCGCGATGCTGGCCGCGCCCCGACGGCCGACAACCCCCCACTTCAAGGGAGTTCCCATGTCCGGTATACGCGTCACCTCTGCTCCGCGCGGCGTCTACGCGCGTCGTGCGGCCGTCGGCGGCGGGCTCGCCGCCCTGGTCGGCACCATCGTCCTCAGCGGCCCGGCCGCCCACGCCGCGCCGCCCGCCCCGGCGGACGCCGCGACCGCCCGTACGTACCTGGGCGAGCTGACGGTCAAGAGCGAGGGCTCCATGGACGGCTACAGCCGGTCCAAGTTCCCGCACTGGAGCAGCCAGGGCGGCGCCTGCAACACCCGTGAGGTCGTCCTCAAGCGCGACGGCGAGGACGTCCAGCAGGACGGCAAGTGCGCCGCGGTGGAGGGCCGCTGGGTCTCGCCGTACGACGGCGCCACCTGGGAGGACGCCCAGGACATCGACATCGACCACATCGTGCCGCTGGCGCAGGCGTGGCGCTCGGGCGCCAACACGTGGACGACCGCGCAGCGGCAGGCGTTCGCCAACGACCTGACCCGCTCGCAGCTGATCGCCGTCACCGACCGGGTGAACCAGGCGAAGGGCGACAAGGACCCGGCGCAGTGGATGCCGCCGCTCGCGTCCTACGCCTGTACGTACAGCCAGATGTGGGTCACGGTGAAGCACCACTACAAGCTGACGGTCGACCCCGCCGAGAAGAACAAGCTGGCGGCCGTCCTCAAGGGCTGCTGACCCGCGCGGACTTCACCCCGGAATGGGAAACTCCGTGCTCCCCTCCCTCGTTTCGTACCGTACGGAATGACGGAGGGGAGACCGGCATGACGGCAGCCCTGCGCCTGGGCCCGCTGCTGCGGTACGTCGACTGGCAGAGCGGTACGAGCGCCACCGTGTGGGTCGAGAGCGACCGGAGTTGCGAGGCGGAGGTCCGCTGCGCCGACGGCGCGGGCGGCTCGGCGCGCACCTGGCAGGTCGCCGGGCACCACTACGCCCTGGTGCCGGTCACCGGCCTCACCCCGGGCAGCGAGACGGCGTACGGCGTGTTCCTGGACGGTGAGCCGGTGTGGCCGCCCGCCGGGTCGCCCTTCCCCGACAGCACGATCCGCACGCCCGCGATCGGCGCCGGCGGCGGTGACGACACCGTGCGGGTCACCTTCGGGTCCTGCCGGTGGTCCGCGCCGCCCCCGGAGGCGGAAGGCGTCGGCGCGCGGGCCCGTCTGAAACCCTTCGGCCCGTTCGGACCGGACGCGCTCGACACCCTGGCGAGCGACATGGCGCGTGACATGGCCCGTGACATGGCGCGTACGGAAGCCGATGACGACCCCGGCGGTCACCGGCCCGATGTCCTCGTGCTGCTGGGTGACCAGGTCTACGCGGACAAGACCTCCGAGGCCACCCGGCGCTGGATCGCCGAGCGGCGCCCGCTCACCGAGCCGCCGTGGCACCAGGTCGCGGACTTCGAGGAGTACACCCGGCTCTACGACGAGTCCTGGCGCGACCCGGAGGTCCGCTGGCTGCTCTCCACCGTCCCGAGTCTGATGATCTTCGATGATCACGACGTCATAGACGACTGGAACACCAGCGAGGCCTGGCGGGACCGGATGCGGGCGACGCCGTGGTGGCGGGAGCGGGCGGTCAGCGGTCTGATGTCGTACTGGGTGTACCAGCACCTGGGCAACCTCTCCCCCGACGAGCTGGCCCGCGACGAGCTCTACAAGGCGGTCGGCTCCGCCCCGGACGGCACCGAGGCGCTGCGGGAGTTCGCCGCCCGCGTCGACGACGACCCGGCCGAGGCCCGCTGGAGCTATCGACGGGACTTCGGGCGCGTACGGCTGGTGATGGTCGACACCCGTACGACCCGGGTCCTCGGGGAGAGCGCGCGGGCGATGCTCGCCCCCGCCGAGGCGGACTGGCTGCGCGGCGAGGTGCTGGCCGGCCACGGCTCGTACGACCACCTCCTCATCGGCTCGTCGCTGCCCTGGCTGCTGCCACCGGCGGTGCACGACGCCGAGGTGTGGAACGCGGCGCTGTGCGCCGGGGAGCGCGGTCCGCGCTGGGCGCGCGTGGCCGAGACCATGCGCCAGCGGGCGGATCTGGAGCACTGGGCGGCGTTCCCGGCGTCGTTCGCGGAGCTGACCGAGCTGATCACGACGGCGGGCAGCGGACCGGACGCGCCCGCGACGATCAGTGTGCTGGCCGGTGACGTCCACCACGCGTACGTCGCCGAGCCCGCCCTGCCGGACGCCGTCCGCAGCCGGGTCCTCCAGCTCACCTGCTCCCCGGTGCACAACAACATCCACACCATCGTGCGGCTCGGCTTCCGCTTCGGCTGGAGCGGGCCGGGGCGGTGGCTGGGGCGGGCGCTGACGCGGCACGGGCGGGTGGGGCGGGCGCCGTTCGGCTGGGACAGGGTCGGCGGCGGTCCCTGGTTCGGCAATCAGCTGATGACGCTGACGCTGCGCGGCCGCGCCGCCCGGCTGCGGCTCGACCAGGCGCGCGCGGAGACCGATGACGCCGGGAAGCGGCTGGCCACGGTCCTGGACATGGAGGTCGACACGGCCACGGTCACTGACCCGGCCAAGGGCCCGGCCAAGGACGTGCACGAGGCCCCGGATACCAGGGCGCGCGTTCGAATGAAATAAGAAACTTGAACTTGCAAGTATCGTTAGGGGTACCTAACCTGGAGCCCTCGTCCTTCCCGTCCCCGCCACGAGGAGCCCACCCATGCCCCCCACGTCTTCGGCCTCGGCGCTCACCGCCCGGCTCGACGCCGCCCGCCCCTACGTCCTCTCCGCCTTCCGCGTCGTGGTCGGCCTGCTCTTCGCCTGCCACGGCGCCGCCTCGCTGTTCGGCGTCCTCGGTGGCGCGGTCGGCGGCGGCACGATCGACGCCGGCACCTGGCCCGGCTGGTACGCCGCCGTCATCCAGCTCGTCGGCGGCGGCCTGGTGATGCTCGGCCTCGGCACCCGCAGCGCGGCCTTCATCGCCTCCGGCTCCATGGCGTACGCGTACTTCGACATGCACCAGAGCAGCGCCCTGTGGCCGATACAGAACGGTGGCGAGGCCTCGGCGATGTTCTGCTGGGCCTTCTTCCTGCTCGTCTTCACCGGTCCCGGCGCCCTCTCGCTGGACCGTCTGTTCTCCCGCTCCGGTGGCGAGGACGCCCAGGCGTCCGCTCCGCAGCGCACCCCCAGCGCGGTCTGACCGCGCAGTGGCGGCCCCGGGCCGTCCGCACCGCCCGTCATCAGGAGGGGTCCGGCACCGCCGGACCCCTCCTGGCGCATGACCGGGCCCCCTTCCGGCGAGCACCCGGAGCCACTCACGGCCCGTGACTTTCACAACATCACAACCCCCCGATCCCACGCCTCAGGAGCCCCAGGCGTACGCTGTACGGTTGTGAAGGCCGCCCCTGCCGCTCCCCTGCGACGTCGCGGCGGGGGACCGTACCGGGAGATCAGGACGTGCTGGAGCAGCTGGGGGCGTTGGCCACCACGCCATGGATTTATGTGATTGTCGGCTTGTCCGTTCTCCTCGATGTTTTCCTCCCGGTGCTGCCGAGCGGGGTCCTGGTGATCACCGCCGCCACCGCGGCCGCGGGCACCGCCGCCGACGCGGCGGCCGACGCCGCCCGGGGCCACGCGGGATTCGCCGACATGTTCGCGCTCGTGATGTGTGCCGCGACCGCCTCCGTCCTCGGCGACCTGGTCGCCTACCGCCTCGCCTGGCGCGGCGGCGACCGCTTCGACCGCGCCATCTCCCGCTCCCGCCGGCTGACCGCGGCCCAGGCCAAGCTGGGCACGGCGCTGCTGCGCGGCGGCGGCCCGCTCGTCGTCCTGGCCCGGTTCGCGCCCGCGGGGCGCTCCGTGGTGAGCCTCGGCGCGGGGGTGATGCACCGCAGGGTCGCCGAGTTCCTCCCCTGGTCCGCGCTGGCGGGTCTGACCTGGGCGGCGTACAGCGTGAGCCTCGGCTACTTCGGCGGCCAATGGCTGGGGGCGACCTGGTTCGGCACGGCCGTCTCGGTCTTCGCGCTCTTCGCCGCCGGCTCGGGTGCGGCGTTCCTCATGAGCCGCCCACAGCCCGCCGAGGCACCGACGACTCCGTAGGGTGTGTCCGCAAAGTCCTGGCCCACGACGCTCCCCAGCCACCGTGGGAATACCCCCAGGCCCGGTCCCGCTGGGGGTGACCGGGCTACCGCCCGGCACGCACCAGACGCCGCGAGCCACGGCCCTCCGGGCGTACGCCGCGACTATGCGGACACGTCCTGGTCCCGTACACACCGGGCACGGCCCGACACACCCTGCGTATCCGGCGGAGCCATACGCACCGGCTACGTACCCCTGCGCGCCCGCTTCGGCGCCGGCCGTACGAAGTGGGTCCGGTCGCGGTAGCGCGCGGATACCGAAGCCGCGCGAGCGGGCCCGCGCAGTCGGGCCGGTGGAGCGGTACAGGGCATTCCGTACGCCGGTGGGACGCGGGCGCGCGGGGGCGGCCGGAGGGGGGCGGGGCGGGATCAGCCCCGGATCGTCCGGCGGGCGGCTTCCTTGCGCAGGGCGCGTCCACAGCCCCGCGCGTACGCCCGCTGGAAGAGGGGCACCAGCGGTCCGGCGGCCCTGGTGAACCAGCGCGCGGGCCAGCTGAAGGCGGTGACGGTCAGCGTCACGTCCCCCGCGTCGTCGATCGTCACGACGAACGCCTCCTCCCCCGTCTCGGGGTGGCCGGGCAGGGTCCCGTACGCGAAGCCGGCCCGCCGCTCCTCCCGTAACGCCCAGGCCACCGCGCAGGGGCCGTAGACCCGCAGGGGGCCGATGCCGACGCCGGGGGTCACGGTGACGCCGTACGCGGCGGGAGGCGTGCCGTCGGCGATCCGCACCCCCGCGGCCCGGTGCATGCCCCAGGTCAGCACGGCGTCGGCGGCCGCCTCGAAGACGGCCCGGCCGTGGCCCGTGGGCGTGCTGACGCGGAGGTGGGAGTACCCGCCGGGCAGCGGATCGCGCCCGGTGGCTCCCACCTCCGGATAGGTGAATCGCGGCGCCACGGGTGCGGTCAGAGCTTGGTCAGCTTGGTGAAGGGCCCCGGAATCCGCTCCTGGCGCGATGCGAAGTCGACGAGCACGGCGATGCCGTCCTCGACGCCGATGACCCGTCCGAGACCGTACCGGTCGTGTGTGACGCGGTCCCCTACGGCGAAGTGCTCGACCGGAAGCGTCACGGGCGGGGTGTTGAAGGGGCTGGTGGGCAAGTAACGTCGGGTCGCTCTTGGCTTCGTCATTGGCCTCAGTATGCGCCCTCGGCGGACCCGGGTGGGCTGGCACGGGACGGCGGCCCGGTTCCGGGAAGGAGCCGGGCCGCCGCCGTCGTGCGTCACGGGATCGTCCGGAAGATCACCCAGGGGCTGTTGGTGATCTTGCGGAGAAGCCGCCGGGGGCCCCCGCCGGATCGACGGGAGACCACTTGAGAGCCGCTTTCGGGGTCGCGCGTGCGCCCCTGCGGGCGCCCTGCCGGCCGCCCGCGCGACCCCGGGGATCAGTGCGGTGTCAGTGCGCCTTGGTGAAGGCGTCCTTGTTGAACGCGGTCATGCCGTTGGCCCACAGCGAGTTGACCCGGCTGCGCTCGGCGCTGTTCGGGGTGGCGTTCCGGCAGGACGGGCCGGGGCCGCCGCCGGACATCAGCTCGCTGCACGGGCCCGAGTAGTGGTCCGGCAGACCGAGGACGTGACCGGTCTCGTGGGCGGTGACGCGGGTGGAGTCGTACTGCTGGTTCTGCCGGTAGTCGAGGAAGATGTAGCCGCGCCCGTGGCCGTCGGTGCTCGCGTAGGAGCCACGGGAGTCGTTGCCCTCGCGGTAGGTGAAGTCCGCGTTGCTGCCCGCACGCAGCTGGACGTTGCTCACGGAGCTGTTCCAGATCCGCGCGCTGCTGGCTATCTGGTTGGCGAAGGTGGGGGCTCTGCGGGCGTCGTAGGTGACGGTCACGGCGCGCAGGCCCGGCTTCGCGGCCAGCTTCGCCTTCGCGGACTTCATCACGGCCTCGAAGAAGGCCTTGTTGTTCGCCTCCTCGGCCGCCGAGCCGACGTACGAGGACTGCGTGAACTGCCGGTCGGTGTGCGCCGTCGCCGCGGAGGCGGGCACGGCCGTCATGCTCGCGGCCAGTCCGAGGCCGAGTGCTGCCGAGAGCACCATCGTGGAGCGGTTCATGTGGGGGACTCCATTCGTTCCGAGCACCTTCGGCCGCACGGGGTGGACAGGCGGCCGGGGTGCGTCGGGTGAACTCTTTGGTCCCGGAGAGTCTCTGACGAGATATCAATGGTGCGGATGATGCCAAGTGGCCATAGCACCGAGTAATCACCTACCCTGCCCCGGCTGTGTCTGGTGTGACGCAGGAGGCGCGGTTATGCTCCCCCCGTGGAGCTAGAGGTCAGGCACCTCCGTGCGCTTTTGGCCATAGCCGACGCGGGAAGTGTGCGGAAAGCGGCGTTACAGCTGGGCATGACCCAGCCCTCCCTCACCACTCAGCTCAGCCGGATCGAAGGGGCCATCGGCGGCCTCCTCTTCACCCGCGGCCAGACGGGGAGCCGGCCGACACCGCTGGGTCACTCGGTGCTGTCCCGGGCGCGGCCCATCGTGGCCGAGATGACCGCTTTGGTGACGGCCGCCCGGGACGCGGCGGTGGGCTCGGGGGGCTCGCGCCTGCGGATCGGCAGCATCGGCAGCCGTGCCGTGACGGGCTGGCTGGGCCGCGTCCACGCCCGTCTCCCCGACACGGACACCACGATCCATATAGAGGTGTCGGCGGACACCCTGCTCCAGCTGCTGGCGACGAACCAGCTCGACGTCGCCCTGGTCCACGAGTTCGACGGCTTCCCCCTGACCGTCCCGCCCGGGGTGGAGCGACGCATGCTCATCGCGCGCGAGCCGAGGTTCGTCGCCCTGGCCGCGGGCCACCCGGCGGCGGACCGGCCGGTGATCAGGCTCCCGGACCTCGCCGGCGAACCCTGGATCGTCGACCCGACGGCCGACGACGAGTGCGCGGCGCTGCGCCGCGCGTTCACCTCCGCGGGGTTCGACCCCCGCCTCGTGCACGTCCGCGACAGCACGACCGCCGCCGAGCTCGTCGCCTCCGGCGAGGCCGTACGCCCCTGCCAGCCCACCGCCGACCCGGCGCCCGGCACGGTGCTCCGCCCCCTGCACGGCGACCCCCTGGCCGCCCGGCTCTTCCTCGCGTCGCGACCCTGCTCCATGCCCCCGGCCGACCTCGACGCGCTGTTCGGCGACCTCCAGGACGCGTACGAGCAGCTGATCCGGGCCAACCCCGCCTATCGCGCCTGGCTCAGCCGCCACACCAGCCCGCTGCTACGGGTGCCGGACCGGCCGGATCAGCCCGGCCGGCCGGATGAATCAGGCCGCTGCGACCGGTCCCCGAGGACGGAGCCGCCCGCGGCGTGAAGCCGCGAGGCCCCGCCGGCCACGCGCCGCCGGCCGTGTCCGCCCCGCCCGTATCGGGGCTTGCACCCGCTCACCACCGCGCGGGATGACAGACTGCGGGGATGAAGGTACCGGGAGAGAGGCGGCGCATGTCCGGACCACGTCGTCAGGAGAGCCGCGACGCCATCACGGTGGAGATCAGCTACGCGGTCGCCAGCGGCTGCGCCGTGGCCGCGCTGCTGTTCCTCGTCGTGGCGAGCCCCGCGCTGTTCCTGGACCTCGGCCGCGGTGTGGAGTCGGCGCTGTTCACCTGCGCGACCCTCCTGGCGGCCGCCGGTTTCACCATGCGGGCCGTGACCCTGCTGATCAGGCTGCGCCGGGCGCAGGACGCGTCCGCCGACGCGCGCTGAGGGCACGGGCGGACGCCTTCGACGCCGCCTCGGCGGCCGGACCGTGAGCGCACGGTCCGACCATGACAGATGACGCGCGACCCCCCGTTCAACTGCTCGGGGTCCCGAACACCCCCGAGCGATATTTCCGTTTTCTTGGAAAAATAGGGATTCCGGAGACTTTCGGGAGAGCGGAATCGGCCACTCCTTTACCCGCGCATTACGCGGGGCGCGCCGGGCCCCGACAGCAGAAGCCCAGGTCGGGCCCGTACCGGGGGTAGCGCCGACGACGGCCTGCACGCTATGGATCCGGCCAGAAATCTTTATGGCCTGTTCTCATTGATCCACAGCCCGCTAGTGTGGTGATCGCCACCGAATAGTTATTCGAAGGCGCTGACACCCCGACGCATGGATTACCGGCCGACGTCCGGGATGATTCGGTCCCCGAACCCGGACCCCAAAGCCGCGCATGTCCCATCGAGATAGCGCACCACGAATTCAATTCTCCCTGTGACGCATGCGGCGTCCAAAGGTCCGATATCCCCGTCATTCCCTTGCGGGATTCTGCCCGCAGCTCCCGTCGGGAAAGGCCGTATCCGCGTCCCGGTGCGGGGAACACCACGCAATATCCCGTATGCAGTACCTCGCCATAAAGAGACGGAGGACAGCACGATGGAGCAGAAGATCGCCGCGTTCATGAACGAGCAGGACCT